>CAMCQR010000028.1 GCA_945877115.1 Synechococcus sp. UW140 | reverse complement strand
GCCGCCGAAGACATCCTCCACGATTTGGGCGCCTTCAGCATCATTGCCAGCGACTCCCAGGCGATGGGGCGGGTGGGGGAAGTGATCACTCGCACCTTCCAGACAGCCCACAAGATGAAGGTGCAACGGGGACCGCTGGACGGTGACAGCCAGCGCAATGACAACAAGCGCCTGAAGCGCTACATCGCCAAGGTCACCATCAACCCGGCGATCGCCCACGGTGTCGACAGCCAGGTGGGATCGGTGGAAGTGGGCAAGCTGGCGGATCTGGTGCTGTGGAAGCCGGGTTTCTTCGGCGTGAAACCGGAACTGGTGCTCAAGGGCGGCTCGATCGTCTGGGCACAGATGGGGGACGCCAATGCCTCGATCCCCACCCCCGGGCCTGTCCATGGCCGACCCATGTTTGCCGCCTTCGGTGGGGCCCTGGCCCCCAGCTGCCTCACCTTTGTGAGCCAGGCTTGTCTTGATGCCGATCTGCCCAGGCGGTTAGGGCTGAAGCGAACCTGCGTACCGGTGGTGAACACCCGCGCCATCGGTAAGGCGGCGATGCGCAACAACAGCGCCACACCCAAAGTGGAGGTGGATCCCCAGACCTACGAAGTCTTTGCCGATGGTGAATTGCTGGCCTGCGAGCCAGCCGAAACGCTACCGATGGCCCAGCTTTATTTCCTGCTTTGAAGGTTTGCAGGGTGCGAGCTGATAGAGCACCGCAGTCAAGAACGAGCCACAAAAAACCCGCCAACAAAAGTTAGCGGGTTATTTATATTGCGTCTTCGGCCTAGGCGCAGTTGACGAGGTCAATCAACCAAGCTGGCGGTTCAAGCGCTGACGCAGGCGGCGGCTATAGCCGAAGGCGGCACCGATGCCAAGCATGGGCAAGGGGGCGGGAACGGCAATACCAGGAGCACAACTACCCGAGGTGCACTTGTACAAGCCCCAAACCTGTAGCTGGGGATCCGTCCCTTCAAAGGAGCCTGTTCCGGAGATGTTGGAATTGAAGTTGTTGGAAGCTTTGCCAGTGAAATACTGGCCATTGGCCGTCGTCAGGGTGCCCACTCCAGGGAAAGAGAAGGTGCCTACTCCCGTAAAGAACAAGGGACCACCACCCTTATCCGGATTAGCCGGCTCTTCACCCAGGGATTGGGATTTGTCATTGGACTGCTTGAGAATCGCAGGCGCGTTAGAGGCGTTGTAGGCGGTGGAAAAAGACGATGCCGCACTGGCATTGTTAAATTGATAGCTATAGCCGTTTAAGGGATAACTACCTGAACTAAGCGTGGCGTAGGTAATTGGAGCCGAAGGGAAGGGGCCTGGGCCAGGGGGCACGTCCGAAGTGGTTAGAACGTCAAATACGCAGACTCCCGAGGGACAGACGAAGGGAGCCTGAGCAGACGAAAGCGAAACAGTGACAGCTTTGGCAGGCTGACCCATGGAAAGCCCAAGGGCGCACAATCCAATCAAACCAACAAAAACTTGGGGCCTGTTTAGGGGCGAAGTAGTGGTTAGGATCATTTGCTATTGACGTTGCCAACGTAAATTACCGACCGAACCCAGGAATGCCGGCAAATCCATATTTACTTAAGCAAAGAACCTGCAAGCTTAAGTATTTATCCCGATACCTAAAAGCACGATAAACAAATGCCTTTAATTCAGCTATTCTTAAGCTTTGAGTCTGCATCAATCTGCAGGAAATCCAGCGCAACAACGATCCATTCCTCGGAATTGCTGCCTAAACAAGGGGCCTGCTGGCCCAAATCGCCCCAGCAGCTGCCAAGGCGTTGATGAGGCACTCGGCGGCACCATGGCAAGGGCCTGGCAAAACCCCGTTCAGCAAACAAACTAGGCAGAAAAATTCGCCACTGACCCATGGATCAATGGCGAATAGAAAAACTAAAGCGCAACAAAAATTCTAAAGCCTGATCATTTAGCCTTGGAGACGGGCAGCGCGCTGCCGCAGGCGACGGCTGTAACTAAATGCTGCGCCAACGCCAAGGAGCGGCAGAGGGGCGGGAACAGGAGCGTTAGGGGGAGGAGGAGTCGGTAAACAACTACCCGAGGTGCACTTAAAGATCGACCAGACCTGCAACTGGGGTTGGGCAGGGCTGAAGACGCCGGTGCCGGAAACGGTGGAACTGAAATTAACGGCAGCGCCAGTTGAGAAATACTGACCGATCGCCTGAGTCACCGTACCGTTGCCGAAGGATAAGACACTATTAGAAGTATAGAATAATGGGCCACCGGATGCATTTGGATTCGAAGGCTTTTCACCAAGTACACCATTATTGGCTGTTTTTAAAACGGCATCAGCCGACGAAGAATTATAGGCCGTGGCAAACAATGCTGCGGTGGCGGCATCAATGAATTGATAACTATATCCATTGAGCGGCAGACTGCTCAGGGTTGGATATGTGATAGGGGCTGCGGGAAAGGGGGGCGCGAAGGGGGGCACATCGGATGTCGTCAAGACATCATAGGTACAGCTTCCCGACGGACACAGCCCAGGAATATTGGTGGAATTGAAGGTCAGGCTGACGGCATCGGCGGGTTGGGATGCCACGGCCGTGATTGCTGCCAAGCCAACACCGGCAATGAAGCCTTTCAGATAAGGGCGCAATAATGTATTAAGAGAGAACATGGGCGCTGTCATCGGATCCGTAGCAAACTAAAGAGAAGGGACCCAATTCCGGCAAAACACATAATTCCTTAATCAAGTCTACCTAGTTACTTAATAAGTATGGAGAATTTCCGGCGGCAATGCTTTATGCCTGCTTTGGATTTATCCGTCCCGACCCTTAATCATATCCGTGGTATTCACAAAGAAATTCTATAGCCCCCTTTACTGGCCTTGGTTTTAGCGCTATGCGCGATGCCCTTTGGGCGCACAACTTGGGGCAAGAATGTAACGCGTTTGGAGGCAAATGCAAGACCCAGCTGGTCCAATGAATTTCGGCGCGCCGCTATTTCGATCAAAGCTTTCCTCTGCCTGATTCCACTGACGAAGCAAGGCCGCAAGGGGCATGAGACTTCAGGTGCCGATTGGAAAACAAAAAAACCGCCGATCTTGGTGGATCAGCGGTTGTGATTGCTATACGGGAATCAGACTGATAAAGATCAGGCTTTGGAGGCTTGCAACCTGTTACGCAGGCGACGACTGTAACCAAAAGCTGCGCTGGCACCGAGGATCGGCAGGGGGCTTGGAACAGGAACGCAAGAACCGTCGATGCACTTGTAAACGGCCCAGATTTGCATTTGGCTTGTAACAGCTGCCAAGCCACCTGTACCGCTTATGTTGGAAGAGAAATTTGAAGAATTGCCATTAAAGTACTGACCGTTGGCTTGGTTAACGGTGCCAAAAGCGCCAAAGCTTGTTGTGCTTATTCCTGTGAAGAAGAGCGGGCCGCCAGCAATACCAACTGGAGGATTCCCAGTTGAAGGCGAGGCAGGAAGCTCGCCAAAAGCGGGAGTAATTCCGTTGTTAGCAGGGTTTGACGCATAGTCCAGCTGGGCTTGATAGGCGGTGGCAAACGCGGAAGATATTACGGTATTAGAGAAATTATAATTATAATTAATTGGACCTGAAGGCGGATAGGCAGTATTTAACTGGGCGTAGGTGATGGGTGATGTTGCCACAACATCAAAAATGCAGGTGCCAGAAGGGCAAAGCGAAGGCTGCTGAACCGAAGTGAATGAAATGGAAACGGCTTGAGCTTGCTGGGGTCCAGCGACAACTACCGCAGCCAAGCCGCAAAAACCTAAAACAAGACCCTGCGGACTCTTGAGCAATTGGGGAATACGGAGCATGGGATTGGCCTTGAGATGGGGAATTAAGGGGCCTGGACGCCTAGGTCGAGGCCAAGCCAAGCCAACATAGCAGAAGAAGAGCTTAAGAAGCGACTTGATGCCGGTTATCGGGATTTGCTTACCAAAGCGGAAGCAAAGCCAAGGGCCACTGGCGGCGACAGGGCGTGATGGGGGCTGCCTTAGGCCCCAAAAAAACCTGCTGGGCGCTGAATGAGCAGCACCAAGCAGGCGAGGAAGTGGAAACGGAAGGGCGTTGACCCGACGCCAAGAGGTTGCCAAGCAGCTTCGAGGCAAAAATTCGGGTCTTGCTTACTTCAGCGGCGAGCCTTGCGGGCATTGGCCCTGTTGCGGTCGGCCTCGGCCTTGATTTTCTTGCGCTGGGCGCTGAGCTGGCGAGCGCGACGGTCCTTGGAAGCCTCCATACTGCGATTGCGCCACGAGCGACGCCAATTGGCGAGCAAGCCTCCGAAGCTCGCCCCAACAGGAAATCGACCAAGCCCCCTGTTACGTCGGGACAGAAAACTGAATAAACCTTGCCGCGGTTGGGCCACTGCGCCAAAGGCCTCGGAGACGGCCAGGGAGGTTAGGACGATGCGAAGGATGTCGGGAATTTGACCGATAAGCTGTTTATTGATGCTGGGAATGCCTCCAAGGGCTTGGTCGTGGGCCGCCTGGCCTGCCGCCAACAGATTGCGGCGCAGTGTTGGCAGCGGCAAGGCCATATCGGCATCACTGAGCGCACCCATACGGTTTTGAGCCAAGGCAGCACGCAGATTGGTGGCCGAATCAATCGACAGCACCATGTCTTTGAAACGGGCGTAGTCCTGCTCAATCTTGCCGATGCCAACCTGCTGTTCTGCAAGCGCCACCGATCGGGACTGCCAAACGGCACGGAAATAGATGGGAATAATCAGCAAATAAAGCAGGCAAAGCAACGGGGCCCAGGTTTTGATCTGCTGCCAGGCCCAAGCAATCCCCTTATTTTGTGCAGCCTGATCGAAGGCCAGGGCAAAAATGCCCAAGGCCACAAGCGGAAAACCGACATTATTGATAAGCAGCACAACAGACTTGACCTGCCAACCGGGATCAAGAATGCGCAACGGTACTAAACCGGACAGCACATTGGTCGCGTAAACCGTAACAAGTGCAATGCCAAGGGGAAGGGCGAGGCGCGAAAAGTTGGCCAATCGCGCCCCTAGGGGGAAAAGGCTGGCACTGGCGGCTGCTGGATCCGATTTCTCCTGGGCGCCATCGGCTTGATCGCCAAGCAAAGCCCCACTGGAATCGCTGTCAGGACGGGAGGGATCCTCGGATGATTGATTCGGGGAAAGGCCGATCTGTGCTGGCGGCTGGTCTGAAGCAGGCATTAGGGTTGGCGCAGAAATTGAAAAATTTTAAAGTCCCCCGGGGGACGTTGCTTGGCCAAAAGTTTACCCTTACATTAGGGAAACTGTGCAAAAGTATTTCCGCTGCGACGATGTTCAGTGAATAAGGACCCCCAGCAAGGCTAAGACGAGTATTCAAGCGACCTCGGACGACCCAGAGTCGAGATCAGCCTTACCCATTCCAAGTTAATTCTACTAGGACTGGAGCCACACAACACTAATCACCCGGCTGCCAACGTGTTGTTCCAAAGGATCTTCCCCACCTTACGGATCAACGATTCAGGCAGCCAGAGATGCAATATTTTTTACTTTTTAATCGCTTGTCTCGTCTGATCAGGGCCGACCAAAGCTTTGGCCCGGCGACTCGATAGTCATCAGTGGTGGAGCGGCTGCACAGGTGTCTTACCAGGTTGGCATTTCGATGTTGAGGCCTTTGCGGGAGAGGGCAGCACACGTGACGGCGCCGATGAGGGATAAGATAAAGGCCTTAAGGGCTTGGAGATACAAGGCAGTGGATTGGGCAGAGGCGCGATTTTCAGTATTGAGCAGAAAGGACTTATAGGCTTGATTGACGATGAGCAGAGATTGCTGCTTGAGTAAAGGCAAGGGTTGGTTCAGTAGTTCATTAGGGATGTTAGGACCCTTAAGCGCTGCCAAGCCTACCTGTAATTCGCTGGGGGAAGTGGCGGTATTTATCAGTTCGACAAAACGATTTGTTGCATCTTTAGCATTATTTTTTTGAGTCTGATTTTGAATTTTGATGGCTTTGACATTGCTCCAGGTAGAATAGCCAATTAGGGGTAGCAAGAGCAGAAAGCCGAGCATCGCCCATCGAATGATTTTGCCAAAAATATTACGCCTGGCTTGAATCGAATAGTTCTTAGGTCCCATCCATGCGGCCACTTGAAGAAAAGCAATTGCCGCCAGGGGAATCGCCATGTTAACAGATAGGGATAATGCAAGCTTCATCATCCAAGCTGGATCCAACAATCGGGGCGGCAGTATATCAAAAGCAACTACAATCGCATAGGTTACAAAAAGGGCGAGTGCACCGTCACTAAGCATCACTGCGGCACTTTTGGCCAGCTGAGTTTGTCTAATCTCTACGGAATTCTGATCCACGTGAGCCATGAAAAAATCTCAAGATTATCTTAGCCTTGCCACTGGCTTTTGTCAGCCAAGAGGGCGAATGAGTTTGCTGTAGCAGATCTCTTGACGGATGCATTAGGCTTGATTTCGGCAACAACAGCAAAGTTCTTGGATAGGCTCAATCCAACCGAGCTGGCAAATTCAAGAGTGCTTTTGTTTGCAGGCCTAATTATGGGTCAAAGTCTTAATTCTTGCGATCTTGGTCTAGTTTTTTTTGCCTGTCAAGCTCTTTCTTTTTTTTCTTTTCTCGCCCCTGGGCAAATTTAGCCAGGACCTTGCTTCTTTCACGTTCGCTTTGTTCGATTTCGCGCTGGTTGCGAACCAAGGTTTGGCGTTTTGTATTTCGAGACTTTTGCATTAAACGGCTATTCCTACCTTTGTCATCGGATACCGGCTTCAAGCTTCTGAACTTGTAAGCAATTCTCGCATTAATTTTAGCATTATAATCAAGAAGCATTCTCAGCAGGGACTGTTGCCGCTTAGGATTCCAGACGAGGGCAGCGAAGCCTGCTGAACCTGCCAAAGCGAGCAAGGTTGTGCGCAGCGTTTGGATGAAGATGGGCTCATAGGTCTTGTTTTTTACTCCAGGGATTTGGTTGGTATAGAAAGATTGAATTTGTTTGACCAATAGCAACTTTGATTTCTTCAAGGTGGGCAAGGGAGTATTAAATTCTTCAGCACTAACCGATGGGCCCTGTTCTGCGACCATGAATTGCTGTAATTCCTTTGGCGTGGAAGCCTTGCGAATGGCGGCCCGCACGCGATCGGCATTGCGGTTGACCAGCTCTACGCGTTCGTTAACGGCGGCCTGAACATTACTAATCCCCCGCCAAGTGGCAAAGCCCAGTAAGGGGAGCAAGAGCAAAAAGACCAGGGCCAGCCAGGTGGCCACGCGACTGGCCCAGGTACGACAGAGCTGGCCCAAATCCGTAAGCGGAGCCAGGGCGGCAGCAAGGTGTAAGAACAGAACACCCACGACTGGGATGCTGAGAGCGTTGACCAAGGCCGTTGCTGCCCTCAATAGCCAGAGCGGATCCAGGGGCTGGGGAGGTAGGAGGTCAGCTGCCACGTCTACCAAAAACAACGCAAACATGGCCAACGCCGCTGAAACCAGTACGACGACAACCCCGTAAACAGGCGTGGTTGGCTGCGGCTGTGCTTGATCAGGTTCCAAGAAAGACACTTCGGTTGGAGGATTTTATCGGCAAAAAACGTCGCTATCCCCCAAGGTTGAGTTCTGACCCTCGATTCTATGGGATGGATGCTAGTGACAGCCACTAAGTGGCGCACCGATGAAAGTGCTGACCAAGATACAGCCCAATTTGCCTGGAAGATGGTTCTTAAAATTGGATGGGATTGGCGCCTCAGCACCTACAAATACATCCCATTAAAGAGATTTAAGCGACAAGGCAAGCGCGGCCCATCAAAGCGGTGGTGCGAGCCAAAAAAACCCTGGTTCTTTTCAGAACCAGGGTGAATCGGGGCAAAGCTAGGCAAGCTTGCGATCTTAGTCAGGAATTAAGGGTGCTAGCAGATTGGATGCGCCGACGAAGACGGCGGGTGAAACCAAAGCCGAAAGCAGCGCCAAGCAAAGGCAGAGGAGCTGGAACCCTGATGGCTTCGACTATGTCGTAATCGTAGGTGAGGAAAGTATCGGCAGGGGCGGTACTCAGAAGGTAGGTGAATGCCGGGCTAGCTGGCGATAAGACACCATTCGGGAAGGCAGTAGGGTTGGAGGTGAAGGAAATTCTGGAATTAAGGCTGAGTGAAACTCCGGTTGTCCAAAAGGAACTGCTAATCGGGTTCGTTTCGCCACTTGAGGGTGATACAAACCAATTAAAAGCGCTAGATGACGTTGCCGGTTGATTCAAGGTGAAGGTAGTTGAACCATCAGTTTGGCAATAATAAAAGGTAGTACCTCCAAAGATAATAGAATTATTAAAAGCCGGAGGAGTGCAGGTGGGGGGAGCAGTAGATAAAGTACCTGCAACTGAAACTGCGACAGATCCAGTTGTATTGGTTAATGAGGCGGCTTGATTTGAAGGGGTTTGGCTTTGGGAAGCAACATTATTAGCAAGGACTTGATAATTGAAAGCTCCACTTGACACAGAAACGGGTGTAGTGGTGCTTGGATTAGTAACAGTAAACGTACCTGCTGCAGTACCTTTAGTTTGTATTTTAACGGAGTTAAGTCGCAGAACTTGAGTGGGAGAAAGGCCAGTTATTGAAGGAAAGTTTGCTTGATTGAAACTGAGAAACGAAAGACCAACGTCACTTGTAGTATTAAGGGTCTGAGGAGCATTCAGAATAGGAGTCGTGACGGTCAAGGCTCTTGCTGGCAAGCAAGTCAAAGCCAGCGCTGTGATTGGAGCTGAACCCAGCCTGGCAAAGAGCGCGAATTTTTTAAGGGCCATTAGGGGAAGGATAACGGAAATGTTGAAATACCCTTAAGAACTTAGCAGAAAAAAGCTCCTTGACTAGAATGGTTTGTAAAACCTAAAATTTGGCCAAAAGCAAGCAAACCTGCTTGTAGGGTCTTCATTCTTCCTTCATACACCTTTAAAAGCCGTTAATTCAGTAGCATGGGACACAATTCCATGCGGTAGGCACCTGCAGGATCACCTGGCCCCTGGACAGGCGTCGAGGCGTCCCCGCATGTTCGCCCATTACCGCCCCAGCCAAGGCTACGACGAGTATTTCAGCGCCGCCGACCAGCCCCGCGCCGCCCTGAGCCCCTTGCTCTCTTCCCTCGGCCGCATGGGGATCGACCAGCTCAACTCCAACCATGCCGCCGCCGCCGCCCTGCTCAAGCGGCTCGGTGCCACCTTTCGTCTGAATGATTCCGGTAGCACCGGCGGGGAGCGGATCCTGCCCTTCGATCCCCTGCCCCGCCTGATCGCCGCCCAAGAATGGGAGCGGCTGGAGCGGGGCCTGTTCCAACGCCTGCAGGCGATCGACCTTTTCTTGGCCGATGTCTACGGCCCCGGACGCATCATGGCCGATGGGGTGGTACCCCGCGAAGATGTGGAAAGCTCCCAGGGCTGGCGACCCCAGATGCAGGGGGTGACCCCACCCCTGGGGCGCTGGTGCCACATCTCCGGCCTAGATCTGGTGCGCGATGGCAACGGCACCTGGCGGGTGCTGGAAGACAACCTGCGCTGCCCCTCAGGAGTTGCCTACTTCCTGGAAAATCGGCGGGTGATGAAGCGCATCTTCCCCAGCCTGTTCGCTGGCCGCACCGTTCAACCGATCGACAATTACGCCTCCCGCCTGCTGCGCACCCTCCAGGACCTCGCTCCCTGGAGTGACGCTCCCAAGGTGGTGCTGCTCACCCCCGGAGTGTTCAACAGCGCGTACTTCGAGCACAGCTACCTTGCCCAACAAATGGGTATCGAGCTGGTGGAAGGCCGCGACCTGGTCTGCGAAGCGGATCGGGTGTGGATGCGCAGCACCGCCGGACTGGCGCCGGTCGATGTGATCTACCGGCGCATCGACGACGATTTTCTCGATCCGGCCGTGTTTCGCAGTGATTCGATGCTGGGGGTACGGGGCCTGATGGGCGCCTTTCGGGCCGGCCGGGTGGCGATCGCCAACGCCCCCGGCACCGGCGTGGCCGATGACAAACTCATCTATGCCTACGTGCCCGAGATGATCCGCTATTACCTGGACCAGGAGCCGATCATCGAGAACGTGCCCACCTATCTGTGCTCCCGCCAGGACGAGCGCGCCTACGTGCTTGCCCACCTTGATGAACTGGTAGTGAAATCGGTGGCCGAAGCCGGGGGCTACGGCATGCTGATTGGACCCCACGCCAGCCGTGAAGAAATCGCCAGCTTCGCCGCCAAGATCGAAGCCGATCCCCGCAACTTCATCGCCCAGCCAACCTTGGAGCTGTCGACAGTGCCCTCCCTCAGCGAAGGGGAGATCTACCCCTGCCATGTGGACCTGCGCCCCTACGTGCTGCGCGGCAAGGGCGATTGGGTGACCCCCGGCGGACTGACACGGGTGGCCCTGCGCCGCGGTTCGCTGGTGGTCAATTCCTCCCAGGGCGGCGGCTGCAAGGACACCTGGATCGTCGATGAGACCAGCGTCGAAGCCCCGCTCGCCAACCTGGAGGATCCCATTCCATGCTGAGCCGCGTTGCCGATTCGCTCTACTGGATCAACCGCTATGTGGAGCGGGCCGAAAACATCTCCCGCTTTGTGGAGGTAAGCGAGGCCATGGCCCTCGACTGCCCGCCTGGCAGCGCCGAGCCCTGGCTGCCCCTGATCGATGCCAGCGGAGAGCGCGACCGCTTCGACAAACTTTGCCCCGCTGCCAGCCCCGAAGACGTGGTGAACTTCCTGGTGCGCCGGGAAGACAACCCCAACAGCGTGGTGAATTGCATCGCCTTTGCCCGCGAAAATGCCCGCCAGATCCGCGATGTGCTCACCACAGAAATGTGGGAGCACCTCAACGCCACCTATTGGAGCCTGCAGGAAGCCAGCTTCTGGCAGCAGCCCCCCCAAGAGCAGCTCCGCGAAATTCGCTCCGCCTGCCAGCTCTTCTACGGCATCACCGACGCCACCCTCAGCCGCGACCTCTCCTGGCAGTTCAGCCGGCTCGGTCGGCTGCTGGAGCGGGCCGAAAAAACCACCCGCATCCTTGATGTGAAGTACTTCCTGCTGCTGCCCTCCCCCGAGAAGGTGGGCGGCGTGCTCGATGAACTGCAGTGGATCGCCCTGCTGCGCACCGCCGGCGCCTATCAGATGTTTCGGCAAGCGCAGCAGCGGGCGATCGCGCCGGAGGCGGTGGCCGGTTTCCTGCTGCTCAATCCGGTTTTTCCCCGCTCGGTGCGCTATTGCCTGGAGCGGATCAGCGAAACCCTGCGGATCGTGCGCAGCAACACCGTGCCCGGCGCCCCTGATGAACTCGAGTGCCTCAGCGGCCTCACCCTGGCCCGCTGGAGCTTTACCTGCATCGATGATCTGGTTGCCAGCGGCCTGCATGAGGCGATCGACCACCTCCAACAGGACCTAAACCAGCTCCACACCCTGATCGAGCAGCGCTACTTCATCGCCCCCTGCGTCGCCCCAGCCGACAGCAGCGATCACCCCTCCAGCTCCGAGCCGGCATGCATGCCCGCCTAACCCACACCCTCTCGTACCGCTATAGCGCCCCGGTGCTGCTCGGACCCCATCGCTTCTGCCTCCAACCCCGCGGCCACGGCTTCCAGCGACTACTCAGCTTTAACTGCAACATCAGCCCCGAACCGGCCCAGATCTATGCCCTGGTGGCCGCCAGCGGCGATGAAATTCTGCGGGCCCGCTTCGAGGGCAGCTGCGCAGCCTTGGATGTGCAGGCGATCAGCGAGGTGCAAACAGGCCTAGCTCCGCCCCTAGACGCCTGCCTGGCCAACCAGGAACCGCAGCTGCCCTATCCGGCCGGCCAACTCAACATCGATCTAATGGGGGCCCTGGAGGGCTGGCTGCCCAACGGCCAACACGACCCTGCGGCGGTGGACCTGGCCCAGGAGGCCCTGATGGGCAGCAACCAGCGCGCCCTGCTCTTTTTGCCACAGCTGGTGGAGATCATTCAGGACCGGGTCAAGTACACCCAGCGCCACGTCGGTCCGGCCTGGCCCGCGGGCCGCACCCTCAAGGAACGGGTGGGCTCCTGCCGCGACCTGGCGATGCTGATGATCGAAACCTGCCGTTGCGTGGGCCTGCCAGCACGGTTCGTGAGTGGCTATCACCTAGTGGAGCCGCGGCCGAAGGTCTACGACCTGCACGCCTGGGCCGAGGTCTACCTGCCCGGCGCCGGCTGGCGCGGCTTCGATCCCAGCGGCAAGGGCGCCATCGACGACCGCTACATCGTGCTGGCCACCTCCTCCAAACCCTCCCTAACGGCCGCAATCAACGGCAGCTTCTCCAGCCCCGACCCGGTGGAAAGCGTGATGAACTGGAGCATTGAGCCCGATATTTTAGGCTAATTCCTTACATCTAAAACCTGGCCATCGGCAAAATGGGTGCGTCCTGATTCGATTGGCGGGGCTTCCGGACCGATCCAATTGTTGGAAGCCCCCGCCCTGTAGCCATTGGTGCAGCATCTCGACCACCATTGGGAGATGAAGGGGCAACCCAAACCCTCGCCGCCATGGATGCCCTCACCCCCTCCGCCCGCCGTCCTTCGCCCGCCGCTGAGGGGTTAATCGAGGCGATGCGAAGGCACCTGTTCTCTAGCCAGGCCAAATCCCCCAGCCTGGCCACCCGTCATGACCACTACCTATGTCTGGCCCTGGCCGTGCGCGACCGGCTGCTGCAGAACTGGGTGGATACGGTCGAGACCTACACCCGCGCCCATGTGCGCACCGCCATCTACCTCTCAGCCGAGTACCTGCTCGGGCCCCACCTGGAGAACAACCTGGTGAACCTGGGCATCCGGGCCGATGCCGAGGCGGCCTGCCGCAACCTGGGCCTCTCGCTGGAAGAGCTGATTGATGAGGAGCCGGAACCAGGCTTGGGCAATGGCGGCCTGGGGCGCCTGGCGGCCTGCTTCCAGGAATCGATGGCCAGCCTTGAGCTGCCCGCGATCGGCTACGGCATCCGCTACGAATTCGGCATTTTCCGCCAACAGATCGGCTCGGCAGGGCAACAGGAAAGCACCGACCCCTGGCTGGCCTGCGGCAATCCCTGGGAGGTGATCCGGCCGGAATGGAGCTACCCGGTTCAGATCGGCGGCCACACCGTAATGGGGGTTGCCTACGACACCCCGATCCTCGGCTGCGGCGTGCACACCGCCAACACCCTGCGGTTGTGGTCGGCCCAGGCCCCTGATGCCTTCGACTTTGCATCTTTTAATGCCGGGGATTACACCAGGGCCGTCCTCCAGAAGGTGCAGTCGGAAACCCTGTCCAAGGTGCTTTATCCCAATGACGAACTGGAACAGGGCAAGCGGTTGCGGCTCAGTCAGCAGATTTTCTTTGTGAGCTGCTCCCTGCAGGATATGTTCCGGATTCTCAAGGGGCAAGGCCTACCGATTAGCGAATTCCACCTTAAATATGCCATTCAACTCAATGACACCCATCCCGCCATCACTGTGGCGGAGTTAATGCGTCTGCTCATCGATGAGCACGGCTTAGACTGGGATTCGGCCTGGACCATTACCACGGCCACAATCAGCTACACCAACCACACCCTCTTACCGGAAGCTCTTGAGGCCTGGAGCCTGGAGCTTTTTGAACAACTGCTGCCCAGACAGTTGGAGATCATCTGTGAAATCAATGCCCGCTTCCTCAAGGTGGTGCGCCTGCGCCATCCCGGTAACCCGGCCCTATTGGAAAAGCTTTCCCTGATCCAGGAAGGTCCCCAGCGGCGGGTGCGCATGGCCCACCTGGCCATCGTTGGAAGTCACAAGGTGAACGGTGTGGCCCAGCTGCACAGTGATCTACTCCGCCAAGAACTGTTCCATGATTTCGCCACCCTCTGGCCGGAGCGATTTACCAATATCACCAACGGGGTCACCCCACGCCGCTGGCTCGCCGTCGCCAATCCGCCCCTGGCCGAATTGCTGGACTCCAGCCTGGGAGAGGGCTGGCGGCGGGATCTGGATGCCCTCAAGGGCCTGGAGCCCTTGGCCCAGGACCCCGCCTTCCTGGAGCGCTGGCAGGGGGTGCGTCGCCAGGCCAAGGAACGGCTGGCGACCACGATCCACCAGCATTCTGGTGTACTTGTCGACCCAACCAGCCTTTTCGATGTTCAGGTGAAGCGCATCCACGAATACAAGCGCCAGCACCTGGCAGCCCTGCATCTGGTCGAACGTTACCTAAGGATTCGGGCTGGGGAAGATCTGCCGGCGCGCACGGTGATCTTTGGCGGCAAGGCGGCTCCGGGCTATGCCATGGCCAAGTTAATCATTCGACTCATCGTCGGGATTGCCGACATTGTCAATATCGATCCAGCCATGGGGGGGCGCCTCAAGGTGGTCTTTTTACCCAACTTCAACGTCAGCCTGGGCCAACGCATCTACCCCGCCGTCGACCTCTCGGAACAGATTTCCACCGCCGGCATGGAGGCATCAGGCACCGGCAACATGAAAATGGCCCTTAACGGTGCCCTGACCATTGGCACCCTCGATGGCGCCAACATCGAGATCCGCGACCATGTGGGCGCCGATAACTTTTTCCTGTTTGGCCATACGGCCGCCGAACTCGCCGCCATCAACCGCAATGGTTATCACCCAATGCCCTGGCTGGAGAATGACCCCGTCACCAAAGAGGCCATTGACCTGATCGGTTCGGGTCATTTCAGCGAAGGGGACCGCCAACTGTTCCATCCCCTGCTTGCCAACCTCTGCGGCCAAGATCCGTTCCGGGTGATGGCCGATATCGGCGACTATCGCCGCGCCCAAAATGAAGTGGATGGGGTCTGGCCCGACCAGCAACGTTGGGGCACGATGTCGGTGCTGAACACCGCCCGCTGTGGCTTCTTCAGCTCGGACCGCTCGATTCGGGAATACGCTGCCCGCATCTGGAACGTGGAACCGGTGCCGGTCATGTCCTGCAGTGTCTGATGGCCTTTGGCCTCAGAACCCTATAGAGATCATGATGTTAAAAAGTGCACCGATGCTTAGCTTGCCGAACTCCCCGTTACCCCTCAGCGCACCAGCTCCCAACTGGATGGAAACGGTGGCGCAGGACGTGGAACGCCGGTTTCGGGCCCAAGGGGTGCGGCTGACCCTGGGGGGGGAACCGACGGTGGTGCCCCTCAACCCCGAAGGGCCCGAATGGAGCATCACCGCCGACGGGCCCACAAAACTGCCCCTGGCCCGCCTTCTGGCCCAGATCCTGCAGCGGGATGGCTGGCCCGGAAGCACCCTGCTGTTCTGCCCTGGCAAACGTTACGAAGGCGAGGTGAACCCCCGCTGGGCCCTGCGCCTGTTCACCGGCAGCGATGGCATCCCACCGGTGCGCTGGCCTGAACCCACCCAACCCGGAGAGCGGGGCGCCGTTTTAGCCCCTGAACAAGCACGGGCCTGGCTGGAGGACCTGGGCCAGCGGCTGGGGGTGCCCTTGCAGCCCCTGGAACTCCGCGATCCCCTGGATCCGAGGCGCCGCACCTGGGCCGTTCCCCTGACGGCGGACGAACCCTTGGGTGAGAACGACTCCGAACCAATCCCCTGGAAAGCGGTGGCCTGGCCCCTGGAAGACCGCCTCTGCGAACTCAGTCGGGCCCAAGGACCGGCGGGGCTGCGACTGCCCCTAGAGCACTTCCCCGAGGAGGTGCCCCGCCAGGTGCTCACCCTCGAACTGCAGGACGACCAGTGGGATCTGTTTCTGCCGCCCCTCATGCGGCGGCCCCTGGTGACCCTGCTGCAGGCCGTCGCTGACAGCCTGGGGGGCCTGGCGGCCCCGGGCCTGGGGGGCATGTTGCCCAGTGACCTGGACGATCGCTGGCAGGTGCTGGGGCTGACCGCCGATCCAGGGGTTCTGGAGATCAACCTGCCGGTGTGCCACGGCTGGCGGGATTACGACACCTGGCTGCGACGGCTGGAGGTGTCCGCTGGCTCCCTGGGGCTGCGCAGTTGGAAGGTGACGCCCGAGGGGCAGCAGCAGGGAACGGGGGGCGGCAACCACCTGCTCTGGGGCGGGCCGAACCTGGCCAGCAATCCGTTTTTCTCGCGGCCCGCCTGGTTGGTGGGGGTGCTGCGCTACTGGCAACACCACCCTGCCCTGGCCTATCTCTTCAGTGGACTGGGGGTGGGGCCTGCCTCCCAGGCTCCCCGACCGGATGAAGCCGCAGGGGAACTTTTCGATCTGGAGCTGGCCTATCGGGCCATCGAAGCCGCCGATGGAACCGCTTCGTTGGAGGCCAGTGGGGATCACCGGGGCCTGATCGGCGAAACCCTGCGCCATCTGCATGCCGACCGCAGCGGCAACAACCACCGCAGTGAAATCAGCTTCGACAAATTCTGGAATCCAGGCACCCCGGCCGGCTGCCTGGGCTTGATCGAATTCCGGGCCCTGGAAAGCCTGCCGAACCAGACCTGGACCAGTGCGATTGCCCTGCTCTGGAGTGCCCTCGCCGCCCACCTGCTGGATCCCCGCCATCGACCCGCCGCCCTCAAGGACTGGGGCGAGGGGCTCCATGATCGCCAATTGCTGCCGAGCCAACTGTGGGCTGATCTGGAGACGATCCTGGCGGAACTGGCCAACGACGGATTCGAACTCGATGCCGCACCCTTTCGAGAACTCTGGCAATGGCGCTTTCCGCCGCTGCTGCATTGGCGGGGCCCAGAACCGGTCGAAGACAATCAAGACTTCCCTGAATTAATTCTGCGGCCAGCCCTGGAACCCTGGCCCCTGATTTGTGATTTTCCCCGCGAGGGAGGCTTCACCAGTCGCTTCATTGATGGATCCCTACGCCGCTTTGAGGTGGAAGCTAACGCCGCCTTCCGGAGGCACTACCGATTGATGCTCAATGATCGGCCCCTGGAACTGGCCATGACGCCAGAAGTGTTGGCAGTACGTTATCGCCAGCAGCGGCTTTATCCCTGTCTGCATCCGGCGATTGAGCCCCACTGGCCCCTTAACCTGGTGGTCCGTGGATCCAAAGAACAGCAACTCTTTACGCTGGGGGGGCACGGGTTGGCCTTTGCTGAATCAGACCATCCCAGTCCTGACATAGTGGCCTGGAGCAGCCCGCCCTGGCAGGGGCGCCGCCGGAACGATGCGGTGACGGTGGACCTCAGGCTGGGCTGAGGTCCTGCGCCCCTGGGAGCCGGGGGTAACGGGGCTGAAACTCACCAGCTCACACCGTGCAGCTTCGGCAGGGGTGCGGTCTTGGAGGTGACAGCGAAGAGGCGGGGAATGCGGTGGCTGTTGTACACCCGAAATTCACGTAACAGGCTGGCCCCCTCCTCCCGAACCGCCTGATTCAACACCAGGGAACCATCGGGATCGGAGACCGAACGGTGGAAGGTGCCAGGGGGAATCCGCAGGATGTCACCGCGACAATCAAGGCGCACGATATGGAACGGATAATTCCAACCCAGATTAACGAGATAGAAAGTACGCCCCCCATGCATGGCCAATAGGTTGTCTTCTTGATGGGGATGCAGATAGAACTGCCAGGCGCCAGATTCACCATCGTCAGGGGGGCTCACCGCCGGACCGCTATGGACGACCATGTCACGGGCATTGGACGTGGGAATGGTGATATCAAAAAATCGGACCGCTGGAGTATCGCGAAACTTCTCATAGGGAATCATCTCAAACATCGGTGCCGGCCGTGCCGGCGGGTGCTGTCGTCGCTCCTGGATCTCCCAACGCTCAGACTCTGGGCGCGAAGGCAAAGTGCTTGTCATTCAACCCACCGGATCCAATCAATCCGTAGAAACAACCAGTGAACCCAGGGTAAGGCTGGCATTGGGTGCGGGACGCTACGGAAATCGTTTTTCCCCAGGCACTTTGGCCACTGGCGGACCCTCGGATGCCACTGCAAACTAAGAACCCTTCTCCCTGTCGTTCTGTGCGGAACCTCCGTTTTCCAGCCGCGCCCAAGGGGCCCGAACTCTCCCCCCGGAGCCGTCCCGGCGGCCTGGGGCTGGTGTTCGGCCTGGCCCTGGCGGTGCCGGCCACCTGGATGCCGGCGTTCTGGGCCCCGGCCGCCTGGGCCCAGGGGGGTCGGGGCCTGCCGACCGTGTCGGTGCCCGATTTCAAGAACAGCGTTACCCAGCCCACCTGGTGGTGGCAGGGGCCCGTGGCCAACGATCTGGCCCATGCCCTCAGCAACGAACTTTCGGCCACCGGCGAACTCCAGGTGGTGGAACGCAACAACACCAAGGAGGTGCTCTCGGAGCAACAGATGGCCGAACTTGGCCTGGTACGCAAGAACGGCAATGCGGCCCGCAAGGGCCAGATGACGGGCGCCCGATACATCGTGCTTGGCACCGTCACCTCCTACGACTCCAACGTCGAGGCCAAAAGCGCCGGCAACTCCTTCGGTTTGATGGGGTTTGGCAAGAACCAACAGCAGGTCGAAACCAAGGACTACGTGGCCATCGACATCCGGGTCGTGGACAGCAGCAGCGGCGAAGTCGTGGGCTCCCGCACCGTGGAGGGGCGGGCCAGCAATGGGGCCTCCGCCAAGGAAACCGGCTTCAGCCTGTTGCCCCTCGCCGGCGCAGCCCTGCTGATGGCCCCCAACATGGGCCGCACCGGCCAGGTGTTGACGGGGGCGGCCGGGACCCTCAACTTCGGAAACAGCAGCAGCGAGGCCCAACGCACGCCGGCCGCCAAGGCGCTGCGGGCCGCCCTCACCCAGGCCGCCGACTACGTCAGCTGTCTGCTGACACCAAGGGGCAACTGCATGGCCAAGTTCCAGGCCCAGGATCAGCTGCGCCGCGAACGGACCAAGGGCGTTCTGCAGCTGGAATGAGCCAACCGATGGGGTCCAGTTCGGTCTGCCTGTGTCGCACGAGCCCGTGATCGCCCGAGTGCGGCCATCCCGCTGGTCCCTGCCAGGCGCCCCCTGGCCCAGGGCCCGGCTGCTCCTGGTGCCTTTGCTGGTGCCTGCACTCCTCCCCTTCTCCCTGAACGGCTGCCGACCGTTACCCCAGGATCGCTTTGATCCCCAGCCGATCCTGCATCGGGCCGAACGGCGTACCGCCCAGGGGGTGACCGTGGATCTGGCGGCCCTGAGCGCCGCCGAGGCGAATGGGCTGGTGGGGTTTGACATCACCAAAGCCGGCATTCAGCCGGTGTGGGTGAGGGTGCGCAATCGCGAAGCAGTGCGGTATTACATCCCCCCCATCACCATCGACGACGACTACTTCTCCCCCCATGAGGTGGCCTGGAAAGGTCACCGCTGGTTCGACCCCGCCGGCAACCTCCGCCTCGACCAACGTCTACGGGGCCTGGATCTGCCCGAGGCGGTGGAACCGGGGGGCACGGTGAGCGGCTACGTCTTCACCAACCGCGACGAAGGGCTCAAATACGCCAACGTTGAGTTAGTGGCTCCCGGGCAGCGCAAGGTCCGCCGCTTTCCCTTTCTGGCCAAGGTGCCGGGGCTGCGCACGGATTTCCAAAGGGTCAACTGGGAGCACCTCTCGGCCCCCGCTCGCCAGCAGGATCTTCAGGAGGCAGCCTTCCGGCGCTGGCTCGCAACCCTGCCCTGTTGCACCCTCGGCGGCGATCGCCGCACTCCCGCCGATCCCCTCAACATCGTCTTGATCGGCTCCGCCAACACGGTGTTGCCGCCCCTGGCGCGGCGCGACTGGCACGTCACCCAGACCCTTTCGGTCACCTCCGCTTGGCGCACGCTGGTGTCGTCCCTGCTGGGCCGGCCCTATCGCTACTCGCCGGTGTCCTCGCTTTACTTATTTGGGCGGCCCCAGGACATTGCCCTTCAGAAAGCGCGGGGCAATGTCAACCAGCGCAACCACATGCGGCTCTGGTTGGCCCCCGTGACCCTGCGGAGCCAGCCAGTATGGGTGGGACAAATCAGCCGTGACATCGGCGTACGGCTAACCACACGGACCCTGACCACCCACAAAATTGATGCCGAGGTGGATGAAACCCGTTGGTATCTGATGCAGGATTTGTTCTTTTCAGAAAGCCTGCACAGCTTCAATTTTGTGCCGGGTGTGGGCGTCTCCACCTGGGACCATCCCCGCAGGAACTACACGGGCGACCCCTATGTCACCGATGGATTGCGGGCGGTGCTGTGGCTTTCGAGCGCACCGGTGACCTACCACCGGGTCGTGACCCGCTGGCCCAGGCCCGAATCCGACCAGCCGGTGCCCGAACCCCGCCGCACGCCAAGGCCCTGATCGGAGCCAGTTGGCAGGATGCTGAATGCCGCCAAGGGCGACCTTGTGAACCGACCCCCTGCCACCGCCATGCCAGCTCGCCTTGCCGGATCTTCGACTCCGCAGGCCCCCCAAGCCTCCCAGGCCCGCCGCAGGCTCGGCCAGGCCGGCTGGGCGGCCGTGATCTCAGTGCTGACGCTGCTGGGTTTTGGGGCCTCCAGCGCGGTTGCACAGGCGGCTGAGAGCCCGGTCGGCCCGCCGCCCAGCAAGCCAACCGCCGGCCCAGTGAACCTGATGTCGCATAAAGGCCTTTGCAATGCCTCTGCGGGCCTGCGGTTCGGGGAGGGGATGTTTGTTGTTGCGGACAACGAGAATGCGGCGCCCACCTTGCTGCATCTCTACAAGGCTGGCCAGAGCGGGCCCGAGCTGGCGGTGGGGCGGATTGCGAAGGAGGCGGTGGCCCAGGTGGCTGACGGCTCCTTGGAAATGGACCTGGAAGGGGCGGCCCGCCTGGGCCCGCTCGTTTACTGGATCGGTTCCCATAGCGCCGGCGAAGGCGATGGCCCCGGCGCAGCAGGGGCTCCCAGGCCCAATCGCCAGCGCCTCTTCGCCACCCGTCTGGGACTGGAGAGTGAGGACAAGGGGAAAGGAGTGGCAGTGACGGTGGAACCGGTGGGCCGTCCCTACCAAACCCTGCTTGCCGATCTGGAGGCCGATCCCCGCTACGCCCCCTTTGGCCTGGATCAGGCCGCCAAACGCCCCGGCAAGGCCAAGGACGGTCTCAACATTGAGGGGCTGGCCGCCACGCCCAACGGCCAGTTGCTGATCGGCTTCCGCAATCCCCTGCCCCAGGGCAAGGCCCTGGTGGCGCCCCTCACCAACCCCGGTGCGGTGCTGGCGGGCGAAGCGGCGCGCTTTGGCGAGCCGGTGTTGTTGGAGCTGGGCGGGCTGGGCATCCGCAGCCTGGAAATGGTGAACGGCTCCCTGTTGATCGTGGCGGGCCCCAGCGGCCCGGGGAACCCCAAGGACGGCCCCGCCATCCCCTCAGCCCTTTATCGCTGGAACGGCCAGTTCGAGAGCGCCCCAGAACTGTTGCGGCTGTTCGGGAGCGAACTCGGCAAGTCGCTGTTCAATCCGGAGGCGCTGTTTGTGGAGGGGGACAGCCTGGTGCTGCTGAGTGACGACGGCAAGTTGGCGATCGATGGCAAGCGCTGTGAGAATCTGCCCCGGCCCAAGCAGCGGTTCCGGGAGCTGCGCATCACGCCAGTGCCCTGATTGGGCAACCCTGACTCCTGGACCTCGGTGGCCCAATTGCCGCAGAGCAGGATGGGGGGATGGTGTATTTCGCCTTGATGGTCCCCGGCATCCCTGACTTGCCCTTTTGCCGCCCCATCCAGCGGGACCGCTGGCGGGCTGGGTGGGTTTTGTTGGTGCTGGCGGCAGCGGCAGCGCCCGCGGGGATCGCGGGGCCGGTAAAGGCGCCCCCACCCCTCCCTGGCTCGGTGGGTTCGCTGGTGGTGGACCTCGCCAAGCAGCGCATCACCGCCTTTGACAGGAACCACCACATGCTTTACCGCCAACAGGTGTCCACCGGTCTGCCGGCCAGCCCTACCCCCAAGGGCGATTTCTACGTGGATGTGAAGTACGAAACGACCCCCATGACAGGCCGTGATTACCACATCCCGGTGGTCGAAAACGTGATGTGCCTGGGGGGAGGTGGGCTGCCGCGGGATTCGATCCGTCTGCATCCCGCCCCCTGGCAGGAAGGCGCAGGCCAGGCCTTTGGCGTGCGGCGCAGCCACGGCTGCATTCGCACCGCCACCGCCACGGCCCGTTGGCTGTTTGGCCACACGGACGTCGGCACCCCCGTGACCATCCAGAACTGACGGGCTGCCCAGGAATGGCCAGGGGCGAGGCCACCCCAGACCCGCCTCGGGCTGCCAGACTTCCCATAGCCTCTGTCGCTCCAATGCCCCTGCTCCTCACCGGCCGCGGCTTTCGCCAGACCCTGGAGCAGGCCGGTGCCCTGGCCCTCTACGCGCCGCTAGAGGGGGGCGCCGAAACCCGGCTGCTGCGACGCCTGAGGGCGGCCGGGTACCACGCCCACCTCTGTTCGGCCCGGGGCCTGGGCGATCCGGAGGCGTTCCTGTTTTCGCTGCATGGGGTCCGCCCCCCCCACCTGGGCCACCAGAGCATCGGTCGCGGTGCCGCCGTGGGCACGGTCGAGCGGGTGATGCCCCAACTCGGTGCCGCCCTGGAGGGCACAGGTCCGATCCTGCTGTGGCTGCTGGAGGGCAAAGTGCTGTCCACCGCCGAACTGGCTTCGCTGCTGGCCCTCACCCGCCGCGAACCCCGCCTCAAAATTGTGGTGGAGATGGGGGGCTCCCGCGCCCTGCGTTGGCGCCCCCTTGCCGAGCTGCTCTGACGCAAGCCCCCTGGGGCTGCCATCTCAACGCTTCACTCTGGCGGCTATCCGCCATCGGTGTCAGGCGGGCGGCCTTGGGGGCAGGTTAAAACAATTGCAGCGCAACCATCCCATCGGATCCTGTCGCCTTGCCCACCCTCGCTGCCAGCGGCAACCCCCCGGTGCCGGGGATCCTTTCCGCCGCCGCCCCGCTATCCCACCAGCACGGAGCCCAGAGCGGCAACGACGAGCTGGAGCGGCTCCTGGAGGTGCTGCCGGCGCCGGTGCGTCAGGCCCTCCAGCCCCCTGAATGCCGCGACCAGCTGCTGGAGGTCGTTCTCGATCTGGGCCGGGTGCCGGAGGCCCGCTACCCCTCAAGGGCCGTGGCGCTGGGAACCGTGCCGATCGAACGGGCCGACCTCGCCGGCGTTCTGGACCGCCTGGGCGCCTTTGGCGGAGACAACCGCGCCGGCATTGAGCGCACCCTGCACCGCATCAGCGCCCTGCGCAACCGGCGGGGCGAGGTGGTGGGCCTCACCTGCCGGGTGGGACGGGCCGTGTTCGGCACGGTGGCCATGGTGCGCGACCTGCTGGACAGCGGCGAATCCCTGCTGTTGATGGGCCCGCCTGGGGTTGGTAAAACCACAGCCCTGCGGGAGATCGCCCGGGTGCTGGCCGATGAGCTGACCCGGCGCGTGGTGGTGATCGACACCAGCAACGAAATCGCCGGTGACGGCGACATCCCCCATCCGGCCATCGGCCGGGCCCGGCGCATGCAGGTGGCCCAGCCCGAATTGCAACATCAGGTGATGATCGAGGCCGTGGAAAACCACATGCCCGAGGTGATCGTCATCGATGAAATCGGTACCGCCGCCGAAGCGATGGCGGCCCGCACCATCGCCGAGCGGGGCGTGATGCTCGTGGCCACAGCCCACGGCAATGCCCTGGCCAATCTGATCAAAAATCCCACGCTCAGCGACCTCGTCGGCGGCATCGAGTCGGTCACCCTGGGTGACGAGGAGGCTCGCCGCCGCCGGACCCAGAAAACAGTGCTGGAACGGGCGGCGGAACCGACTTTCTCCCAGGCGGTGGAAATGCACAGTCGCCACCGCTGGCTGGTGCATCGGGATGTGGCCGCCACGGTGGACCAGCTGCTGCGTGGCCAGCCCCCCCGGCCCCAGATCCGGGAACTCCAGGCCGATGGCCAGTGGCGCCTGCAGGAGTCCGCCCCGGAACCCCCAGGGTCCAACGGCACCAGCAGCTTCAGCGGCGACCTCGCCCCCCCGCGCCGACCGGCCACCCGCCGGCCGCTGGCCGCCGTGCCCCTGCCCGACCCCACCGCCCAGGCCCCCCACCGCCGCACGCTGTCCGAACCCTTGGCCGAACCAGCACCCGCTGCTGGTGCCGCCGAGCCCGAGCTGCTGCGTCTCTGCGGCCTGGGAATGGCCCCAGCCCGGCTCCAGGAGGTCATCCGTGCCCAGCGGCTGCCGGTGCAGCTGGTCGCCGACGTGGAGCAGGCCGAAGTCGTGTTGAGCGTGCGGGGCCAACTGGGCCGGGACCCGGAACTGCGGCGCCGCGCCCAGGTGGCTGGACGGCCGATCCTGGTGATCAAAAGCGACAGCCCCCATCTGATCCAGCGGGCCCTGGAACGACTTCTGGCCCGCTCCAGCCGGAATGAGACAACGTCCCATGGGGTGGCCCAGCCAAACGACGGGAGCGACGCCAATGCCGCGGCCCCACCCCAGGCCCTCGATGACGGCCATGGGGCCCTGGAGGAATGCCGCCTGGCCGTCGAACGGGTGGTGCTGCCGGAGGGGCGGCCCGTGGAACTGCTGCCCCGCAGCGAGAGGGTGCGGCAGATGCAGGCCGAATTGGTGGGTCGTTATCGGCTGCGCTGTGCGGTCTTCGGCAGGGGGAACCAACAGCGACTGCGAGTGTTTCCCGCCTGAGGAGCGGGGCGAGTTGACGAAGGACCGGCCGCTGTGGGTTACTGGCTTAGTACCGGTGAAAGTCGGTGCCAAGAATCCCCGCAAGCTTTCCCCAACGGACAGCCCATCGGAAGATTCTCTCGTTGGGCCGTCGCCAAGCGGTAAGGCAGCGGGTTTTGGTCCCGCCATTCCTAGGTTCGAATCCTAGCGGCCCAGTTTTGAAGCTCCTGCTGTGTCCCTGGTTCCGGCACCGCTGCTCGTCTTTGATTTCGACGGCGTGCTGGTCGACGGCATGGACGAATATTGGTGGTCGTCCCGCCGCGCGGCCCTGAAGCTGCTGGAAGACCCGCCGGAACGGCCCCTGCCGGAGGCGGTGCCCTTGGCCTTCCGCCAGCTGCGTCCCCTCATCCACAAGGGCTGGGAGATGGTGCTGGTGGCCGCCGAGCTGGGCCGCGCCAGCCCTGGCCCTGTCCCCACAACAACCGCCAGCTACGCAGCGCTCCTGGCCCGGGCCCTGGAGCGCTGGGGCTGGCAACCAGCCACGCTGCAACGGGCCCTCGAAGAGGTGCGTGCCCAGGCCATTGCCAGCGATCGGGCCGGCTGGCTGGCCCGGCACCGCTTCTACCCCGATGTGGTCGAGAGGCTGCATCGCCTCCGCCATGAGGGCGCCTCCTGGAGGGTGCTCACCACCAAGGGGGCGGCCTTCAGCCGCGAGCTGCTGGAGGCGGCAGGTCTGGAGCCCGCCGGCCTCGATGGCCACGAACAGGGCCCCAAAACCGAAGTGCTGAAACGCCTGCTGGCCGAACCGGAACCCGGGGGAGGCCCCCTGTGGTTCATCGAGGATCGGCGGGCCACCCTGGCTGAGGTTCGCGCCACCCCCGAGTTGGCCCCGGTGCGCTGCTGGCTGGCGGCCTGGGGCTATCTAGGCCCAGGCGATGGCGAGGGGCTGGCCACCCAGGGCATTGACTGGCTGGACGCCACCCACTTCCGGGGTCCCCTGGAAACCTGGAGCTCCCCAGCCCCAACCCCTGGCGCCATCGCCAACGGGCGCTAGAGTACTGGCGTACTACGCGCAATTGGGACGCCGGCCCCGACTGGTGGCACTAACCAAGAGAAGGCCACAGGATGGCGCCCACTCCGGGCCCGCCTGCCCCCACCTTCCGCCGGTGCGGAGTCCCCCATCCAGGCCGCCGCCCTCCAGGGCCCTCCCCGTCCAGGTCCCTTTCGGGTCCCACCGGCCCCTACAGGGCCGAGCCGAGCCGAGCCCAGGGCCCTTTCTGTCACCGGCGCAGCCCGTTCCCCTCACCGATCCCTTTCCCATGCCTGTCGATTCCAAGGCCGCCGCCGCCTCTGCCAGCTCCGGCAGCGCCTCGGCGGCGGATGTCCGCGCCGCCGCCGAGCGGGACAAGGCTCTAGGCCTGGTCCTCACCCAGATCGAGCGCAATTTCGGCAAAGGCTCGATCATGCGCCTGGGCGATGCCTCCCGCATGCGGGTGGAGACCTTTCCCACCGGGGCGCTCACCCTTGATCTGGCCTTGGGTGGCGGCTACCCCAAGGGGCGGGTGGTGGAGGTCTATGGACCCGAAAGCTCCGGTAAGACCACCCTCACCCTGCATGCCATCGCCGAAGTCCAACGCCGTGGTGGCGTAGCCGCCTTCGTCGATGCCGAGCATGCCCTCGACCCGGTCTATGCGGCAGCCCTGGGGGTGGACATCGCCAATCTGCTGGTGTCCCAACCCGACACGGGTGAGATGGCCCTGGAAATCGTCGACCAACTGGTGCGGTCCGCTGCGGTCGACATCGTCGTGATCGACTCGGTGGCCGCCCTGACGCCCCGGGCCGAAATCGAGGGTGAGATGGGGGACCTGGCCGTGGGTAGCCAGGCGCGGCTGATGAGCCAGGCGATGCGCAAGATCACCGGCAACATCGGCAAATCGGGTTGCACGGTCATTTTCCTGAACCAGTTGCGGCAGAAAATCGGCGTGACCTACGGCAACCCCGAGACCACCACCGGGGGCAATGCCCTCAAGTTCTATGCCTCGGTGCGACTGGATATTCGCCGCATCCAAACCCTGAAACGGGGCACCGAGGAATACGGCATCCGGGCGAAGGTCAAGGTGGCCAAAAACAAAGTGGCGCCTCCCTTTCGCATCGCCGAATTCGACATTCTCTTTGGTCGGGGCATCAGCACCGTGGGCTGCGTGCTCGACCTGGCTGAAGAAACCGGGGTGGTGACCCGCAAGGGCGCCTGGTACAGCTACGAGGGGGACAACATCGGCCAGGGCCGCGATAACACGATCGCCTGGCTCGAACAGAATCCCGGCCCCAAGGACACCATCGAAGCCCAGACCCGGCGCCGCCTCGCTGAGGGTCAGGAAGTCAGTGCCAATTCCATGAAGCCCCTGGCTGCGGCCGCCAAGTTGGCCGCCAGCACGGCCGATGGGGCCTCCCTGGAGGAGGAAGACGACAGCCTGGCCCCCAGCGAGATGGCTGAGGCCTGAGGGCCAGCAGGCGAGTCCCCCGAGGCCATCACCACGGGTCCAACACCCATCAAGCCCGGGCCCAACACCCTTCAGGATGTTGGGCCCTTTGCTTCAGGCCGCGTCCGCCAGGGGCAGACGGTCGACTAGGGACCCTTCCTTCAAGACGCGGGCCACCCGATGCAGTTCGTGGATGGCGTCGGCGCCCTCGAGCTTGACGAGCTCGTGGCCGTCGCGGGACTCCACCCAGCTGATGCCGAAATTGGAGACCAGGAAACGCACCATGTGGCCATCGCCCAAGCCCGCCACAAAGGAAGCCCCTTCGCTACCAGCGCCATCACCACACACATAACAAGTGGCCACGAGCCCCTGCTGCCGCATGGATTCGGCTAGGGCCTGAAGGCTCAAGACCAGATCCTGGATCAGGGCTCGGTACTGCTCAGCGAGGCGGCGAAACATGGGCCCCAGGGGAAGATAGAACAATCTTAAAGTTTTCCACCGTTTCACGGGGGGACAGATGGGCGTTTGCCCACCCATGGTCTGCTAAAGGATTTAGCCATCGGAGAGGTGCCACCAGCCGGCGGCCGGGCCGATGAACCGCACCGTCAGCCAGAACAACACCAGGGCCGAAATGCCAATCCAGGCGCCACGGGTGCTGACCGACACAAACCGATCGGCCTGGTTGCGAGTCAGGGGCAGCCAGGGCAGCAGTCGGGGTGAATCGTCGGCCTTGTCGGCGCCCTTGGTGGTGGGCTTGGGTTGGCGGGGTGGCAAACCCTGGACAGCGCGACGCTTGGCTTCCCCCATCCATGCAGGCAGCAACTGGTGTGAGCCTAGGGACGCTGGCCAGGTCGCGCTCAGCCCGGTAACAAACGGGTGAGGGGTTCCCAGGGCTCGAGGGCGGTCAACACCTGCCGCCCCCAGCTACGGGAACGGGGCCGCCCATCCAGCACCGCCAACCTGCCCCCGCCGCGCCTGAGGCCCGCCAGCCCCCGCTGCATCAGGTTGAGGGCTTCGGGCAGCAGCAGTTCGCGGAACCAATCCTGGCCCTGGCGCCGCAGCTGGGCGACCCGGGCCGCCGTGAGCGGATCCTCCAGGCTGGCGATCGGCAACAGGGCCACCACCACCTGGGCGGGCAACGGCAAGCGGGACTGGTTTTCTAGCCACCAACTCCAGCGGCAGCACACCACCCCATTGCTTTCGGGGGCGGTGCCCTCGTGGCAGACGCGCCGGCCAAATTCGGCCGCCAGGGCACTGGTCAAACCCAGCCGCAGGGCCTGGTCGTCCAACAGCACCACCGTCAGGCCGGCCTGGCCCAGCACCAGGCGGCGGCTGTGGTCCAGCAGGTGCTCGGCGTAGTGGGGGCTGTTGGGCAGGGGCTGCCGCAGGGGCAGATAAAGGGACAGGGGGTCGGCCAGGGGCGGATCGGCCAGATCGACGACCACCTGGGGGTTGAGGCCGAGGCTGGCAACCGAAACACCGCCACTGCGCTCACTGGTGAGTTCGCCGACCAGTACGGCACCACGGCCCTGGAGCAGGCCCAGCAGCTCGCGCAGGGGCTGGAGCGGCTGGCGGTGCAATTGCCACTGCAGCAGGGCCGGTTCGACCACTGCCCAACCACACCAATGGGGATCAGCGGCGGCTAGCCAGGCGGGCCAGGGGTCGGGGGGAGACGCCAACAGGGGCAGCAGATGGCGCAGGGGCGCCTCGTCTTCCGGCGCCAGGGCCACCACCTGGCGGGCTGGGGCGAGGGGATGGCGGGGCTGGGCCAGCAGGCG
>CAMCQR010000027.1 GCA_945877115.1 Synechococcus sp. UW140 | reverse complement strand
AGCGACTGCAGGAGCTCGCTCCTCAGACAAAGTCGATGGCGGCAGCTTTGGGAGTTGATGGAATAAGTTGATTAAAATAATCAAATAATTTTTAAAAATTAGCTTTTTTTAAAGCCAATTATCATTCTTGTTAAATTTTATAGGTTTTTTATCCATATCACACTGCAACCACCCCCGCCATCCCCCTGCTCCGCATCCGTCACCCGTTCCACGTAGGCAACTCCCTCCAGCCATTCCCTCAGCCCCCGCTTGAGTTTGCCGGTGCCAATGCCATGGATGACCCATACCGGACCGGAAGCATTCCTGAGAATTTCTTCCACGGCGGCTTCGGCTTCATGCACCCGTAAACCGCGCACATCCACCGTATTGCGGGCCGTGCGCACTTGGGCTCCCTGACCCGCCAGGCCCCTGCCACCCCGCACCCGCACCTGGGGCGGCTCCGGTGGCGCCGGCTTTTCACCATTAAGACCCTCAATCGCTTCCAACGGCACCGTGCTGCGCAGGACACCGCAGCGCACCGTGAGTTCCTGGCCGTCGTCGGAGAGGGCCAGGACTTCGGCCGCCTTGCCGAAGGCCAGCAGCCGCACCCGCTCCCCCACCTGGGGTCGCCAACCCCCATGTTGCCGCCGTTCAATCGGGGGACGGTGTTCCGCCTCCAACTGCCGCAAACGCTGCCCCGCCTGGCGGGCCGTTTCGCCGGCCACCCTGCCTTGGGGCACCCCGGCCGCTTCCACCCTCTGACCCACCTGGCGCAGGCGGCGGATCAGTCCGCGCACCTCCCCCTGGCCCTGGCGGATGGAGGTTTCCAAGGCCTGCCGCCGCTGCTCCTGCAAAGCAGCACCCTGGTGACGCTGTTCGCTCCAGCGTTGCAGCAACTCCTCATGCAGCAACTCCGTGCGGGCCAATAGGGCCGCCGCCGCCTCGGCCGCCTCCTGCTGCTGGCGGCGCTGCTGCTCCAGCCCCTCGATGACGCGATTGACATCCCCTTCGCCGCCGGGCTCCAGTTGGCGGGCGGCGGCATCCACCACCAGGGGCTCCAGGCCCAGCCGCGTCGCAATGGCGAGTGCATTGCTTCGGCCCGGGATCCCCCATTGCAGGTGATAGGTGGGGGAGAGGGTGTCACTGTCGAA
Organism: Synechococcus sp. UW140; assembly: GCA_945877115.1. Classification (GTDB taxonomy): domain Bacteria; phylum Cyanobacteriota; class Cyanobacteriia; order PCC-6307; family Cyanobiaceae; genus Cyanobium. The sequence goes on along the minus strand of CAMCQR010000027.1, from coordinate 28,100 downwards.
GGCCACCGAGGCATTTTCAAAACGGGCATCGGCGTACTTGAGGGCCTTCAGTTCGCCGAAGTGGGTGGTGGCCACCGTCAGCCGGGCCCGATCGGCCAGGTGGCGCAACAGGGCCGCCGCCAGGGCCGATCCCTCCTGGGGGTCGGTGCCGGCCCCCACCTCATCGAGCAGCACCAGATCAGCCCCTTGGCGATTGGGGCAGGATTCCCGGGGCAGGGCCTCCAGAATGCGGGCGATGCGCCGGATGTGGCCACTGAAGGTCGAGAGGTTCTGTTGCAGGGATTGCTCGTCGCCGATGTCGGCCAACACCTGGCCGCACCAGGGCAGCCGGGGGGTGCCGCGACAGGGCAAAAACAGGCCCGCCCGGGCCATCAGGGCCGCCAGGCCCAAGCTTTTGAGGGTCACCGTCTTGCCGCCGGTGTTGGGGCCGGTGATGGCCACGACCCGCAGCTCCGGCCCGACCTTGAGACTGACGGGCACCACCGGCTGTCCCCCCTGCCGCCGCTCCTGCCAGAGCAGCAGGGGATGGCGCAGATCGCGCAACGCAAAGGGGGCCTCCGGATCGGCATCCAGTTCCGGACGTACAGCCCCCAGCCAGGCCCCATAGCGGGCCCGGGCCAGGGCCGCATCCAGTTGCACCAACACGGCCTGCAGATGCTCCAACGCCTCCTGCTCTGCCCCCACCAAGCCACTCAACTCAGCGAGGATCGCCTCCTCCAGCTCCCGCTCCCGGCCCTCCAGCTCGCGGAGGCGGTTGCCCAGGGAGATCACCGCCTGGGGCTCGACAAACACGGTGCTGCCGGAGGCGGAGCTGTCGTGCACGATGCCACCCACCTGGGAGGCCGCCCCGGCCTTCACCGCCAGCACGGGCCGGCCGTTGCGTTCGGCCACCACCGTGTCCTGCAGCAGGTTGCCTAAGCGACGGATCAGCTCCTGCAGGCGCTGACGGCGTTCGGCCCGCACCCCCTGCAGCTGACGCCGTAGGCCCTCCAGTTCGGCGCTGGCCCGATCCGCCACCCGACCTCCCTCTTCAAGGGCGAAATGGAGCCGCTGCTCCAGCTCCGGCAGGGTGCGCAGGTCGGCCACCAGGGCCGAACACACCGGCCGCAGGCTGTCATCCTCGATCTGGCGCCGCAGCCGCCGCGCCGCCGCCAAGGTGGTGGCCACGGCCAGCAGGGCCTCGCCAGCGGCGCTGCCGCCCTTGGCGCAGCGCCGCACGGTGGCGGTGATGCTGGCCACCCCGCGGAAGCTGAGCCCCCCCTCCAGGATCCCGTCGAGGCCGAGGAGCTCGGTGGTTTCAGCCAGCAGCAACCGGCTTGCAGCGCAGCTGGCCGGCAGCGGCAGGGCGGCGCAATGGCGTTCGCCGGCAGCGGTGCTGGCGAAGCTGGCCACGTGGTCCGCCAGGCGGGGCCACTCAAGCAGGGTGAGAGCCTCGGCGGCGATCGCCGCCAGTCCATCGTCGCCCTCGATCGCGGCGCGCCCATCGCCGGCGGATTCCAGGATGGAAGGCTCAGCCAACGGTTTGCTCAACCCTGCTCCCGCACCGTGGGGGTGAGGGAACGAATCGCCGCGCCGCCCTGGTTGGAAGGGATGCCAGCGGGGGGTTCGTAGAGGATCTCCAGCCAGTTGCCCTCAGGATCCTTGAGATAGAAGGAGGCGGTGCCGTCGCGGTGGTCGTGCACCGGACCCACGGGTTGGCCACTGGCCACCAACTGGGCATGTAACGCATCCACCGCCTGGCGGCTTTCAAAATGAAAAGCGAAGTGGGGGCCTGCCGCGGTGTAATCCGGGCTGAGCAGGGCCACCCCGTCCCCGGTAATGGGCGACTGCAGATAGGCCCAGTCGTCCGCGTCCCAGGTGAGCTGAAGCCCCAGGGCGATGTAAAAGGCCTTGGCCCGCTCCATGTCGGTAACACGGAGGGCCACATGGCCGAGGCGATGGACGGCAGCCGGGGCCATGGCGGAAGGGATCTCTGCAACCATTCTCACGCAATGGGCCGGCGGGTGTTGCGGCGTCAGCTCACCCCTGCCGCAGCCAGGTGGCCGCGTCACAGGCGTGATAAGTGAGGATCAGGTCAGCCCCGGCCCGCTTGAATGAGAGCAGGGTTTCGAGGGTGATGGCCCGCTCATCGATCCAGCCCCGCTCGGCGGCCGCTTTCACCATCGAATATTCGCCGCTGACGTTGTAAGCCGCAATCGGCAGTTCGGTTTCCGAGCGCAGCCGGTGAATGATGTCGAGATAGGCCAGGCCGGGCTTGACCATCAAGATGTCGGCACCCTCCTGTTCATCGAGCAGGGCTTCGGTGATGGCCTCCCGGCCGTTGGCCGGATCCATCTGATAGGTCGACTTGTCCTTGGGGATCGGCTTGTCGCTGGAGGGTCTGGGGGCCGAATCAAGGGCCTCCCGGAAGGGGCCGTAATAGGCCGATGCGTATTTGGCGGTATAACTAATGATGCCTACATTTTCGAAGCCCTCTTCATCGAGGGCCTCACGGATGGCCCCAACGCGACCATCCATCATGTCGCTAGGACCGATCAGATCGGCACCGGCGCGGGCCTGGGCCACGGCCTGGCGGCATAGCATGGCAACGGTTTCGTCATTGAGCACCACCCCGTTCTCATCGACGATGCCATCATGGCCGTCGCAGGAATAGGGATCCAGGGCGACATCGGTCATAATTGCCATGTCTGGATGCTCCTGCTTAAGACGGCGAATGGCCCTGGGAATCAGGCCATGGTCGTTGCAGCATTCCGCCCCATCTTCCGTTTTGAGACCATCGGCCACCTTGGGGAAGAGCACGACGCAGCGAATGCCCAGATCCCAGGCCCGTCCCACCTCGTCCACCAACCCCTCCAGACTCCAGCGCTGGGCCCCGGGCATGGCGCCGATGGGCTCGTTGCTGGCGCCTTCGTGGACGAAGAGGGGATAAATGAAATCGGTGGCCCTGAGGTGATGCTCCCGCACCAGGGACCGCAGGGCAGGGGTGGTCCGCAAACGACGCGGACGATAAGTGAGCTCCATCGTTGGGAACCATTTGGGCGGATCTTATCGGTCGGGTTCCTCAAGCAACCGGCCGGCAGGCCTGCTGCGACCCGGACCGAGGCACCCCATCTGGTTGCGGGGGGTTCAGAGGCGGGCGGCGCTGATCCACTCTTGGCGGGGATCGGCGCTACGGGCCTGGCGCAACTGCTGCAGCAATTCCCGTTCCCGATCGCTCAGGTTCGGGGGCAGCTTCAGTACCGGAGTGAGCAGCAGATCACCGCGGCCTTCCTTGAGGGGCCACCCCTTGCCCTTGAGCCGCAGGCTGCGGCCCAAGGTCATGCCAGGGGGCACCTGCACACTGGCCTCGCCGTCGGGGGTCGCCACGGTGACCTCGCCGCCCAGGGCCAGTTCATCGAGGCTGAGGGGCAGCTCGGCCCGCAGCTGGTCGCCATCGAGGCGCCAGACCGGATGGCTGGCCAGTTTGAGGTTCAGGTAAAGATCACCGCGGCGGCCGGTGCCGGGTTGGAGGTTGCCCTTGCCCTTGAGGCGCAACCGACTGCCGGGCTTGACTCCGGGCGGGATGCGCACCTGCACCTTTTCTTCATTAACTGCAAGGCTGCGCTCACAACCCCGGAAGGCATCGGCGTAGTTGATCTGCAGGGTGGCTTCGGCATCCAGGTTGACAGGGGCTCCCCGGCCACCCCCGGGAAAACCCCCACTGGGGAAACCGGAACCGAAGCCGCCAGGAAAGCCAGCTCCCGCCCCAGAAAAGCCGCCCCCACCCGCCGCCCCGCCGGGACCGCCGAAGCGGCCGAGCAGGTCGTTGATGAAGTCGTCGAAGTTGCCATAGCGGCCAAAATCCACATCCACACCGGCGGGGCCGCGACCGGAACCGCCGCCCATCTGGCTCCAGTACTGGCCAAATTGTTCGTACTTGCGCCGCTTATCCGGATCCGAAAGCACCTCATAGGCCTCGCTGATCTCCTTGAAACGGGCTTCAGCCGAGGGATCACCCGGATTGACATCGGGGTGAAATTCGCGAGCCAACTTGCGGAAGGCACGCTTGATGGCGTCGGCATCGGCGCTCCGCTCTACCCCCAACACCTTGAAGTAGTCCCGATATCCGTTGGCGCTCATCGCAGGGGGGCAGGCGAACAGGCCGGCAGGGGCGTTATGGCGCTCGCCTGGCCCAACCATTGTCCCTGGCTCCGGTCTGGTTTCGGCCCCCCAGTCGGGGCGGAAGGCCGTACTGTCCAGGCCCCTAAGGTCTTTAATTCCCCATTCCCCTGCCGTGGCGCCGTTGTTCCCCCGGGTCCAGTGGGTCCGCCCCCTGGCGGCCGCCCTAGTGGTGGTCAGCCTGCCCCTCTGGCCGGCCCGGAGCCTCGCGCAACAGGCCATGGCCGCCCCTTCCACCAGCCCGAACCTCGGCCAGGCCATCCACCCCTCCAACGGGGCCCAGGTGGCCCTGATGCGCCGCCTGCGCGAGCGAGGGGTTTTGTTCTATGGGGCCTGGTGGTGTCCGGCCTGTTTCCGGCAGAAAAATCTGTTCGGGCAGGAAGCGGGCAACCAACTCCCTTATATCGAATGCGAAAAAACCGACGCCGATCGCCAACGTTGCGACCGGGTCGGCATCAAGGCCTATCCCACCTGGGTGATGGGGGAAAGGCGAGTGGAGGGGGTTCTTTCCTTGGACGCCCTGGGGCGTTGGCTCGGCGACTCCCCGAATAGCCCTTCGCCTTGACGCCAACCCAGGCGGCCAGGTCCGTGGAACCTGGCCGCCTTTACCCTCAGTGGGACATCAATAGGTTCACAGAGGTGGTAAGTCCGGCGGCCTTGAGGTTGGTTTCGTAACGGCGGGCGGCCTCAGGATGGCCCCGGAAGACGATCGCACCACCATTTAATTGCAGCCGTTCGTCGAGCCAGGCGGCACTGGCGGCCGGCAGACCGGCGATAGCCCGGCGCAGGGGCTCAATCACGGGTTCAAGGGTGTTGAGCACCCAGACGGTGGCCAGGGGAGTGCGAGCCGAACGCTCCTGGACAAGGGCGGGCAGCAGGGGGGCCGAAGCGGTAAAAGGGGCCATGGAGCTAGGTCGAGAATGGATTCAACCTAAGGAGCCCCTTGGGGCTAGGGCATGGGGGAGAGCCGTCAAAAACCCGTCCTTGACAGGGTTGCTTCTATTTCTTGCGGCTCAGTTGACCCAGTTGCTGCTCCAGGACTTCGGCGGTGACGGCCCCCGCCAGAAATTGGCCATCCATCACCACCGTGGGCGTGCCCTGCAAGCCCAGCCCTTCGGCCTGGGCGAGGTCCTTCTGGATCGCTTGCAACGAGGCCGGTCCTTTGCGGTCCTGATCGAAACGGGCCAGGTTGAGCTTGAGGTTGCTCGCGATCTCACCGTAGAGGGGCTCGCCCAGCCGGGCCTGGTTAGCGAATAGGGCATCGTGATAAGCCCAGAACTGGCCTTGGCGACCGGCGGCCCAGGCCGCCCGGGCGGCGGGAAGGGCCTGGGGATGGATCTGGGTCAGGGGAAAATTCTTATAGACAAACGTCACCTCCTTGCCGCGCTGCTCAAGAAAGGCCTTCAGAGCGTCATGGGCCTTGGCGCAGTAGGGACACTGAAAATCGGAGAACTCCACCACCACCACCTTGCCGGTGCCGCGGCTGGGGGATTCGCCGATGAGGTCGCGGGGATTGGGATAGAGGCGCCGCAGCTGGTCGGCCTGCTGGCGCCGTTGGGCCTCCTGCTGGTCGCGCTCGTAGGCGTTCAGTGCCTCGATCAGCACGGCAGGATGGCGGCGGATCACCGCCAGCACCTGCTGCTCAAAGGCGGGGTCCATCGCCTTGGCGGCCAGCTCCGGCGCGGTTGCCTGGGGGGAGGCGGCGCTGGCGACGGCGGGCACGGCCAGATGGGTTACCAGCAGGCCCAGCACCAGGGCCACCAGGAGGCCAAGGCGGCAGCGGCTCAAGGATGGGCGAGGGGGCCTTGGGCCCAGGAGTCGAAGGGGGAACACGGCTGGGCCAACGGACGGGCAATCGCTGCAGGCTAGGGGGCGCCGTTTCCGTAGCTAGGCGCGGCCGGAGCGGCGTTGTCGTAGTTGGGTTGGGCGGGAGCGGCGTTGCCGTAGTTGGGTACGGCGGCTGCCCTGTTGCTGCTGCTGTTGCCGTAGGCCACCTGGCAGGTGGTGTTGAGCAATTGGGCTTCGGCCACAGACCGGGGCGCCTGACCGTTGAACAGACCCTGGCGGCAATCGCCATTGGCCTGGTAGGCGGGGCCGGTTCTGCCGACGATGTACCGAAAGCTGACCACTCCATCGCCGGCTGGCAACACCGAAGCGAAATCAAGACGAATGGTGGAGTCGGGCACCACGATCACCGTGGACTGGTTCTGGGCGGCGCTGTTCACCAATCCAGTGATCACGGCGCCGGTGGCCAGGCCCATCACCCCCCAACCCACGGCACTGGGGCCCCACCAGCTCCAGTTATTCGGTGACCAGTTGTACCAACCGGTATTCCAGGGTCGATTGCCCCAGTAGCCACCGTTCTGCCAACTGCGGTTCCAACCAGCGTTCCAGGCGTAGGGCCGGCCATAGCCGTAGGCCGGGCGGTAGCCATAGGCCGGGCGGTAGCCGTAGGGAGACCGGTAGCCACCCACTTGATAACGGGACCCATGATAACCACCGCCGAAATAATTACCACCCTGATAATTTCTGCCGCGATAACCACCGCCTTGATAGCCGTTGCCGCGAAAGGAATCACCTCTAGCGAAAGTGCGAGCACCATAATTATTATTACCCCCCTGATCACCATCGGAATGACCACCGCCGCGATAGCCGCCTTGATTCCCGCCAGAGTTAGCGCCACCGCCACCTGGATTGCCCCCATTGCCGCGCCTCTGCCAGCCATCGGCCCGGGCGGTCGGCAGCGCCAAACAAGAAGCCAACAGGAGGGCACCCAAGCGGGGGAGAAGGCGAAGCGCTTGACGCACCACGGCTTCAGGGCCAGACAAGTCCAAGGCTTGTCCCAACTTCCAATTTGCAGAATCCATGGCGGCCCGGAGGTCTAAAGGCAGCAGACTTTGAGCGTATAGGCATCCCTGGTGGGTCCCTTTTCGGAATGCCGTACTTTGCCCGTGACTGGATCCCCATCCCCGTAGGGCTTTCGTCTACGCCATTCCGATCAACTTCTGGCCCTAGTTGAATTTTCCAGAGCCAAACAAACCCAGATCATTAGCGCCATGGCCGCGGGGTCGTCCATCCCATCCAGCCTCCATTTGCTCCCAATCCACCCTGCCCGGAAGCCAACCCCCGGTTCGGACATCTCGTTGAAAGCCAATCAAAACAAAAATAGTTAAAAAAGTTGAAGGGGGCCCTTCCAGGCCCCATGGGTCATTTGGGTGACAAGGCTGACCTCACCCCGTCTCCGTTAAGAGTGTCAGGCAGCCACAGGGGCGGCTTGACGGGAGAAACGAACGATGTTGTTCGCTGTTACGGGTTTGCTCTTACCGAGCAGGCTTCAGTCACCCTCCTGTTGCCCCGTCGAAACCATTGCAGCCCCTCTATTCTCAACTGACAACAAATGTCGTCAGGGAGTCCCTATCGGCAGAAAGCCGGTGGGAAAAATGGAGCTGAGCGGAATCGAACCGCTGTCCGAAACAGTGGTGTGGATCACCTAGTCGTACCGAAGTCCGACCCAATCAGTATGGCACTGCCAAACCGCCTACTGGACCGCTAACGCCGGTGGGCATGACCGAACCTTCCAGTGGCAACTCCCGGTCATCCCCTCTGCAGCGGTGCCTTGTCTCCCCTGATCCATTCGGATCCGTAGAAGCCAAGCGCCCGATCTGCTCCTAGCGACGGGGTTGGGCAAGCGGCCAAATTGGAAGCGGCCCGGCCCGCCTGCCAGCGCCAACGTTTAGAACCAGGGCCCCCCAGCCCGCTACGGCCCCCGCGGATGCAATCAGCCCTGGATGTCATCGCCGTGGTGCCACCCGGCCTGGAGGAGCCCGCCGCCGCCGAACTGCTGGCCCTCGGCGCCGAGGCGGTGCGGCCCCTGCGCCGGGCCGTGGCCTGCCGCACGGACCTGGCCGGCTTCTATCGCCTGCATCTGCGCGCCCGCCTGCCGTTTCGCTTCCTGCGGGAGCTCGCCCGCTTCCCCTGCCGCAACCGCAACGACCTGCACCGTGGCGTTCAGAACGCCGCCGACTGGGAGTTCTGGCTACCGCCGGAACACAGCTTCAAGGTGGAGGCCAGTGGCAGCCTGAGCGAACTCAACCACAGCCACTACACGGCGCTGCAGGTGAAAAACGCCCTGGTGGATCAACAGCGGCAGCGCTGGGGAATCCGCTCGATGGTGAATCTGGAGGATCCCGACCTCAGCCTGCATCTGCACCTCAGCCCAGGGCCCTGGGGCGCCGGCCAAGGCAGCGGCCAAGGCGGCACCGCGATCCTGAGCCTGGAGGGCGATGGCGGCAGCCTGCACCGCCGCGGCTACCGGTCCGCCATGGGCTTGGCACCCCTGAAGGAAAACCTGGCGGCGGGTCTGATCGCCCTCACCGGCTGGGATGGCTCGGTGCCCCTGGTCGACCCCCTCTGCGGCTCCGGCACTCTGTTGCTGGAGGCCGCCGCCGCCGCCCTTGGCCACGCCCCGGGATTGCTGTTCGGAAGAGATGGAGAGCCCCGGCCCCGGCGGTTCGGTTTGGAACGCTGGCCCGATTTCGATGCTGACCTCTGGCGGCAAGAAGTAGGGGCCGCGCTGGCCAGGGTGACTCCCGACCTGGCCGATGGCCGCCCCCTGGCAGCCGTCGTCGGAATGGAACGGGATCCTGGTGTTCTGGAGCAGGCCCGCGCCAACGCCATCCCCGCAGGCCTGGCGGATCGGCTCCAGTTCCAACTGGGGGATTTTCGGGATTTTGTGCCACCGCCAGGCCAGGGGCTGGTGGTTTGCAACCCGCCCTACGGCGCCCGCCTCGGGGCCGATGAAGACCTTGAAGCCCTTTACTACGACCTGGGAAAGCTTCTCAAGGAACGCTGTGGCGGCTGGACCCTCTGGCTCTTAAGCGGCAACCCCACCCTCAGCGGTGCCTTGCGCCTCAAGGCCAGCCGCCGGATTGCGGTCAGCAATGGGGGCCTGGACTGCCGCTGGCTTCGCTACGACCTGCGTTGAACCAGGGCCCGAATCGGCCACAGCGCAAGCAACCTCAGCCAGGCACCCATGGTTGAATGGCCTTGAATGGGCAGATTTCGTTTTCTTTTGACCACCTTGGGTCCCTGTGGACCCTGCCTGCTGCCAGAGAGCTGATCACAATCCCCATGGAACCTGACGCTTCCCTTTCCTTTCCGCCTCTTGTTCCCGTTATCCTCTGCGGCGGCACCGGTACCCGGCTGTGGCCCCTGTCCCGCGCCAGCTATCCCAAACAGTATTGGGCCCTGGCCGGCAACGACGACAGGACCCTGTTGCAACAGACCCACCAACGGCTGGAAGGACTTCCCGCCCTGGCCGCGCCCATGCTCATCTGCAATGAAGACCACCGCTTCATCGTCGCCGAGCAGATGCGCCAGATCGGCGTGGAACCCGCCGCCATTGTGCTCGAACCGATGGGTCGCAACACCGCGCCTGCGGTAGCCGTGGCGGCCTTGAAAGCCACCTGCCGAGGTCAAGACCCCTTGCTGCTGGTGCTGGCCGCCGACCACGTGATCCGTCGTCCCGAACGCTTTCAAGCTGTGGTGGAAGCAGCCTTGCCTGCGGCCACGGCGGGCCGTTTGGTGACCTTCGGCATTGTGCCGACCTCCGCCGAAACCGGTTATGGCTACATCGAGGCTGCTGAAACCATGGGCTTGGAGGGACCGGTCCCCATCGCCCGTTTCGTGGAGAAACCGGACAGTGCTACAGCCGCCGCCTTTGTGGCTTCCGGCCGTTTCACTTGGAACAGCGGCATGTTTTTGTTTCGCGCCAGTGCCATCCTCTCCGAACTGGAGCGCCTCGCCCCCGAAGTGGTGAGTGCCTGCCGCTCCGCTCTTGAGCATGACACCGCCGACCTGGAATTCCTGAGGCTGGAGCGGGAGTCCTTCGCAGGCTGCCCCAACGTCTCGTTGGACGTGGCCGTCATGGAGAAAACCCCCCTGGGCGCCGTGCTCCCCCTTGATGCCCAGTGGAGCGATGTGGGCAGCTGGAGCGCCCTCTGGGAAACCTCGGACCAGGACAGCAACGGCAACGTGCTGCGCGGCAGGGTCATCGGCGAAGGGGTCCGCAATTGTTATCTGCGCAGCGAACACCGGCTCGTGGTGGGACTGGGGGTGGAAGATCTCGTGGTGGTCGAAACGGACGACGTGGTGCTGGTCGCCCACCGGGACCGGGCCCAAGAGGTCAAAACGATCGTCGGCCAATTGGAGAAAAGTGGTGCCCCTGAGAGCAGGGCCCATCGCCGCATCTATCGCCCCTGGGGCCATTACGACGGCATTGTTGAAGGAGACCGCTGGCAGGTCAAGAAGATCCAGGTCAAGCCAGGGGCAGCCCTCTCCCTGCAGATGCACCACCACCGCGCCGAACATTGGGTGGTGGTGCGCGGAACGGCCTTGGTCGAAAAGGACGGTGTCGAAGAGCTGGTGGGCGAAAACCAGAGCACTTACATCCCTCTTGGTGCCCGTCACCGTCTAATCAACCCAGGCAAGATTCCTGTCGAAATGATCGAGGTGCAAAGTGGGGCCTACCTCGGCGAAGACGACATTGTGCGGTTCGAGGATCGCTATGGCCGCGGCAATACCAAGGGCGAAAGCGGTCTGCGGCAGCCCGATCCCGTTGCCATGACCGTCGCCGAAGCCGCTGCCCACGGTGCCGGCGGTCGCACCTAAAAGCCCGGCAGCCAGCCCATCCCCACCCCTTTTCCACCAGCATTTATCCCCTTCCGCCTCCATGACCAGCGCCAACGGCCCCGCTTCCAATACCAAGATCGCCCTGATCACGGGCATCACCGGACAGGACGGTTCGTATCTGGCGGAGTTACTGCTGGAGAAGGGTTATGTGGTGCATGGCATCAAGCGACGGGCCAGCAGCTTCAACACCGACCGCATCGATCACCTCTATCAGGATCCCCACGTCAGTGATCCCCGGCTTGTCCTCCACTACGGCGACCTGACGGACTCCACCAATCTGATTCGCATCATTCAGCAGGTGCAGCCCGATGAGATCTATAACCTCGGCGCCCAGAGCCACGTAGCGGTGAGCTTCGAAAGCCCCGAATACACCGCCAATTCCGATGCCCTTGGCACCCTGAGGATTCTGGAGGCGGTGCGCATTCTGGGCATGATCAATAAAACCCGTATCTATCAGGCTTCCACTTCCGAGCTCTACGGCTTGGTCCAGGAAATACCCCAGAAGGAGACCACCCCCTTCTATCCGCGCAGTCCCTATGGCGTGGCCAAGCTCTATGCCTACTGGATCACGATCAACTATCGCGAGTCCTACGGAATGTATGCCTGTAATGGCATTCTCTTTAACCACGAAAGTCCCCGTCGCGGCGAGACCTTCGTCACCCGCAAAATCACCCGTGGCCTCTCCCGTATCGATGCCGGCCTCGATCAATGCTTGTTCATGGGCAACATGGATTCCCTACGGGATTGGGGTCACGCCCGTGATTATGTGGAGATGCAGTGGCGCATGCTCCAAAATGACAAACCCGAAGACTTCGTAATTGCCACCGGCCGGCAGGAAACGGTGCGTCGATTCATCGAACTCTCGGCTGAGCAGCTGGGCTGGGGCGGCATCCAGTGGAGTGGCCAAGGGGTTGAGGAGACGGGGGCCAGGGCCGACACCGGCGCGGTGGTTGTCCGGGTTGATCCCCGTTACTTCCGTCCAGCCGAAGTCGAAACCCTCCTCGGGGATCCCACCAAAGCCCATGCCAAGCTCGGTTGGACCCCCACCACCACCCTCGAGGAACTGGTGGCCGAAATGGTGGCTTCCGATAAGCAGGAGGCCGCCAAAGAGGCCATCCTGCGTCGTGAAGGCTTTGCGGTGGTGAGCTCGATGGAATCCCCGCCCAGCGGTTCTTTCCCGGTCAAGTTGGGCTGAGGGCCCGGCAGCGCAATTCCTCGTACAGGTCAAGCACCGGGGCCGCCAGGGCCAGCCTGGCTCCATTGTGGCGCCGCAGCTGCGGTTCAAAGGCGTTGAGGGCATGGTCGGCCTGTTGTTGGCTAGCGGCCCCCGGCAACTCCAATTGCTGCAGGAGCTGCGCCAGACCCTTACGCACCCGGGCGGCATCGGCTTCGAACTCAAGCAGGGGAAAGGGTCGCTGCCGATGCAGCTGCAACAGCCGTTGGTTGTAGTGACTCCATAGGGCTACCCCCTTGTCGAGAGCCATGCCATTCCGTTCCAGCAGCGAACGGGCCACCGCCGCAGGATGGCGGAACACGCCAACGGGCTCAAGGGTCGGCAGGGCCTGGCGCCAGCCCTCGAAACACAACAACAACCTGGGATCCTTGAAGCCCCACAGCGATCGATCCCGGCGCGATTCAATGAAAAGATCCCGCACGGCCCGGTGCAAAGGGGGCCACTGCCCCACCTCCGGGGGATCGTGCCAGCTGCCGCCATGGCAAGCCAGCAGGTCTTCATGCATCAGCGCCAGGGCGGGCGGTTCATGCACGCCCTGGCCATGGAGGGGATGGGGCTGGTCCAGGACCGAGCCAAGGTCGACCCCTGCACGCCCCAGACAGCTGATCACCAAACTGGTGCCACTGCGATGCATGCCTAGCACCACCAGAGTGCGAGAGCCTGATACTCCCTTCGCCGCTGGGGCGTTCACATCCGGCCGATCAGGGCCCTCGTGGTGCGCCCCAGACCGGCGGTGGTCTGAGGCAGCAGGGGGCCCTTCAACATGCCGCCGCCGATGCGCAGGAAAACACCAGCCAGAACCAAATTCGCCGCCGTGATCACGAGGGCCGTGAGCAGCCAACTCCAGCGGAAAGCCTCATGCAGCCAGAGCACCAAGGCCAGCTGACCCAGCAGGGAGGCCATCACCACAAAGGAGATGCCGGCACCCAGAAAGACGGCGCCACCAATCAGGCGGCGCTTCTCCCGGTCGGCCTCCTGCATGGCGATGCGCACATGCAGGTCCATCACCGACGTCAGCAGGGCGGTGACTTTCGACGCACCCTCACGGACGGTCATGCCGAACGCCGTCCCGAGTTGAGCAGCATGCCGAACAGCAGCCCGACACCAGCGGCAATACCGAGGGCCACCAAGGGCTTCTCCCGCATCGGCTTGGTGAGGCGTGGACGCAGGGTGCTGTTGAGATCATCCAGCAACTGTTCCAGCTGGTCCTCCAGCGGCCTGAGAGTATCGCCGACGTTGCGTGCCTGCTCCCCGGTGAGGTGGGCCAGGTCAAGCAGCTGCTCCTTGACCCGGATGCTGGCATCGCCGCTCTGGCGACTGATCTCATCGACCACCTGGTCCAGGCTGCCGCGGCTGGCCTCCAGGGTGTGGCGGGCCACCTCGGGCCAACGGCGCTGGATGGTGGGCAGGATGGCGTCGAAGCGGTCGCGGAAGATCGCCTGCAAGGGGGCGGTGGCCGCGGAGACCACCGCTGGAGCCATGGCCGCTGCTGCTGCGGCCGCACCGATGGGGGTGTCGGCGCCGCTGGGGGGGGCGGGCTGATCCGTGGGGAACGGGGCGCCGGGACTGGCGCCGTAGCTTGCGGGGGTGCTGTCCATGGCGAAGGCCGGGAGCGAGGTAAGGGCGGATTGTTGTCGCCTTACCCCTCACGCTAAGCAGGGGAACCCCGGCCGTCAGTGGAGCGAGCCGTACCAATCGATCGGAGTCCCGCCCCCTGGGGCCCTAGGAAATCGGGCCGGCTCCGCTAAACTCACCGCGCCCGGCATTCGGGCCTGTTGGTTCACATCAACCAGGTCGAGCTCACCCACTTCAAGTCCTTCGGCGGATCGCTGGCGATCCCGCTGGATGGTGGTTTCACTGTGGTGACCGGCCCCAATGGTTCAGGCAAGAGCAACATTCTTGATGCGGTGCTGTTTTGTCTAGGCCTGGCCAACAGCCGGGGCATGCGCGCCGAACGGCTGCCCGATCTGATCAACAGCACCGTCCTGCGTGCGGGCAAGGCCGCCGAGGCCAGCGTCACCGTCCACTTTGAATTGGGAGACTGGCAGCCCGATGAGGCCGAAAAGGGGCTGGATGCCCCCCCGGAGGGACCCTGGATCCAGGCAGGCCAGCGCCATTGGAGCGTCACCCGTCGCCTGCGGGTGGCCCCTGGCGGCACCTACACGAGCAGTTACAGCGCCGGTGGGGTGCCCTGCAACCTGCAGCAACTGCAGACCCAGTTGCGCCGCCTGCGGGTCGATCCTGACGGCAGCAACGTGGTAATGCAGGGGGATGTGACCCGCATCGTGTCGATGAGCGCCCGCGAGCGTCGCGGCATCATCGATGAACTGGCCGGCGTCGCCCTTTTCGATTCCCGCATTGACCAGAGCCGCAGCAAGCTCGATGAAGTGCAGGAGCGTCAGGAGCGCTGCCGCATCGTCGAGCAGGAGCTGCTCAACTCCCGCCAGAAGCTGGAGCGGGACTGCGCCAAGGCCCGTCTGTATCAGGACCTGCGCCAGCGGCTGCAACGGGGCCGAGAACAGGAGCAGATCCTGGCCTGGGAGGAGGCCTCTCGCCAGCGGCAACGGCTGCAGGACCAGGCCACCGCCCTGCTGGAGAAGCAACGGCTGGAGGAAGAAGCCATCAACACCGGCCAGGGGGTCCTGGATCGGACCGCCAGCGAACTGGAGGCCCTGCAGGCGGAGGTCAAGGCCCTGGGCGAAGACCAGTTACTGGCGGTGCAATCCGACCTGGCCGGCCTCGAGGCCAGCGGCCGCGAATTGGCACGCCAGGGCGACAAACACCGCCAGGAGGCCGAAGCCCTGCAGGAGCAGCGACAAACATTGGCCGCCAGGCAGGGGGACCTGCGCCGTCAGGGCCAGGAACTGGCCGGCACCGGCGGCGACGACGCCCTTGCCGTTGCCGAGCAGGCCTGCCTTGACGCCGAGGCCGCCGTCGAGCTTTCCCGCCGGCGGCTGGGGGAAGTGGCCGGCCGCTCCGGCAGCTGGATGGACGAACAACGGCGCCGCAGTGAGGAGCGCCGCTCCCTACGGGAGCGTCTCACCCCCTTGGAAGCAGAACGGCAGCAGCGGCAGGAACGCTGCCGCCAAGCCGCCGAACGGCTGGCGGAGCTAGAGGCCGAACGGCAGGCCGAGGGCAGTGGCCACGAGGAGATGGAAACACGGTTGGAGGCCCAGGACCGCGAAGCCGTGGCCCTGCAGGAGGAACTGGAACGGCAGCAAACCGCCCTGCAGGAGCTGGTGGAAGCCTTCGCCTTGCAACAGCGCACCCGCCAGCGGCTGGAGCAGGAGCAGACCGGACTGGAACGGGAGATCGCCCGACTGGACAGCCGCCGCGAAACCCTGCAGGAAAGCCGGGGCACCGGGGCCTTGCGGGTGCTGCTGGAATCGGGATTGGAGGGGATCCACGGGCCGGTGGCCCAGCTGGGGGAGGTGCAGGAACGGCACCGCATCGCCCTGGAGGTGGCCGCAGGGGCCCGCCTGGCCCAGGTGGTGGTGGAAGACGACGCCATCGCCGCCCGGGCCATCGACTTACTCAAGAGCCGCCGGGCCGGCCGCCTCACCTTTCTGCCCCTCAACCGCATTCGCGGCGGCGGAGGCGGAGGCGGGGGGGCGGCCCTGCAGCGCGGCGCAGCACCTGGGGGCGCCCCTGGCTCTCCGGGGGGCGGCCTAATCGGGCGGGCGGTGGAGCTGGTGCGCCATGAACCCGTCTACGACGAGGTTTTCCGCTATGTCTTCGGCGACACCTTGGTGTTCGCCAGCCTGGAGCAGGCGCGCCGCGAACTGGGTCGCTGCCGGGCCGTAACCCTGGAGGGGGAGCTGCTTGAAAAGAGCGGCGCCATGACCGGCGGCAGCCTCCAGGTTCGCTCCGGCCAACTGGGTTTCGGCAGTAGTCAGGAGGGGGATGAGGCCGAACCCCTGCGCCGCCGGTTGCTGGAACTGGGCGAAAGCCTGCTGGCCTGCCGCCGTCGGGAGGCCGACCTCGGTCGGCAACTGGAAGAACGGCGGCCCGCCTTGCAGGGACACCAGCAGCGCCGGGCGGCCCTGGAGGCCGAACGGGGCGCAGCCCGCCGGGCCCTCGAACCCTTGTTGCAGCGAGGCCGCCAGCTGCAGGAACGGCACCAGTCCCTGCTCGCCAGCCACCAGGAGGACAACCAAAGGCTGGAGGAGCTTGGGGCGGACCTGCTGCCGCTGCAGGCGGCACTCCAGGCCCTGGAGGCGGCCGAGGCCAGCGCCAGCGGCAACGCCGATGGTGGTCACTGGCAGGCGCTGCAGCAGGACCTGGAATCCGCCGACCACAACCTCAGCGAGGCCCGTCAACGCCGCGATGGGCTGGTGGCGGAACGGCGCGAGCGGGCCCTGGCCGCCGAGCGCCTATCCAGCCAACTGGAGGCCGTGGGCCAGGAGGAGCAACGGCTGGGAGCCGCGATCACGGTGCTGATGGCGGAACGGCAGGCCTGGCGCGAGCGCCAGCAGGCCGAGCAAGAACGGCGGACCAGCCTGGAGGCCCGCCAGAGCGAGTTGACCACCCGCTTCGGCGAACGGCGCCGGGCCCGGGATATTGCCGAAGCCCAGCTGGGTGCCGCACGCCAGGCCTTGCAGCAGCACCAATGGCAACGGCAACGGCTGGGGGAGGAGCACCAGGCCTTGCTCGAGGAGCAACGGGCCCAGGGCCTGCGCCTCGACCAGATGGCCCGGGAGCTGCCCGACCCGGCGCCGGAGGTTCCCGAAGAGCTGCGTCAGGCGGGCCTGGAGGCCCTGCAGGCCGATCTCCGGGCCCTGGCCCAGCGCCTGCAATCCCTTGAACCGGTCAACATGCTGGCCCTCGAAGAATTGGAGCAACTAGAAGCCCGCCTGGCCGAACTAGCCGAACGGCTGGCAGTGCTGAGCCACGAACGGGAAGAATTGCTACTGCGGATTGAAACGGTGGCCACCCTGCGCCAGGAGGCCTTCCTGGAGGCCTTTAACGCCGTCGATGGCCACTTCCGCACCATCTTCGCCGGCCTCTCCGATGGCGAAGGTCAGCTCCAACTCGAAAACCCCGCCGATCCCCTGGAGGGGGGGCTCACCCTGGTGGCCCACCCCAAGGGCAAGACCGTTCGCCGCCTGGCCGCCATGTCCGGCGGCGAGAAGTCGCTGACCGCCCTGAGTTTCCTGTTCGCCCTGCAGCGCTTCCGCCCTTCGCCCTTCTATGCCCTCGATGAAGTGGACAGTTTTCTGGACGGGGTCAACGTGGAGCGGTTGGCGGGCCTGATTGCTGCCCAGGCGGAGGCGGCCCAGTTTCTGGTGGTGAGCCACCGGCGACCGATGATCGCCGCCGCCACCCGCACCATCGGTGTCACCCAGGCCCGCGGCGCCCACACCCAGGTGGTCGGTTTGCCGCCGGCGGCCTGAGCTGACGGGGTAAGTCACAATGGGCCGACTGGGCCCCGGACTTGACTTCCTCCATCCCCCCTTCTACCGATTCCACCGCCGCCCCCGCCAGCGATCGCCTCTGGCTGCGCTCCGAGCTGATGGGCACCCAGGTGATCACCCGCGACACCGGCCGTCGCCTTGGAGTGGTGGGAGAGGTGGTCGTGGATATCGATCGGCGTGAGGTGGTGGCCCTGGGCTTGCGCGACAATCCCCTCACCCGCTTTCTGCCGGGCCTGCCCCGCTGGATGCCCTTGGATCGCATCCGTCAGGTGGGCGATGTGATTCTGGTGGATTCCGCCGATTCCCTTAGCGAAAGCTTTGATTCCGAGCGCTACAGCAAGGTGATCAACTGCCAGGTGATCACGGAATCGGGGGCGGTGCTGGGAAGGGTGCTGGGCTTCAGCTTCGACATCGAAACCGGCGAATTGACCACCCTGGTGCTGGGGGCCCTGGGGGTGCCCCTCTTAGGGGAAGGGGTGCTGAGCACCTGGGAGCTGGCGGTCGAGGAGGTGGTCAGCAGCGGTACCGACCGAATCATTGTGTACGAGGGGGCTGAAGAGAAGCTCAAACAATTGGGAACGGGCCTGTTGGAGAAACTGGGCATCGGCGGCTCCAGCTGGGAGCAGGAAGAACGGGAACGCTTTCGCGGTGCGGCGGTACCCGCCGAAAACCAACTGGCCCCGGGGCAAGCGACGGCATCCGAGCAGCGCCGCATCCAGCCGGTCCGTAGCCGCGCCTTCGAACCAGAGGCCGAATTGGAATACGTTGAGCTGGAGGAGCGGCGTGAGCGGGCACCCCTGCGACAGCGCCGCTACCTGGATGAGGACAGCGGGCCTCGCCAGGAAAGCTACCGGGATTCCGAGACCCGTTATCGGGACCCCGAACCCGAACCCGCCGCTGGCTACCGCGAACGGGAAGTTTGGAACGAAGATCGCGATCGAAATGAAGAGCGTGGGCGGAATGAAAGTCGTGAGCGGCAGGACGATCGCGTTCGCCAGGAGCCACCCCGCTACCGGGATCCGGAACCCGAGCCATGGCCCAGCGCCTATGGGGACGAAGATCCAGACAGCAACGAAGCCGAACGCTCCCCAGGCCGCCGTCCGCCGCAGGAATGGCCCGCCGAACCGGCTACCAACCTGCCCCTTTCCTATGGCACGCCTGGGAGCCGCCCAAGGGAAGATGACGACCTGGAGGAGGCAACCCTGCCTGCGCGCCGCACGGCCGGCCCCAGCCGCAGTTCCTACAGCACCTCACCGGTCGATGTGGAGGCCGAACCCATGGACGATCCCTGGTGAAGCCCCTTGCGGCAGCTATGCCAGGCTGATTCGGCCATTGGGGAGAGGTCCCTCGGGGCCTGGACAATATGAAAACCCTGTTCGTCTGTCATGAGGGCCAGCGGACCGGGGCGCCCCTGTTGCTGCTTTGGCTGATTCGCTGGTTGAAGAGCCACAGCTCGATGCAACCGGTGGTGGCCCTGATGCGCGATGGTCCCCTCAAGGAGGAGTTCAGCGCCCTCTGTCCCACCTACACCTTCGAACGGCCGGGGTTGGAGCGTTGGCACCGGCGGCTGCGGCGCAAGATTTTGCCCGGCCCGCCATTGGATCCGGACGCCTGGCTGGCGGACCTGGTGGCCAGGGAACAACCCGATTGCCTCTACCTCAACACCTTGGTGCTGGGGGGAATGCTGGGCCCGGTGGCCCTCGATGCCAAGCGGATGCGGGTCATCAGCCACGCCCATGAGATGGAAATTGGCCTGCAACTCTCCAGCACCCGAGGGGATGTTGAACGCCAGCTTGCTGCTTCCGATTTGGTGATCGCCTGCGCCGGCGCAGTCCGCGACAACCTGATCAACCATTACCAACTGGCGCCTGAACACTGCAGCCTAATCACCGAGTACATTCCCTATACCAAACCCCAACAACTGCTCGAACTTCGCTGTAACGACAATCCATCCCAGGCGGTGATCGACACCCTTCAGCAACACCGCACCGCCGGCGAGTTTCTCTTTGGCATGGCCGGTTCTGCCATCGATCGCAAGGGCTTCGACCTGTTTCCCCTGCTGCTGCGGGCCTGCGAACGTCGGTTTGGCCCGGTGCCCTTCCGGGGCGTCTGGGTCGGATGCGGCCCCGGATCCCTGGCCCACACCAAGGCTGAACGGGATCTGAACCTGCTGGGCTTGCGACATCGTGCCCTGCTGCTGCCGGGGGTGTCCTGCGGTGCGGCCGCCTTGAGGCAGCTGGATGTGCTGGCCCTGCTCTCCCGGGAAGACCCCTATCCGGTGGTGGCGCTGGAGGCGGGCGCCATGGGCATTCCCACGGTGTGTTTTCGCCATTCCGGTGGCATCGCCGAACTAGCCGAAACGGGCTGCGGAATAGCGGTCGACTATCTCGATCTCGACGCCTTCGCCGAGGCCCTCTTTCGCCTGCAGCAGGACGAATCCGAACGGCAGCGCCTGGGAGAGGCTTTCCGGACCCGCGTCTTTGCGGCCAACACGGTGGCCACCCAAGCCCCCCGGATTGCCGCCTTGATCGAAGGGCGCTGAGGGCGACGACCAAGGGCCCGGATCCGAGGACTTGGGCCCTAGGGGCCTAAGCCCGCTTCAGGCCTCGGGCTGGAAATCGAGCGAGGCGGAATTGACGCAATACCGCTGGCCAGTGGGCCGGGGGCCATCGTTGAAAACATGGCCGAGGTGGGCGTCACAGCGGGCGCAGCGGATCTCGCTGCGCACCATGCCGTGGCTGCTGTCGGTGTGGACCGTGATCGCCTCGGGGTTGACCCCCTCCCAGAAACTGGGCCAGCCCGTGCCGGAATCGAACTTGGTATCCGAGCGAAACAAATCGGCGCCGCAACAGATGCAGCCATAGGTGCCCTGGCCCTTGTGGTTCCAATAGGTGCCACTAAAGGCCCGTTCCGTGCCCCCTTGGCGGGCGACGCGGTATTGCTCGGGGGTCAGGCGCTCGCGCCACTGGGCATCGTCCAGGGTTTCGGGGTGCTCGTGGGGGGGCAGGTCGCCGCAGCTCAGGGGTTCGGCCATCGAACGTCCACAAGGTCTTCAGGGTGATAGGGCCAGGTTAGAGGCGGTTGGCAACCAAGCGGTCCGCCAGGGAAAACCTCAGGGGGATTCAATGAATTTGGTAAAATTTGTAAAAGTGAAATCAATGGCGATACGCATTGCCGGGACAGGAGCCTCCGCCAAAACCGGTTCCCGTAATGTTGAAGAAGCCTTGGCCCGCGGCTGGGATGTCAAGGCCATTCTGAGGCCCCATTTCCACCCGCCCGAACGCTTGGCGACCATTGGTTGGCGACGGCGGCCTGAATCGTTCATCAACCCCGGCGGCGGCCTGAGCCAGCAGATCCAGGGCCTCCGCCTCGGTGGCGGCCCGCATCAACCGCTGGCGCAGCTGGGCGGCGCCGGCAAACCCCTGGCAGGTCCAGCCCATGTGCTTCCGGGCAATCAGCAACCCCTGGTCGCCCCGTTGGGCCACCAGGGCGCGCAGGTGCTCGCTGGCCAGGGCGAGGCGCTCGGCGGGGCCCGGTAGGGGAGGCAAGGGTTGGCCCCTGAGGGCTCGATCGATGCGGCCCACCATCCAGGGGGCCCCCATGGTGGCCCGGCCCACCATCACGCCATCGGCCCCGGTCTGGGCCAGGCAGGCCAGGGCCGCCTCCGGGCCGGTGATGTCGCCGTTGGCGATCACGGGAATCGAGAGGGCGGCCTTGACCCGGGCGATCGCCCCCCAGTCGGCCCGGCCCTGGTAGCCCTGCTCGCGGGTGCGGCCGTGCAGGGTGAGCAGCTGGGCCCCGGCCTCCTGCAGCCCCAGACAGAAGCCCACGGGGTCGGCCGCGGCGCCGCACCAGCCCAGGCGGGTTTTGACCGTGACCGGCAGCCGCACCGCGGCCACCACCGCCGCCACGATGCGCCTCGCCAACTCCGGCTCCCGCAACAGACCACTGCCGCCGCCCTTGCGGGCGATCTTGCGCACCGGGCAGCCCATGTTGATGTCGATCCAAAAAGCCCCGGCTGCCTCGGCTCGCCGGGCCGCCTCCGCCATCGCCCCGGGCCGGTGGTCAAACAGCTGCACCGCCACAGGGCCCGGCTCGGCGGCCAGGCCATCCACCTTGCCGCGGCCATGGCCCAGCTCCAGGTTGGTAGCATGGACCATCTCGGTGAACAGGAGCGCCTCCGGTGCCCAGCGCCGCACCAGGGAGCGAAAGATCGGGTCGCTTACCCCCGCCAAGGGCGATTGCAGCACCCGGCAGCGCAACCGCCGCGATGTGCCGTGGCCCGGCAAGACCAAGTCGTCCATCCCCCGCCTGCCCCCTGCGCCCGCGTCTAATCGTAAAGAGTGTCGAGGCAGCCCTTTGAATAGTGGAGCGATCCCAAGGGCCGCCAGGCATGCTGAGGCAGACCATCAATGGGTGCGCCATGGACGCTTTGCCCTTGAGCCGAGCCCTGCTCGAAGCCGTGTTGGCGGACCGGGTCAGCGACCGCTTGGTCTGTGAACTGGTCTGGACCCGTTTGGGCTATGGGCCCCCTGTCTCGACCCTGCCGGGGGAGGCCAACCCAGGACCCGATCCGGCTCCCTGGAGGGCGGGACCGGCCACTCCCCGCGACTGGGCTGAGGCGTTCCCCACCGCCCCTGAATGGATCGCGACTCGTCCGGCCAGCGTGCGCCTCACCCGCTCGATTGCCGCCGAGCACAAGCAATTGCTCAAGCAGCAACTTGGCTTTTGCGGCTATCGGATCGACGAGCTTTATCCCCGCCGCACCCGCCGCGCCACCGCCGTCAACTGGCTGCTGGCGGATCTGGCCCGCCGCGGCGAGTCCCTGCCCGAGATTGGGCCCCTGCCACCCCTGCTGCCGCCGCCGACCAACCCTGTGCAGGGGCACCCGGGGGATCTGCCGGTGGGTTGAGGGGGCCATGGTGTTTTTAGCGTGCCACGGCGTTAAGTGAAGCGGCCCCCTCAGCGGGCTGTTGGCTGGTGCAGCAGTGCTTGGTGCAGCCATGCCTGGCGCAGCAGGGGAATTTGACAGCTGGGTGACTTAGGAGTGCCCCGGTTTCAGGCGTCTCCTGGGCAACGCAAGTAAAAACGCTACCGATAGCGTCTTGTGGGACGCCGACAGGAAGGCGATCCAAGGGGCTAGCAATGTTATTAATAAATCTGGTAGGCCGCCAGGCTGGTGGCCGGGACCCCTGTCCGTCCTTGCCTTGATCGCGATTTCCCCCTGGTGGGGTTGTCCAGGCCTTCCCTGGAACTGCGCAGGCGTGGAACACCGCCCAAGGGCTTAGCGAAAACTGCCAGGCATTAGGGTAAGGGGTAAGGCTCGTTGCAGAAATAAATCATTTGGCGCTTCCTGTCGTCGCCATCCTTGGGCGCCCCAACGTGGGCAAGTCCACCCTGGTCAACCGGTTGTGTGGCAGCCGGGAAGCGATCGTCCATGACCAACCTGGGGTCACCCGCGACCGCACCTACCAAGAAGGCTTCTGGGGAGATCGCACCTTCAAGGTGGTCGATACCGGCGGCCTTGTCTTCGACGACGACAGCGAATTTTTACCGGAAATCCGCGAGCAGGCGGCCCTGGCCCTGGCCGAAGCCGCCGTGGCCATTTTCGTCGTGGACGGCCAGCTGGGCCTCACCGCCGCCGATTCCGCCATCGGCGAGTGGCTGCGCCACCAGACCGTGCCCGTGCTCGTGGCGGTCAACAAGTGCGAGTCCCCGGAGCGGGGTCTGGCGATGGCGGCCGAATTCTGGAGCCTGGGCCTGGGCGAACCCCACCCCATCTCCGCCATCCATGGCGCCGGCACCGGTGAGGTGCTGGATGAAGCCCTCACCTTCCTGCCCGCCGCCGGCGAGAACGAGGGCGAAGAACCGATCCAGCTGGCGATCATCGGCCGCCCCAACGTGGGCAAATCCAGCCTGCTCAATGCCATCTGCGGCGAGAACCGGGCCATCGTTAGTCCCATCCGCGGCACCACCCGCGACACCATCGACACCACCCTCGAACGGGAGGGTCGCACCTGGAAGCTGTTGGACACCGCCGGCATCCGCCGCCGCCGCAGCGTCGATTACGGCCCTGAGTACTTCGGCATCACCCGCAGCTTCAAGGCAATCGAACGGGCCGATGTCTGCATGCTGGTGATCGATGCCCTCGATGGCGTCACCGAACAGGATCAACGGCTGGCCGGCCGCATTGAGGAAGAGGGCCGCGCCTGCGTGATCGTCGTCAACAAATGGGACGCCATCGAAAAGGACAGCCACACCATGGCGGCGATGGAAAAGGACCTGCGCGCCAAGCTCTATTTCCTTGACTGGGCCCCGATGCTGTTCACCTCCGCCCTCACCGGCCAGAGGGTGCAGGGGGTGTTTGCGATGGCTGCCGCCGTGGTCGAACAACACCGGCGCCGGGTCAGCACCTCGGTCGTCAATGAGGTGCTGCAGGAGGCCCTGCGCTGGCGCTCACCCCCCACCACCCGCGGCGGTCGCCAGGGGCGCCTGTACTACGGCACCCAGGTGGCCAGCGGTCCGCCCAGCTTCACGCTCTTCGTCAACGAACCCAAATTGTTCGGCGACACCTACCGGCGCTATGTCGAACGCCAGATCCGCGAGGGTCTCGGCTTTGAAGGCACCCCCATCCGCCTCTTCTGGCGCGGCAAGCAACAACGCGATGCCGAACGGGACCTGGACCGTCAGCAGAACCGCTCGCACTGATGGACTGGCTGCGCCAGCTTCCCATCGGCCAATACGTCGCCGATCCGCGCCCAAACGGGGGCTGGCTGCAACGGTTGGATCCCCGCCTCAAGTTGGCCTGGACCCTGGCCTTCCTGCTGACCCCCATCCTGGCGGGCCCCCTCTGGCGCCTCGCGTTGGTGGGCCTGCTGCTGCTGATCAGCCTGGCCAGTGGCCTGCCCCTGCGGCTCTGGCGTCGCACCCTGCCGAGTTTGATGGGCCTGGCCCTGGCCGTGGGGCTCCTGGGCGCCCTGCTGCCCGCCGATGCCGCCCCGCCAGGCAGCCTGCAACGCCCCCCCTCCGAATTGCGACTCAGCCCGGGCCCCGCCGGCAGTCCCGCCCCCAGCCGGGCCGGATTGCCCTGGGAAGTGGTGCACTGGGGTCCCCTGAAGCTGGGAACAACCACGCTGGGTCCCCTGGTCATCACCCGTAAGTCGGCCAGGCTCGGACTCAACAGCGGCACCCTGCTGTTCACGGTCATCCACAGCGCCAACCTGCTGCTGCTCACCACACCACCAGAGGAGGTGGCCTGGGCCCTGGGCTGGTTTCTGCACCCCCTCAACCGCCTGGGCCTGCCGATGGAGCGGCTTGGTTTCACCCTGCTGCTCTCCCTGCGCTTCCTACCCCTGGTGCAGGAAGAACTGCAAAACCTGGTGCGGGCCGTGGCCACCCGCGCCATCAACCTGCGCTCCCTGGGCTGGCGGGGGGGCCTGGGGGTGGTGCTGGCCGTGGGCGAGCGGTTGTTGGCCAACGTGCTGCTGCGGGCCGAGCAGGGGGCCGACGCCCTAATGGCCCGGGGCGGCCAATGGCTGCCCCCCGCCCTGGTGCGCCAGGCCCTGCCGGTGCGCCTGCTGCCGACCCTCCTCGGCAGCGCCGGCCTAGTGCTGTTTCTGGTGTTAAGGGGCACCGTCGGCCAACTCTGACGGCCCCACAGCACCCCGTCCAAGCCGACCCTGGGGGCGGTGGCCTTAAATAGATCCACCCAGAGAGAGCACGTGAGCGCTGAGCGCTACCTGAACCATCCCACCTTCGGCATGCTGTACCGGGTGGCGGCTGCAGGCGAGGGTCGCGATCTGTACGCAACCCTTTATGCCCAGCGGATCTTTTTTGTGGTGACCCTGCAAGCCCGAGGGGCCCAATTTGAGGTAATCCCCCAGATGGATGCGCGCCACTTGGCCGAACAGAATCTCAACCGCAGCCGCCGAGAAGGGCCTGAAGAACATGCACGCTGGCGCCAACTCTTCCAGCAGACCTTCATCTGAATCGTCCCATCCGATCGGCTCCCACGCCGCCTGCCGCCATGGCTGAAGGTCCCCTGGCCACCGCCGCTGACCCGCTGGGGGAGCGCCTGGAATCCTTGCGGCGCCAATTACCACCCACCACCCACCTACTGGCGGTCAGCAAGGGTCAGCCCAGCAGTCGCATGCGCGCCGCAGTGGCCTTGGGCATGCGCAGCTTTGGTGAAAGCCGCCAGCAGGAGGCCAGCCTCAAACAACAGGAACTAGCCGATCTTGAACCCCTTGATTGGCACTTCATCGGCCGCCTGCAGGCCAACAAGGCGAGGGCCGTATTGCGCCAATTCGGCACCCTCCACTCTCTGGACAGCTGGGCCCTGGCCGAACGGCTGCAGCGCATCGCCGCGGAGGAGGGCCTCAGCCCGACAGTCTTTTTGCAGGTGAAACTGCGGCCCGATCCAGGCAAGACGGGCTTTGGGCCCCAGGAACTGCGGCAGCTGGGTCCCCGGCTGGCGCAATTGGAGCCCCTGCGGCCCATGGGTCTGATGACGATCGCTCCCCAGGGCCTAGCCACCCCCGAACGCCTGGCCCTGTTTCAAGAGTGCGCGGCCCTGGCGACGGAATTGGGACTCAAGGAGCTGTCGATGGGCATGAGCAACGACTGGCCCGAGGCCGTTGCGGCTGGCAGCACCTGGCTGCGGCTGGGCAGTGCCCTATTCGGCTCCCGATCCAGCGCCGAGCCCTGAGGCCCGTGCTGGTCCTGCCGGCCGGCTCCATCCCCGGGGAATCAGCCCCCCGGGCTTGCTTCCGACGCCGTGGGACGCTATCTAGGTTCCGAGTAACCAACCTGAGGCGGTGTCCGTGTCGTTGTTTTCCCGTCTACGTGCTGTCGTTTCTGGGGATGAATACCTCGATCACGACTACGAAGACGAACTTGATTACGACGCTGGCGAAGACTCCTTGCCGCCGCCGGCCCCGATTCGCCCCTCCAGCGCCCTGGCGACCCTGGGCAGCAGCAGTTTCGGCAGCGACGACCCCTTTGCCGGCACCAATGTGATCGGCATGCCGGGGCTCTCCAGCAGCGTGGCCGAGGTGATGCTGATGGAACCCCGCAGTTTCGATGAAATGCCCAGGGCGATCCAGGCCCTGCGCGAACGCAAAACCGTCATCCTCAACCTGACGATGATGGAGTCGGATCAAGCCCAGCGGGCTGTTGATTTTGTTGCCGGTGGCACCTTTGCCATCGATGGGCACCAAGAGCGGGTGGGCGAGAGCATCTTCTTGTTTGCCCCCAGCTGCGTCACCGTTTCCACCCTGGGCAGCCAGGAGACCGCCTCACCCACGGTGGTTTCCAGTAGCCGCGGCGCCGGGAGCCCCGACGCCCAGGATGCCGCCCCTGCGCCCGCCTGGGGTCGCTCGGATGCCATCGGCTGAGGTCGCTTCCAACCCTGGTACGTCGCCGGGAGTCTTTGGTGTTGTTGGCTTCGGCCGCATGGCCCAGGCCTTGGTGACGCCCCTGATTGAATCGGGCCAATTAGATGCAGCATCGATTCGAGCTGCGGTCGCCAGCGAGGCCTCCCGCCAGCGCCTGGCTGCAAATGGCCTCCCTGTAAGCACCAACCCCGGAGCCGCCTGGGCCTGTCCGGTGGTGGTGTTGGCCGTCAAACCCCAGCAACTGGAGGCGGCTGCCAGCGCCGCGGGGGGTGCGGGGGGGCTATTGATTTCGGTGCTGGCCGGAGTGCGCCTGCAACGGCTCCAGGAACTCTTTCCCCAGTGGCGCTGCATTCGCGCCGTGCCCAATACCCCCGCCCTAGTGCGCAACGGCCTGACCGGCCTGGCCTGGGGCGTGGGGGTGGAGGCAGCGGAGCGCACCTGGGTGCGGCAGCTGTTCGGCCAGGTGGGCGAGGTGCACGAGCTGCCCGAAGCCCAGTTGGATCCCTTTCTGGCCCTCACCTCCTCAGGGCCAGCCTTCGTGGCCCTGGTGGCCGAGGCCCTCGCCGATGGGGCCGTGGCCGCCGGTCTGCCGCGGACCCTGGCGAGCCATCTGGCCCATCGCACCCTGGCGGGTAGTGCCGCCTTGCTGCACGAACAGGAGCTGCATCCGGGCCAGCTCAAAGACATGGTCGGCAGCCCGGCCGGCACCACGATGGCCGGCATCCGCCAACTGGAACGGGCCGGCCTGCGCTCGGCCCTGATCGAAGCGGTGTTGGCCGCCACGGAGCGCAGCCGCGAGTTGGGCTGAGCAGATAGCTACGACGCGCCCTTCTGACCCAGGCGGGGTTCGGTGCCGGCCCAGAGCCGTTGCAGGTTGGCCCGGTGGCGCCAGACGACCAGCAGCGTGGTGAGCACCGCCAGGGCCATGTAGGCCGGCCGCAGGCCTGCAGGAGCGCTCCAGGCGGCCATCAACAGGGGCAGGGCCAGGGCCGCCACCACACTGGAGAGGGACACGACGCGGCTGAGGCTGAGCACGGCGAGGAACACCCCGAAGCTGGCCAATCCCACGGGCCAGGCCAGCCCCAGCAAGACGCCAAGCCCCGTGGCCACCGCCTTGCCCCCCTTGCCCGCCAGCCAGATCGGCCAGATGTGGCCCGCCAGGGCCGCCAGTCCCGCCGCCACCACCGCCCAATCCACCAGCCCGGGATT
>CAMCQR010000026.1 GCA_945877115.1 Synechococcus sp. UW140 | reverse complement strand
CGACCCTGGCCTTGAACTCGGGACTGTGGGTGCGGCGCTTGCTCATCGGTGGGAGCCCCTTTCAGGGGCGGTGCCCCGCCTCAGAGGTTAACGATGGGGGCTGTCCAGAAAAGCCAGACCACCTCACTTCTGTAATCCAAGTTGTTCGCTCCTGTTCTTTTTGTAATCGAGTTTGCTCCAATCGCAGAGTTCTTTCTTTGTAGTTGATTTGGTATTGACGAACATTCTCGGTTATAGATGGATTTAGCAAAAGCTCTAACTCTTCTCGCAATGTCTGGTTAGCTGCCACGGCTTCTTGAAGGCTGGATAGCAGCACAGTTGGCCTACCGGCTTGCGCGTAAACAATAAATGCCCTGCGAAGTGCTATTAACTTGTCAACTTGAAGAGTGCGGTTAACAACATAATTAATTAACCTGGAAAAGCTGTTGGTGTCGAATGCCCAATAATGATCTCCACCAGCTACAAACCAATCTTCGCTTAAATCTTTACCTCTCTCTGTTCGCGCTGAACGTACCCGTTCAATGCTGTACCAATAAAGAGCATCGTTCAAATCTGCATAATTTGGTATTAATGATTTTAGGCTTTCGCTGTAAGAATCTGTGTTGTCTTTTAGCAAATTTTTTGGTGCTTGTCCATTGAACAGAATAGCCAACACCTCTTTGTTAAGATATTCTGCATCTGTTGCTAGTAAAATCAGTTTCTCCACGGCATGCAGAGCATGGTTAATCAGCCAGAAATACTTATTTGATACCTCGCATTCTCGATCTTGGATGAATGGCTGCTGTTCAAGATATCCATTTAGTCCAGAGATAAGCTGATTTAGTTTAATTAGATTCTTGCTATCTGCTAGACGTTCAATATAGTCATGTAGGGTTTTGTCGAGCAAAAAGAAACTTGTTTGTTGCGGTATTGTCAGCTTCCCGAGAGAAACCAAGAGGTGGTCGACATTTTCAGGAATGGCTTCTCTTACTAAGACTTCGGCTATTTCATGGGGTATTTCACCCTCTTGTTCGTTCAGTGTTTGCCATAAATCGTGCTTCTGGTTATCAGATCCACATGCCATCACTGTCAAGGCCGAGCTACTTCTGGCATAGACCAGTCCTTCGTTATCGAGGGCAATGCTGAGCAGAGGCTCTACGCAATTGGACATGTTCCCTTGCCAGACAATCCTGCCAAGAAAGTAGATGGCATTGTCATTATTCAAATGCTCGTTGATGAGTTGAAGTGTGTCGTTCGCGAGATCTTGAGTTGCTATTCGTATTAGTGAACTCCGATCTTGTGCAGAACGTACCTCCTCTCCTGAAGCAATCCGTTGAACAATATCGGACAAAATCTGCTGCCTTAACTGCAAAGGTAGTCGTGAGGGGTCGCCTTCCTCAATGGCAATCTCAGGGCGAATGCCGATGGCCTTTGTTAGGATACAGTCATCTAAAAGTATGAGCCATGGCAAAATTGGTCTTAGCCTTGGGCTGAGTACTTTCTTGCCATATTGTTCACGAAAGAACAGATTTTCGATCTTGGTGCGACTTTGATCATTTCTTAGTAAATAATGGAACCATTCAGCAGCAAGGAGTTCGCGAACATCCCGATTCCTAAATCTTACTGCGCCATAAATAATGTCATTGAAGATGCCACGCTCTAGGAGCGCGTGTACATCCTTAGGTGCCCACTCGTGAAGAATTTTTTTTGGATCAATACCTGGTTTATTATGCGAGGCATCATCAATATTGAGATTTACATGCCCAGTTAGGATGACGGCACGGCTAACCGCCGTGCACCTTGTTTTGCTTTCTCAAGATTTAGGGTTTGCCTCTGGGAGCGGTTTGTATTGTGACTATCGCCTAGCCTTATCTCGATAATAAAACGTAGGAGTGCGAGTCGTCCTTCCAGGACTTGGTCTTTTTCCCATTTAGCCAGAATTGCTTCAAGATCAAAGGGGCGCTCGGCCAAGCTCCAAAGGTTGGCCCTTTCAATTTCTTCTAGTAATTGATTGACGTTATTTCCATTGCGCTCGTTACAGAAATGCTGGATTTGGTCCCTGTCCAATGGACGTAGAAGATAGATTGAGATTGCACTTTGCGGTTCAGATCGCCCAGAACTATCATCTGCCTCAGACCTTCCGGCTGCTGGATGAAATAATATTTCATCCAATAGTTTGCGATCTTGACTGGCTCTCCAGGAGTAGGGTCGACTGGAGATATAGAGGTGAGCCCTATGCACTCCATTGCTTATGGTCCTGGCAAAGTGGCGTAGCGCTTTTTCAAAGGTTTTCGGCTCTTTAAGCCTCGATTCATCCACCGAGTCAAGAAAAAACCATGCCTCTTGTGTGGACTCCAGCCATGACTGAAAATCTGCTTGATCACCTATTTCAAATGCATTCTGGAAATCAGTTTCAATATTTTCTATGCAAATAAAAAAAGCTGGCTTCCCTTGCTGCTTTAGAAATTCTGCCCTATGTTTTAGCTCCCATGTCTTACCCGCACCTGCTTCGGCCAGAATAACGCAACGGACTTCCTTCTCAAGATCATCCCAAGACTTGGACTTGAGATGCCCCCAATTCGCTAAAATTTGATTTTCTTCTGCAGTTTCATTGCTGTTGGGAAATGGCGTAAACTGCCGGTTTAATTCGATATAGTCTTCGATTGTAGTCATTGTTGTCGTTGCTTCACTCCCTGCCGGTTTAGTTGATCTAGCAGGGACCGGGTTGCGGGCACCCTCGTAATGTTACCAGCCGGATACCGCCATCGTAGTCAACACCTCATTCTGCTCCCAGTTTTATTGGTGATGGTGATCTGCAGCAGATGGCGCGGGAATGACAGGGGAAATTCGCCGTCCAGATGCACCACCGTTTCCAGGTAGGCCAGGGCAAACGACCAGGAGCTGGAGACGTTGGGGCGATCACGGAAGTACCAGCGCCCCGGATGCAGGGCGACGCCGTTGCCGCTTAGGTCGTATGCTGTACAAGTGCGGGCTTGGCGTGATGAATAGCATTGCGGATGCCATCACAGTCGCCTTCTTTAGAGAGCGACTGCGCAAGGCAGAGCCCGCCGCCATGGCTTCGATCAAGCTGGACAGCAAGGCCTCTCCATTTGGGGCGTTTAGGTAAAGCTCGGGGGCGGCATCGAATGGATCGGAATTGCCCTATTCGCTTAGCAGCGTTTGCACCTGCTCGATCAATGGCTATCACTTCCGTCTTGTCTGCGTCCACGCCCAGAGAATCCAGTTCGTCTGGAGCTGACTTTGAAGCATTGGCGTCGGTATTCGCCTGGGTCGTGGATTCAGCCGGTCTAATCATCATTTATTTATTGCTCTGGAATCGTGTTGCCACCATCCTGACAGCGCCCCGCCCTTCAGGGTAGGATAACTGTGCTAGCATATAATCATGACTGTTCGTAAGTTATCCATTGGCCTTCAGGAAGAGGTGGCGGCGGCTGCATCCCATGCCGCTGATCTCCAAGGGATGAGTCTTTCGGCTTGGCTCAACGCCGCTGCCGCTCGCGCTCTGGTCCTAGAGGAGGGCCTGGCTGCAGTTCGCGCCTGGGAGGCTAAACATGGTGCACTTAGTCACCATGAACTGATCTGGGCTGACACAGTGCTCGATGGGTTGCTCAGCGGATGCCGCATCGAGCCTCTTAACGAGGCCCGTGCACGCTCCGCTGGTGTGGCGTGCGGAGCAGCCGGCAGCTCGGATGTTGCGGATGCGTCGGTGGTGGTGGGTGCCGCGTCCCGTGGTGATCTAGTGCTGAGCAGTGGCGGCCGAGATCTGGCTCGGCTGCGCGACGCACTGGATGTTGAGGTTCGCTTGCAGATCCTCTGAGTACGCCGTTCAGCCAGCCCAGATCTCCTCAAGATCGACCACCAAGCCGGGAAACTCCCCAGCCGCCTCCAGCCGGGAGGCATCATTCAAGGCGCTGAAGCGAGGCGCCTGGTTGACGGGGTCCGAACTCCATACCTCCACGGTTTGCAGCAACGGCAGCACCAACCAGCCCAGCTGTGCTCCATCTGCTGGCCCCCCTGGCGGCGAACACGGCGATGCTCACCTGGGTGATCGCCAGCTTGGCGGTTGTCCTGGCGGGCCCGGCGCTCTGGCCCCAGGCGCGGCCTTCAGAGCCGGGGCAACTCCGCTAAGGGCAGGGGCGCATGTTGGGGATGGAGAGCCGCCCGATGTTCGCCGGCCACCAGGCGATTGAGGGCATTGACAAAAGCCTGGGCCGCTGCCACGACGATGTCGGTATCGGCGGCATGGCCCGAATAAAGCACCCCACCGGCCCGCAGCCGGATCGTCACATCTCCCATGGCATCAATGCCTTCGGTGACGCTCTTGACTGAAAATTCCACCAGTTCGTTGGGCACCTGGGCCAGGTGATTGAGTGCCTGGCAGACGGCATCCACCGGACCGGTGCCGATGCAAGCCTCGCTGCGTTCGCTGCCATCCTCCGTTTCGAGGGTGACGGTGGCGGTGGGCAGCAGACCGGTGCCGCAGCTCACCTGCACCCTTTTGAGGATGAAACGGGCTTCATCCTGCTGTTGCACCTGCTCGCTGACGATGGCTTCAAGGTCGCGATCGGAGATTTCCCGTTTGCGATCGGCCAGTTCCTTGAATCGGGCGAACGCATCATTGAGGTCTTCGCCGTCGAGGTTGTAGCCCAATTCCTCAAGCCGGGCCCTGAAGGCACTGCGACCCGACAACTTGCCCAGGGAAAGGCGGTTGTCGCTGAGGCCGATCGTGCGGGCATCGATAATCTCGTAGGTCAGGCGATTTTTAAGAACGCCATCCTGGTGGATGCCCGATTCATGGGCGAAGGCGTTGGCCCCCACGATCGCCTTGTTGGGTTGCACCGCCATCCCGGTCAGGTTGGACACTAATCTGGAGGTCTTGGTGATCTCTTCGGTGCGCACGGCGGTCAGGGATCGACTGTCGTCACTGGCACGGCCGAGGAAGGGGTTGAAGTAACTGCGGCGCACATATAAGGCCATCACAAGTTCTTCCAGCGATGCATTGCCGGCCCGTTCGCCGATGCCGTTGATGGTGCACTCCAGTTGACGGGCGCCATGTTTAACGGCCTCCAGAAAATTGGCGACAGCCAGACCGAGATCGTTGTGACCATGCACCGAGATGACAGCCTGATCGATGTTGGGCACCGAGCGGTTGATGCCGGCAATCAAGTCGCCGAATTCCGAAGGTGTGGCATAACCGACCGTATCGGGAATGTTGATGGTGGTGGCTCCGGCAGCGATGGCGGCCTCGATCACCTGGTGCATGTATTCGGGATCACTACGACCGGCGTCCTCACAGGAGAACTCGACATCGTCGACCAGCGAGCGGGCGTAGGCCACCATTTCGGCGGTGATGTCCAGAACCTCCGCCCGGCTCTTGCGCAACTTGTGCTGGAGGTGGATGTCGCTGGTGGCAATGAAGGTATGGATGCGGCGCCGCAGCGCAGGGGCCACGGCCTCAGCGCAGGCTTTGATGTCTCCCTTGGCGGCCCGGGCCAGCCCGCAGATCACAGGACCGTCCTCGGTGCCGACCGTGGCGGCGATCCGTTGGACGGCGTTGAAATCGCCGCCGCTGGCAAAGGGAAAACCGGCCTCGATGATGTCGACACCGAGGCGGGCGAGCTGCTGGGCGATGGCGAGCTTTTCTTCAAGATTAAGGCTGGCACCCGGGGATTGCTCGCCATCCCGCAGGGTGGTGTCGAAAATGAGGACCCGGCCGGGATCACGCGCCATGGCAACAGGGGGGGACCGCTAAGCGGACTGACTATGAGTTGGCTCCATTGTAGGGGCTTGCGGCGAGATCTCCCCTGTCGCCCTAGGTAGCCTCGCTGGCTGGCGACCCCATGGCGGTCGGTCGGGATCGGTTTCAAAAAGTTTCCGGTAATTACCGGCATCTTCAGCTCTTCTTCAGCCAAGCTGTCAGGGCCGTCTCATTGTTGAGACTCACAGCGCCCCATAGGTCTGGATGGTTTCAGCCCAACCCAAGTCTCCGCCTGCTCCAGACATGGGTCTTCGTTCGATGGCCATTGTTATGTCCAAGTTGGCGCCGTTTGTTGCCGGAGCCTCGGAGCCTGTTGCTTATAATACCGAACTTCGCCAAAAGTTCTTCAGATTTTCACCTCTTGCCCAGGATCATCTGCTTTCATTGCATATATGTGAAGAATCCATTGAGCCCCAGCAGTCAGGATCGGTGCGTATCACTCTGGTTCGTTTTGCTGCTGTTTGGATGGCGGCCTGCCCCCAGGAAATATTTGGCCAGGAAGAGCCCCTTCCCTTTCTCGATGATGAAGACGAGTCGGAAATCCTCCAAATTGAGCGGCGACTCAAGGATTTTGTGGTTCTTAATACCACCAATTCCCATGCCTTTGCCATGCACCAACAACCCTGGGATCCAAGGCGAGGTCTCGGGGTCTGGGCCAGCTTCAGGCTCCATGATCCCCCCAGCTACATCTGGACCCCGCCTCAGACATGAGACGGGGAGATCGACGGACGGCGCAGGAGCCCCGGGGTTGGGCTGTCGGCCTTGGCTAATTGGGGCAGAAGGGAGGCCAGGTCCACAAAGCGATCGGCCGCATTGCGCAGTTCCCGGGCCACCATGCCTTCGGTGCTGAAGACAATGATGGTGAGACCCTTAGCCCGCAGGACCTCCACCAGCCTGTCCAGGTCCTTGCTGCCACTGAGGAGCCAGACCTCTTCGCAACGATGGGCGACGGTCAGCAGGTCGATCGCCACCTCCACATCCAGATTGGCCCGCGCGTAATGGCGGCTCTCCCCTTCTCCCCCCAGGTCTCGTAAGGGGCGGGTGCGCACGGTGTATCCCAGGCTGGTGAGGGCATCGCGGAAGGGACGTTGGTCATTGGGTTCCTTCAGGCCCGAATACCAAAAGGCGCTCCCCAGTTCCACTTCTCCCTCTTGCCGGGCTAATTCCATCAAACGGCGGGGATCAAAAAACCAGCCGAGTTTTTGCTGGGCATAAAACATGCTCTGCCCGTCAACCGCCAGCACTCGCCGCAGCATCGGTTCACCTAAGTGTTGTTGCACCAATCGCTTCTAAGCCCATTTTCTGGACCAAGCCTAGAAACCGGATCCGTAAAGTGGAATTGTGTTGAGGTGACCAATGGCCGCAGGCGAACTGGCCTTGGTGCTCCATGCCCACCTTCCCTATGTCCGCTCAGGGGAACCGGGTTCCCTGGAGGAGGACTGGTACTACCAGGCCTTGCAGGAGAGCTATCTGCCGCTGCTTCAAGTGCTGGAGGAGGCCGCCGCCGATCCTGGGCAGCGGCCCAGACTCACCCTTGGCCTTTCGCCGACCCTTCTGTCCTTGTTGGATGACGAAGAGCTCAATCGGGGCTTTCTGCCCTGGCTGCAGCTTCGGCAGGAGTTAATGGTGCTGACCCCTCCCGAGGGCAGGACTGCGGCCCGCCATCTCGGAGCCACCCTGGCCGCCATGGTGACCGATTGGCAGCGCTGCAATGGCAGGCTGTTGCCCCGCTTTCGGCGCCTGCAGGGTCTAGGGGTGCTGGATCTGATCACCTGCGCCGCCACCCATGGATACCTGCCCCTGCTGAGGGAATGTCCGGAGGCCGTGCGGGCCCAACTGAGTACCGCCGTGCGGGAGCACGAACGCCTGATCGGCCAACCTCCCCTGGGCCTTTGGTTGCCGGAATGCGCCTATTACGAGGGATTGGACCAGGTTCTTATTCAAAACGGTCT
Organism: Synechococcus sp. UW140; assembly: GCA_945877115.1. Lineage (GTDB taxonomy): Bacteria > Cyanobacteriota > Cyanobacteriia > PCC-6307 > Cyanobiaceae > Cyanobium. Next base: position 22,460 of record CAMCQR010000026.1, on the reverse strand, counting down.
GCGCTACAGCGTGCTGGACGCCCATGGGCTTCTCCACGCCAGCCCCCGTCCCCGCTATGGCGTTTATGCCCCCATCTGCAGCCCAGCTGGAGTGGCTTTTTTCGGCCGCGATAGCCATTCGACCCTGCCCGTGTGGAGTGCCAGCCAGGGCTATCCGGGCGATGGGGCCTACCGGGAATTTCACCGTGACCTGGGCTGGGATCTGCCCGAGTCCCTGTTGGCCGAACACGGCATCCGCAGCAGTCGTCCCCTGGGGCTGAAATGGCACCGGGTGACGTCCCAGACCTGTGCGCTGGAGTCCAAGGCCCCTTACGAACCGGCCGCTGCCGCCCTCAGGGTGCGTCAACATGCCGCCGAATACCTCGCCGGCCGGGCGGGCCAATTGCACAACCTGGCGGCCACCATTGGCCGACCACCCCTACTGGTGGCTCCCTTTGATGCCGAGCTGTTCGGCCACTGGTGGTTTGAAGGGCCGGCCTTCCTGGCCGAATTGTTCCGCCAGGCTGCCGCTGCTGAGGTCCGTTTCACCACCCTGCGGGAGACCCTGGAATCGAACTTGACGCTCCAGGTGTGCCGCCCCTCCCCCTCCAGCTGGGGCCGGGGGGGCTACCACGACTATTGGCTGAATGAGACCAATGGCTGGGTGGTGGGGGAATGGCAGCGGGCTTCTCGGGCCATGGTGCGCAGGGTCAACCGTGGGGTGGGCAGCAGTGAGCATCGGACCTGGCTGATCCAGGCCGGCCGCGAACTGCTGCTGGCCCAGAGTTCCGACTGGAGTTTCATCCTGCGGGCCGGGACCACCACCGAACTGGCTCGGCAGAGGATTCACCGCCATCTGGATCGTTTCTGGCGTCTCCTGCTTGCCATCGACCAAGGCACGGATTTGCCGCCGTTGTGGCTGGAGGCTGTAAGACGAGAAGATGGTTTGTTTCCCCTTCTCAGCGGTGCGGAGTGGGCTAGCCCCACCTTCGGTTCCAGCTGATTTTCACCCCATGATCGATGCCATGGATCGCGACACATTACTGAGCCAGTGCCACAAACTCGCCAAGGCCTACCGGGTGGACGATGGCGAGGGCTTTCGCCTGGCCGCCGTAGATCCCAACGACACCCTGCACCTGCAACGCGATGACAAAGCGATGGCCATGCAGCGGTTGACCGAAGGCACCAGCCTGCTTGCCGAATTCCAAGAGCGCCTCTATGCCCAGGACCGTTGGGGCGTGTTGTTGATCTTCCAGGCGATGGATGCCGCCGGCAAGGATGGCACGATCAAACATGTGATGTCGGGGGTGAATCCCCAGGGCTGCCAGGTGACCAGCTTCAAGGCTCCCTCTCCCACCGAACTCGACCATGATTACCTATGGCGCTGCCAACAGGCCCTGCCGGAAAGGGGTCGGATCGGCATCTTTAATCGCAGCTATTACGAAGAGACCCTGGTGGTCCGGGTCCACCCAGAACTGTTACAAAAACAGCAATTGCCTCCCTCGTTGCTGGGCAACGACATTTGGAAGCGGCGTTGCCGCGAAATTCGCCATTTTGAGGACTATCTAAGTAACAATGGAATCCTGGTGCTTAAATTTTTTCTGCATCTGTCTCGCAATGAACAAAAGCGTCGCTTTTTAGAGCGCCTAGATAATCCCGATAAGAATTGGAAGTTTTCGCTTGGTGATATTCACGAGCGGTCCCACTGGGATGCTTATATGACAGCCTATGAGGAGACGATTCAGCGTACCGCCAGACCATCAGCCCCATGGCATGTGGTGCCAGCCGACAACAAATGGTTCACCCGCATCGCGGTTGCCGCCTCGATCATTGATGCCATGGCCCGTCTGGATTTGCGACTACCCCATCTGGGCGAAGAGGCACGTCGCCAACTGGAGGAGGGGCGTCGATTGCTGTTAGCGGAAGACTGAAGGTCAGCCCCACCTATTCAGCTGTTGCTATCCGCGTTCAAGCCCGGTCTGCGGCGAATCCAGGCCATCACTTGAATCTTCAAGGGGTTGTTGGTGGGGGGAACCGCCCCCGGGGCCTCGGGCTGCTGGCTAGGGTTCCAAGACAAGTGCGGGGTGCTTGGCCCCTTGCGATGCTCGCTTCTCTATTCACCAAATCCTCTCTTTTCGGAATTGGCATCGCCTTCAGTCCCCTACATATAGGGGTCGTTACTCTTTTACTGCTTGGTCGCTCACCCCTGCGCAGGTCCTTTGCCTACGTCCTGGGCTGGACCCTGGCCAACGTGATTGCAGTTCTGTTGTTAATGCTGGTTGGAAACTCGTTGGCAATCAGCCTCGAGCACGGCGGCCGGGAGCAGGTGCTGATTGACCTGTTGGGGGCCGGAGGCCTTTTGGCCTTGGGTTTGTATCAGTTAACTCCCCAAGCCAGCCTTGGTGAAGAGGGAATGGCGATACGATTGATGAATCGCCTCCCCGATGTTAGTACCGCCCTATTGGTCTTAATCGGTGCAGGTGCCGCCCTGTTAACCCCTGAAAACCTGGTCTTTTATTTAAAGCAGGCCGGTTTGATGATGGTTAATCATCCTGGAATTAAGGCCGATTTTGAAATTACGGCCGTCTATGCGCTCACGGCCAGTTCTCTGTTGCTATTGCCTCCTCTGGCTTGGATTGCCAGTAGGGGTTCGATTCGCGATTCGATTGCCAAATTAGAAGAATGGTTACAACATAAAGCCGAATGGTTGGTTGGTATCATCGCCCTCGTATTTGGAGCATACTTGCTGTACGAGGGTGTACATGGTCTGGAATTGATGCTGGCTTAAGTCAATATTTTTGTCCTATTTGATTCTCTTGTTAATTCAAAGAATCTGGTCGAGGAACCGCCGGGTTCGTTCATGTTTGGGGTTCTTGAAAAACTGGGCTGGAGGTGCTTCTTCCACCACGTTGCCCTCGGCCATCAACACCACCCGATGGGCGACTTGTTCGGCAAATTTGACTTCATGGGTCACCACTACCATGGTGATGTCCTCCTGAGCTAATTGACGCATTACATCCAAGACTTCCCGGACCATCTCAGGATCCAGGGCGCTGGTGGGTTCATCAAACAGGAGGATGCGGGGTTCCATGCAAAGGGCGCGGGCGATGGCCACCCGCTGCTGCTGGCCCCCCGAAAGCTGGCCGGGGAATTTCTGGGCCTGTTCCTTGATGCCGACCCGATCGAGCAGGGAGAGCGCCTGGGCCTGGACCTCCGTCCGGGACCTGCCCCGAACCAACGTCGGGGCCAACACCAGATTGTCAAGCACCGTGAGGTGGGGAAACAGATTGAACTGCTGGAATACCATGCCCACCTCACGGCGGATGGCATCGATCTGGCGCAGGTCGTTGCCCAGGTTGATGCCGTCAATGCGAATGCTGCCTTCTTGAAAATCCTCTAGGGCATTGAAGGTGCGGATGAAGGTGCTCTTGCCGGAGCCCGAGGGACCCATCACCACCACCACTTCGCCGCGATGGACCGAGAGGTCGACACCACGGAGGGCGTGATAGCCATTTGGATACCACTTCTGGACCCCGCGGGCCTCAATCATCAAGTGGGTGGGGCTCGAAGTCATGGCTGGCTGGAAGATCGGGAGAGGGTCTGGGGATCAAGGCGTTTCTCAAGGGCTCGACTGCCCAGTCCGAGGGCAGCGCAGCAGGACCAGAACAACAGGGCAAGGGTGAGGTAGACCTCGGCGCTATGTCCGAGAAAAGCCGGGTTGGCCATTACCGTCCTGGCAACACCAAGCAGTTCAAGCAGCCCGATCAGCGAAAGCAGGGTGGTGTCCTGCAGCAATGAGATGAATTGGCCCACCATGGCGGGTAAGGCCACCCGCAAGGCCTGGGGAAGCACCACCCGCACAAGGGTTTGAGGATAGGAGAGTCCCAGGGAGCGGGCCGCTTCCATCTGGCCCTTGGGCACGGATGCCAGACCGGATCGCACCGCTTCGGCCAGATAGGCAGCGGCGAAAAAGGTGAGCACCCAGGCCGCCCGCCAGATTCGGTCTGGGGCGAACCCGCCGGGCAACAGAAATCCGAGGATGTTCTGGCCCAGAAACAGGAGGGTGATCAGGGGGGCGCCACGGATGAATTCGATGTAAATCACCGAGATCCAGCGCAGCAAGGGCAGATCACTGCGCCGCCCCAGGGCCAGCAGCACCCCCATGGGGAAGCAAAGCAGGATGGCGAAACTGGCGGTAAGCAGGGTCAGGAGCAAGCCTCCCCACTGGGAAGGCGAGACCGGCATCAGGCCCAGGCCGCCACTGATCAGCACCATGCCGATCAGGTAAATCAGGGGCCAGACGAGGGGGAAGAGCCGCAGCATGGGCCGGCTGAGCTTGGAACCAAAGCGTCCCGCCAGCCAGCGACTGGCCGCCAGCAACGCCGCCAGAAGCGACCAGCGGATCTGGAGGGCCGGCGTCAATTGCAGGGCCCCGGGCAACCAGAGCACCACCACTACCAGGAGCCCAAGCACGAGACGATCGTTACGGGGCCAGAGGGTGCCGTCCCGGTCGGCCCGAGGATGGCAGCGCAATAAACCCCAGGTGACACCCGTCACGGCCGTGAGCAGGGCCGTGAGCAGCCAGAGTCGCCATTGCTGGTCTCCGGGATAGCGACCTACGGCAAACAAAGTGCTGTTGGCCTGGATCACCGCCCATTGGGCCCTCTGGGTCGCCCATTGCAACAGTCCCACCGCCACCGCGGTGATGAGGGCGATGAGGCCGAGGCTGAGGGCCCCATCGGCGGGGGTGGCAAAAAGGTCGGAGCGCAGGCGACGTAACAGGGGGTTCATCTCAGCGCTCCCTGATCTGTACGAAACGATTCAGACCATTCATCAACAGTGAAATCACCAGATCCATGGCCAGATAGGCCCCCAGCAACAGGAGGTAAACCTCCAGGGCCCGACCCGTCTGGTTCAAGGTGGTTTCGGCGACAGAATAGAGATCGGTGAAGCCAACCGCCACTGCCAGAGAGGAATTCTTGGCCAGGGAGATGTACTGGGTGTTAAGGCCGGGAACGATGACCCGTAGGGCCTGGGGCAGCACGACATGGCGCAGGGTGGCAAACCAACCCATCCCCAAGGAAGTGGCTGCTTCCCATTGGCCCTTGGGCACCGAGGCGATGCCTCCGCGTACGACCTCGGCAATGAAGGCTCCCGAATAGATGATCAGGCCGCTTATCAAGGCGGCAAATTCCACACTCAGGCGCAATGGAGCTTGCCAGACCCCATTGACGAGCTGGGGCAGGGACCAATGCATCCCTTGGCCGAATCCGGCCAGATAAAGACCGGATTTTGCCAGGACTACCCCAGGGATTTGTAAGGCTGCGGTGCCGTTAGGCAGAGATAAGAAGACGACGAAATACCAGAAGATCAGTTGCAATAGCAGGGGGATATTGCGAATTGTTTCTACGTAGGTGCGGGTGAGACCGCGCAACAGGCCATTACGGCTGAACGAAGCCATCCCCGCCAGGGTGCCCAGCAACGTGGCCCCTACTAGGCCGGTGAGAACGGCCCGCAGGGTGTTGGCCAAACCAGCGACCAGGCCCCGCCAATAGGGCATCTCGGCACTGAAGGGAACCAGGGTTTCGGAGATGTCGAATCCGGCCGGTTGCCCCAGCCAGCGCCAACTGAGCAGCATGCCCCTGGTGGTGAGGTTGTGGACCAGGTTGCCCAGTAAGAAGGCGATCAGAACGAGCAGCAGCAGCGCCACGACCCCTTGCCCAAGCCAGGGGATCACACGTCGATCGCGCCACCAGGGGGGACGGTCGAGAGGATCAAGCAAAGCCTGGGGATCGCGCATGCAAACTCAGCGGAAAGGAGGTGAGTACATCAGACCCCCCTTGGTCCATTGATTATTGACGCCGCGATCGAGTTTCAACTTGGAAGCTGGGCCGACGTTGCGATCAAAAATTTCTCCGTAATTGCCGACGGCGCTGATAATTTTGACCACGAAATCAGCGGGCAATCCCAATTGTTTGCCGAAATCGCCTTCAACCCCTAGGAAACGGCGCAGATCGGGCTGGTTTGGATTGGCCTTGGCCTGCGCCACTTTGCTGGTGATGTTGGCCTTGGTGATGCCCAGTTCTTCGGCCTGGATCAGGGCGTTGACCGTCCAGCGCACGGCATCTGCCCAGGCTGGATCAGCATTGGTCGTAGCCGGAGTGAGGGGCTCCTTGCTCATCACATCCTTGAGGAGCGTGTGGGCTTCAGGATTGGGGAAACTGGAGCGTTTGGCTGCCAGTTGGGAGCGATCGCTGGTGACGGCGATACAGCGGCCCCCCAGGTATGCCGCATAGGTCTGGTCGCCGGTCTGGAATTTCAATGGCGTATAGGCGACGCCGATCTCACGCATGCGGTCGGCCAGGTTGAGCTCGGTGGTGGTGCCACTCTCGACACAGATCGGTTTGCCCGCCAGGGCCTTAAGGGTGGTGATGCCGCTGGCAACTGGCACCATCATCCCCTGGCCGTCGTAGAAGGTGGTTGGGGCAAAGCTGAGGGCGTTGCCGCCGGGCGCATCCCGGCTCAGGGTCATGGTGGTGTTGCGTGAGAGCAGGTCCACTTCGCCGCTGGCCAGGGCGGCAAAGCGTTCGCTCGAATTGAGATCGCGAAACTCCACTTTGCTGGCATCGCCAAAGATGGCAGCGGCCATTGCCTGGCATACATCCACATCCAGACCCGTGTAACGGCCGTCGGGGCCGACGAAACTGAAGCCAGGTAACTTGCCATCAACTCCGCAGACCAGTTTGCCCCGTCCCTGGACCATGGACAGCTTGGCGCTCTGGACGCCGCTGCCCCCATCCTGGGCGCAACCGGCCAACAGCCCTGCAAGCACAAGGGGTAGGGCCCAGGCACGGGTTGGACGGAAGGACATGCCCAAGAGCTTCAAGCGACGCCGCATTGTTGCAGGTCACTCTGACCCCACCAACAGCCCTGGTCTGGCCCCCATCGGCCCTGAAGTCCCCCGATCAGGGCTTCTCCAGGGCCCCTGCCATGCGGATGACCTGGGCCATGGGTCCGACGTCATGGACCCGGACCAAATCGGCGCCCCGGGCCACTGCCAGGGCACAGACCGCTGCCGTGCCCCAGATGCGGGCGCGAGGGCGTGATTCGCCCACCACTTCGCCGATGAAGCGCTTGCGCGATGGCCCCACCAACAAGGACAGCCCCGGTGCCTTGAGTTCATCGAGCCGTCGCAGCAATTCCAGGTTCTGTTCCGTGGTCTTGGCAAAACCGAGCCCGGGATCCCAGATCAGTTGCCCCCGCTCCACACCGGCCGCCAGGGCCCGCTCGCTGGCTTGTTCCAGCTCCCAGCGCACATCCGCCACCACGTCGTTGTATTGGCATTGCTGGTCCATGGTGCGGCTGTCGCCGCGGCTGTGCATTAACACAAGGGGACAGCCATGGGAAGCCACTGCCTTCAGCAGGCTTGGGTCTCGGCGGCCACCGCTGACGTCATTGATCCAGTCTGCGCCCGCCGCTAAGGCGGCTTCAGCTACCGCCCCCCAGAACGTATCGACGGAGAGAATCGCCTGCGGCTGGGCGGTACGGATGGCGTGAAGGGCCGGAAGCAACCGTCTCAGTTCGGTCTCCACCCCCACCTCCGGGGCGCCGGGTCGGGTGCTTTGGGCTCCCAGGTCGATCACATCCGCCCCTTGGCGCAGGAGACGCTCCGCCTGGCACAGGGCCGCTTTAGCGCCTTCATAGCGTCCTCCATCGCTGAAGGAATCGGGGGTGAGGTTGATCACCCCCATCACACCGGCGCGCTGGCCCCAGGGGAAGTGCATCGCTTTCGTTGACCCTCACCGCCGGTTCGTCCCCACCATTCTCCCAGCCGGGATCCTGGCTCTGGCTTTGCTGCCTTTTGCTGCCCGAGGCACCCGGTCGGCTGGGCAGGCGGGCGCAGATGCGCTAAGGATGCAAGGAGTCGCTTCCAGCTCCCCCCTTGGCCACCCGCTCGCGCCCCTTCCTCCTGGCCCTCCTTGGGCTGGGCTTCCCCCTGCTGGCTTCCCTGGCCGGTTCCCTTCCAGTGGCTGCCGGGACCGCTCCAGCCAAGGCTGTTTCTGGGACTACGGCGGCAGCAGCCAAGGAGATGTTGCCTGGGGCAGCGATCCCGGCGGCAGGGGTGCCGATGCAGCCTTGTGCAGCTCCCAAGCCGGGCCGCTATGTGCTGATGAGCCAGGGGAATCTGCCAACAGGGCCCTATGCGGCCCTGCTGCAGGAAACCTGGAGCGCCGATGGCCAGATTCGCGGGGTGCGATTACAGCGAACTGGCCAGGAATTTAGCGAAGCTCCCTATACCGGTCATTTTGAAGCAATTTCACTCTGTAGGGTGCGAATTCATCGTACTTTCGGTAATACAGTCCGCCAGAGTCAGGCCGTTCTTGATTTGAACGGTCACCCCCGTTATTCGATCGGAGTGTTACCCGATGTGTTCGCCATTTCCCGTTGGTTCCGGCAACCTGATACGGCTTGCACCGCCAGCCTTCTTAATGGGGCCGTGGTGAGTCAGCAGGAAGGATTTGATTATCGCCAGGGAAGCTGGCGCCGCAACGGTACCATCCAGCATGAACGCTGGAATAATGGCATCGTTCGGGGAATTGCCATATCCAGTTATGGCGAGACTGTGGAGGAAGCCACGTACCGTGGCACCCTGCAAGTGGCTCCAGATTGTCTAGCCACCATCCACCAGCGTGATTCCCTCGACGTCGACTGGAATTACAGGGGAATCGTGCTGGCCGATGGATCCGGGTACCTCTATCTTCAAACCGATAAGAACGACGTCAACGTGGGCTATCTAGAGCGTCTGCGCCCATGAGCGATGCCCCTGTGGAACGTCTTAGCTTGCGGCGCCCGGACGACTGGCATGTCCATCTGCGCGATGGCCACCTACTCCAAGCGGTGGCGCCGCTGACGGCGGCCGTCTTTGGCCGGGCCATCGTGATGCCCAACCTGGCCCCACCCCTCACAACGGTGGCGGCCACCCAGGCCTACCGCGAGAGGATCCTGGCCGCCTTGCCCGAGGCCAGTGGTTTCACGCCCCTGATGACTGCCTATCTGACCGACACCATCGATGCCGGTGAGCTGGAGCGCGGCGCCCGGCAGGGGGTTCTCACGGCCTGCAAGCTCTATCCAGCCCACGCCACCACCAATGCGGCTGCAGGGGTGACCGATCTCGAAGCGCTGGCGCCCGTGCTGGAGGTGATGGAGAGCTGCGGTCTGCCTTTGTTGATCCATGGTGAGGTCACGGACGCCGAGGTCGACATCTTCGATCGTGAGGCGGTGTTCCTGGAGCGGCACCTCGCCCCGCTGTTGCGGCGCCATCCGGGATTGAAGGTGGTGCTTGAACACATCACAACCGCCGAAGCGGTGGACTTCGTTGCCGCCTCAGGCCCCAACCTGGCTGCCACGATCACCCCCCACCACCTACACCTCAATCGCAATGCCCTATTTAACGGTGGTTTGCGACCCGATTACTACTGTCTGCCGGTGATCAAGCGGGAGCGCCATCGCCTGGCCCTGCGCGCCGCCGCCACCTCCGGCCATCCTCGTTATTTTCTGGGCACCGATTCGGCTCCCCACCCCCGCCACGCCAAGGAATCCGCCTGTGGCTGCGCCGGAATTTTTAACAGCCCCTACGCCCTCGAGAGTTACGCCACCGTTTTCGAGCAGGAGGGGGCCCTCGATCGCCTCGAGGATTTCGCGAGTATCTTCGGTCCCCAGTTCTACGGCTTGCCCGTCAACGAAGAGCCCGTTGTTCTGCTGCGCCAGCCCGTGGAGGTGCCGGTGCGCCTGCACCTAGCCGATGCGGTCGGAGGCGACCACGCCCTGGTGCCGCTCCATGCGGGCCAACGGCTGCCCTGGAGCCGCGAGGGGGGGCAGCAGGATGGGGGCGCCCGATCGTGATGCTGTGGTTGCCCCGCGCCCCCCTGCCCCACTGGCCACCACGTTGAGGGGGGCCGAACTCCTCAACAATCCCCAACTTAATAAGGGCACCGCCTTTAGCCGTCAGGAGCGCCGCTCCCTGGAGATCGAGGCCCTGTTGCCCTGGCAGGTCGAAACGATTGAACAGCAGGTGGAACGTTGCTGGCGGGCCTTCGACGCCCTGGGCAATCCCCGGGATCGTTACACCTATGTGCAGACTTTGCGAGAGCGCAATATTATTTTATTCCACCGCTTTCTGGCCGATCATATCGAGGTGGTCATGCCGATTGTTTATACCCCAACCGTGGGCCAGGCCATCCAGGACTTCAGCCAGACCTACCGCAGCCCTTCGTTGGGGGTATATCTGACGGTGGATCAACAGGATCGATTGGGGGCCATCCTGCGCCAGGCTTGTATGCCGATCGGCGGTCAACCTGGGGACAATCGCCCCGACCTACTGTTGGTGACCGATGCCCAGGGGATTCTCGGGATTGGCGACCAGGGGATAGGAGGAATTCATATCTGCCAAGGCAAGTTGGCCGTCTATACCCTCTGTGCCGGTCTCGATCCCCGCAGGGCCCTGCCCGTGATGCTCGATGTGGGCACCAACAATCCCGACCTGATCAACGATCCGACCTATCCGGGCCTGCGACAGCCGCGGCTGAAGGGCGCCGCCTACGACGCCTTTATGGAGGCCTTTATCCAGGCGGTGCGGGAGGTTTGTCCTGGCGCCCTGGTTCATTGGGAGGACTTTGGCGCCGGTAATGCCCGCCGGGTTTTGGAGACCTACCGGGAACGGCTACCCAGTTTTAATGACGACATCCAGGGCACCAGCGGCGTCGCGGCCGCCGCCATTTTGGCCGGCTTGAGGGGGCTGGGGCAGGCTCTGGAGGACCAGCGCATTGTCATTTTTGGCGCCGGTAGCGCCGGCTGCGGCATCGCCGAACGGTTGATGCGGTTGCTGCAGGCCCGGGGTCTGGACGCCCAGCAGGCCGCAGACCGTCTTTGGATGATTGACCGCCAGGGGCTGGTGCACGCAGGCCTGGAGGGCGTCCATGGGGCGGTATTGACCTACAGCAAACGCCCTGAGCAGGTCGCCGATTGGCCCCGTGATCACCAGGGCTGCATTGGTCTCCAGAGCGTGGTGGAGAGCCTGGCGCCGACGGTGTTGATCGGCACCTCCACCTGCGCCGGTGCCTTTGACCAGGCCGTGGTTGAAGCGCTTTGCCGGGGATGTGAGCGGCCCCTTGTGTTGCCCCTCTCCAACCCCACTTCCCTAGCGGAAGTAACACCCGAAAATCTGTTGCGCTGGAGTGGCGGTCGCGCCTTGGTCGCCACCGGAAGTCCGTTTGCAGCTGTCGAGATCGCTGGGAAGCTGCGGCAGATTGGGCAGTGCAATAACTGCTTTGTGTTTCCCGGCCTGGGTTTTGCAGCGGTGGCCGTGGGGGCCAGCCAGGTCAGTGAGGCCATGATTGATGCCTGTATCGGGGCGTTGGCCGAAGAAATTCCCGCCGCCCATGATCCAGATGCCCCCCTGATGGTGGGCCTTGACCAGGTTCATCAGGTATCCGCCTCCGTCGCCCGGGCCGTGGCCTTGGCGGCGGTGGCAGAGGGGCTGGCCCGCAGGGCCACCACCGAGGCGGAGGCTCTACAGTGCCTCATAGCGGCAACCTGGCAGCCGATCTATCCTGAGATCACGGCCCTTTGAGCTGGCTCGGGCCCCAGCGATCGAATAAGAGCTGTTACATCGTTACTCAGGTTGGTCTTTAGATTTTCTATATTCTTTGAAGAATCCTTCAAGAAATCCCCCCCTACAAAAAGCGTAACCATTGGCGATGGGTTTCTTCGTTCAGCTCACCGACGCTATTTCCCGTAACCAGACCTTGCTGGTGACGGGATTGGATCCCAATCCGGAGATGTTGAACACCTGGGCCCAGGGACGGGGCATGGGCGGTCGGTCATTTCTCTCCCTGGCTCGTCACTGGATCAAGGCGGTGATTGAAGCCACCGCCGACCATGTTTGCGCCTACAAACCCAGCCTCGGCTTTTATCAGGCCCTGGGCCCGGTGGGGCTGGAGTTGTTGCGGGAGGTACGTGAGTTGGTGCCGCCGGGAATTCCCCTGATCGTGGACGCCAAACATGGCGACCTCAACAGTTCCTCGGCCCTGGCCAACTACCTGTTCCGGGACCTGGGGGCCGATGCGGTGACCTTGTCCCCGCTGGCCGGACAGGACATCGCAGCGCCATTCCTGCTCTATCACCAGCGGGCGGTGGTGGTCACTTGCCACAGTTCCAATCCAGCTGCCTGGCGTATTCAGCACCATCCCAATGAACAGAATCCCCTCTATCTGCAGGTGGTGAGGGAATGCCAGTCCTGGGGAACACCTGAGCAACTACTGTTTGAAGTGGGTACCAGTGATCCGGAGATCCTCGCCAGGGTCAGGCAGGAGGTCCCGGAGCGGTTCCTCATCCTCAGGAGTCTTTGGGCGGAAGAAGATCGGCTGGTCGCCCTGCTTGAGGCCGGTCTCAGCGACAGCGCCGATGGGCTGTTGTTGCCCCTACCCCAGAACCTCCTGGTGGAAGCGGACATCGCCGCCAGGGCGGCCGCACTCAAGGGCCGAATTGACCAACAGCGACAGCATTGGCTGGAGGGCCGCTCCCACAGTCGCCAGGATTCGTGCCAGTTATGGGTTCCCCAACCCACCAGTGGCCCTGGACGAAAGGACACAGAGAGTGGGGGGGGCGCCAAGGGCGAGGGGGTTGTCGCCGACCCCCACGCCGAGCTGATTCTCGATTTGTTTGATATCGGGTGCCTGCTGTTCGGAGAGTATGTTCAGGCCTCTGGAGATGTCTTCAATTATTATATCGACTTACGTCAGATTATTTCCGATCCAAATCTATTTCATCGTGTTCTCCATGCCTATTCCCTGGCCATGGCCGAACTTGCTTTTGATCGCATTGCGGGTATACCCTACGGCTCCTTGCCCACCGCCACCGGCCTTTCCCTCCTGCTCCACAAACCGCTCATCTATCCCCGTAAGGAGGTTAAGGCCCATGGGGCACGCCGGTTAATTGAGGGCGATTTTGAGGAGGGTGATCTGGTGGTGGTCGTGGACGATGTCCTGATTACAGGTGGCAGCGTGCTGGATGGGATTGCCAAGCTGGAAAGTTCTGGACTCCAAGTTCAGGATGTGGTGGTGTTCATCGACCATGGCGGCGCCACGGATTTCCGGGCCCGCCAGCGGTTGGAAACGGGCGGCTATCGGCTGCATGCGGTGCTGGACATCGATCGGATCACCCGAATCCTGCACGGCGCCGGGCGGCTTGATGAAGCCCAAACCGGCCTTCTGGAGCATCGACGCACCCTGGGATTGGAGTTCCCTTGAGAAGTTGTATCTGCGTTTGTCCAGTCGCTAAAAATCTTCTGATTATCTCTACGCAGTCCTCAAGCGTGATTTGGTCGGAACAAATGATCAGTCCGTTTGCTCCGGCAAGGGGGGAGGAGGAGGAGGGGGAATCATGGCTCGACCGATGCCCAATGCGGGTGGAGGCGTGGGTGGCAGGCGGCGCGGGGTCTGGGCCGAGGGCCAGTTCCCCCCGGGCCTGCTGGTGGGGATGCCGAAGGCATAGCGATGCAGGGTATTGAACTGGCTCTGGCGATAGGCGCCGCCCTCGGGTCCGGAGTACTGGCCCCATAGGCCTTCCCAGAAGAAATAAATCACGCCGTGGCCCCTGCTGGCGGCCAATTGCACTTTCTGGGCGATGGTGCCCATATCCGTTGTACGCGATCCCAGGCCGGCCAGGATGCCAATTTCGACGGGTACCCCCCAGCTATGGGCCTTGATCAGGGCCGATTGATTGAGATCATTGCTAAAACCTTCCATGCTGTAAGCGTAGTTCTGCACCACAAGATCATCGATGAGCCCGCTCAAGGCCCACAACTCCCAGTCCTGGAGCCATTCGTTGAACGCCGAACGAAAAGGTCCGGGCGAAAGGCTGATCACCAGCCGTTTGCTGGTGGAAGTCTGTTGCAGTCGAACCCGCAACTCCCGCATCAGGCTGGTAAGTTGATAACGGCGCCAGCGCATCCAATAGCGATCATTGGGGTTGGCGGGCGGTTCGCGGCCCGTGCTCTGCCGATACAGCATGCGACTGTAATCGTCATAGCCGAGATCCACCGGCCAGGCGAAGTGATCATCCAACTGGATGCCATCCACGCCGCAGCGCTGCACGATCTCCACGATCAAGCCGATGAAGCGCTCCCGTACCCCAGGATGGGCCGGGTTGAGCCAGACCCGCAGGTCCTTAAGTGGGGAGGTGCGCAGGTCGGCGCCGTGGAGGGCGTACAGGGCGCTGCCATCGGCACGGCGTAGCACCCAGTCGGGATTGAGACGCACTACCTCGGCGTCTCCCGGTTCCATCAGCCCGTATTCGAACCATGGCACCACCTGCATGCCATGGCGCTGGGCCGCTTTGGTGATCCGACAGATCGGATCCAAGTTGGGGTTTACCGCCGCCAGGGTGGGTTCCAGAGGGGCGAAACGGCTGCGGTGAAATGTGGTGCCTCGGCTCCAGACGTTGGGGTAGATGGTGTTGAAGCCCGTGGCGGCTAGTTCGGCCACGGCGGCTTCGATGCGCTTGGGATCGTAATAAAGGGGGCTGGGGCTATTGGTCATCCATACGCCTATTCGCCGGCCCCGGGGCTGGGGCAAGCTGCCGACACTGTCGTTGGCTAGGCCAGCCGCCGGTAGGGCGGCCATGGGTAACAGGGAAGTGAGCAGCAGGGTGAGGCTGGCTGGCAGCAGACGTTTGAGGCGAGCGCGACGGGGCAGGGGCGGCCCCGAATCTGTGCTCTGACCTCCGGCGGGGCCGGGGCGATGCATGGGGACCACAGAAATCAGCGGAACATGGAGCTCACCGAGCTTTCTTCGTGAATGCGCCAGATGGCCTCGCCCAGCATGTTGGCCACCGAGAGCACCTGGAGCTGGGGGAAGCGTCGTTCCGGGGTGATGGGAATGCTGTTGGTGACGACCACCTCTTCAAAAAGACCGGGGGCAGAAAGTCGCTCCACCGCCGGAGGCGAGAAGACCGCATGGGTGGCGCAGGCCAGGACCCGGGCCGCCCCCCGTTGCCGCAAGAGCTTGGCTCCCTGGCAGATTGTGCCACCGGTGTCGATCATGTCGTCAATCAGGATGGCCGTTTTGCCGATGACATCGCCGATCACGGTAAGACTTTCAGCGACGTTGTGGCCCGAGCGGCGCTTGTCAATGATCGCTAAAGGGGCATCGTTCATCTGTTTGGCAAAGGCCCGGGCGCGGGCGACACCGCCTACATCTGGAGAAACCACCACCACTTCGCCAAGATCCCGGGTGCCGAGGTAGTCGACCAGCACTGGCGAACCATAGATGTGATCGCAAGGAATGTCGAAATAGCCCTGAATCTGCGAGGAATGCAGATCCATAGCCAGCACCCGATCGACACCGGACTTCACCAGCAAATTGGCCACCAGCTTGGCGGTGATTGATTCGCGCCCGGCCGTCTTGCGGTCGGCACGGGCATAACCATAATAGGGAATCACGGCAGTGACCTGACGGGCCGAGGCTCGGCGACATGCGTCGACCATGATCACCAGTTCCATGAGGTGATCATTCACCGGAGCGCAAGTCGGCTGGATGAGAAAAACATCACAGCCCCGGATCGATTCCTGAATCTGGATATAAAGTTCGCCATCGGCAAAGCGTTTGATCACCCGAGGACCATCCGCCACTCCCAGGTATGAACCGATCTCTTGAGCCAGATCGGGGTTGGATGTGCCACTGAAGAGGCGCAACCTTCGGCTGTCGGCAGGCCCTTGGGGTTGGTAACCGCCCGACTCCGGCCTTTCAGCAGTCGAGAATGTCGTCACAAGGCAGTGGGCGGTTCACAGCGTTCTGATGGTAGAAGCGTACGTGGCCCCACATTCACCCAATTCCATGGCGGCCTTGACCTCCTTGCCCCCCCTCCATTTGGTTCTACTGGCCCAAGGGCCCGCTGCCGGTCTCGGGGCCGCGGGGGCCTTCCTGCCTCTGGCCACGGATCGTCTGGCCCAGCTGCTGGGGGTCGCTCCAAGGACCCTGGACTGCGCCGCCGATCCCCATGGGGCCATGACCCAGTTAACGCGCTGTCCGGATCCCTGGCTGGCGGCCCTCCCCCTCGATCCAGGTCTCGCCCTTGATTCCGGTGGCCATTGGGCGGAGCTGCTGGGAGCCTGGCGCCAGCCCAGCCTGTTGGTGTTGGGGCACGATCAGATGGCCACAGGCATGCCTGCGGCCGGAACGGCCCTGCTGCAACGCTGGCAGGTGCCCCTCGTCGGCTTGATTCAGTGCGGCGGCCCCTGGGATCCAGACGCCCGCCGCCGGGATGGTCTGCCCTGGTTAGGTTGTCTGGAAGAACAGCCAAATAGGCAGGCCTCTCGGCCGACGGATATCCCGGCTGAGGCGTTGACTGAGGTTGACGACGAAGCACTGGCCCTGCGGTTGCGTTGGCGTTGGGCCCAGCTGGATCGTCTTGGGGTGGCCTGAGCCCAAGCCACCAGTCCCTAGGAGCCTGGGGCAGACCAGAGTTTTTGCGAAGGTTTGGCATCCAGTTGGCGCAAATCGCCGAAGTCCTTGTTGGCGGGCTTAAGGGGCAGGCTGGCGAATTGAATCGGCCGGTTGGTTTCGAGGGCAGCGGCAAACAGGCTGAGGGTCTCCTCCGGCGTCAGATTGGTTTCGACCTGGGGGCGCACGGTGTTGATCAGGGCGGGCAGGTTGGCCAGTTGATCGGCTCGGGCCCACTGATCGCGCAGACTGCTCTCCACCAGTTTGTGGTTGTTGCGACGACCCGATTCCCCGAAATCTTTGTCGCGGAAGCGCAGCATCTGTTCCACTTGGTTGCCATTGAGACGTTGCAGACCGGTCTGCAGATCGATCTTGTAGTTCTGAGCCTTGTCTTGATACTTCATGGTCCGGGTGGGGCTCAATTCCAGGCCACCAACACCATCGATGATCTTGCGAAGGGCCGCCCTTGGCAGCACCACAAACCGGTCGGGCTCGGATTTGTCCAGGCCAACCACATCCCGCACGCCATCGGCGGTCAGGGCCACGCCGCCGCGGCGATAAAGGTCGGCAAGCCGGTTGGGTTCCTTCTCTCCCGGGACCATCACCG
The DNA here is from genome assembly GCA_945877115.1 of Synechococcus sp. UW140. Lineage (GTDB taxonomy): Bacteria > Cyanobacteriota > Cyanobacteriia > PCC-6307 > Cyanobiaceae > Cyanobium. Next base: position 5,375 of record CAMCQR010000026.1, on the reverse strand, counting down.
CCAGTTCCACCGGCAGATTCAGCACCTGCAGAGGGCCCTCGGGGTTGACGCGCACCAACAGCAGGGCGTCGGCATTGGCGGGGCCTTTCGGCGCCGCTGCGGTTTCACCATCGCCCATCTTGTCCGCATCGGTGCCGATTACCAGCACGGTGACTGATCGGTTCGGCCGGGTCGCCAGAGTGGCGGGCGTTATATCGATTTTGAGCCCTTCGGATCGATCTTTCAGGGGCCAAACCATCGCCATCAGGGAACCCCCGACCAGGGCCCCTGCCAGGCCGAGGCTGGCCAGGACAAGACTGCGGGGCGAGGGGCGAGGTAAGGAGGCCAGGCGCTCAAGCCAGCCTGGACCCGGTTCCGGGGCCTGCCGGGCCGCCTTGGCTGACGGGCGAACCGGTCGCGAGCGGGCGGGAGGTCGGGGATCCCGGCGGGGTGCCATCGGCGCAGGAGCAGACAAAAGGGTGTTCCAGTCTCCCCCACCGCCCCAGTCTCTCCACCCCGCCAAGGCCCCTTGCTCGATAGGTTGAGCGCCTCCGTACCTGATGCGGCCTTGACCAGCGCCCCAGCCGCTTCCGAATCCGCCACCCCGCCCCCACCGGGGCGACCGGCTCCCCATGAGCGGGCCCGCCCCATCGCCAAGGGCAGTCCTCGCCCCGCCAAGGATCTTTGTAGCGATTGCGGGCTCTGTGACACCCGCTGGGTGGCCTATGTGCGCCAGGCCTGTGCCTTTCTGGAACAGCGCTTCGAAGCTATGGAAATCGCGGCCCACGGCCGCAGCCGTGATCTGGACCAGGAGGACGAGCTGTATTTCGGGGTTCAGCAACGGATGCTGACGGCCCGAATGCGCCAGCCGATTGACGGGGCCCAATGGACTGGCATCGTCTCTCGCATTGGCGTTCGTGCCTTAGAAACCGGCCTGGTGGACGCGGTTCTTTGTGTCGGCCAAAGCCCTGATGATCGCTTTACTCCTTTACCCCGGCTGGCCCGCACGCCCCAGGAGGTCTTGGAGGCCAGGGTCAACAAGCCCACCCTTTCCCCGAATCTGGAGGTGCTTGAGCAATTGCCGGGCAGCGGCATCAAGCGCCTGTTGGCGATCGGAGTGGGTTGCCAGGTTCAGGCCCTGAGGGCGGTGCAGGCCACCCTGCCCTTGGATCAGCTCTACGTGCTGGGCCTCCCCTGTGTGGACAACGTCAGCCGTGAGGGTCTCCAGACCTTTCTGGAGAGTGCCAGCCGTTCACCGGCGACGGTGGTTCACTATGAATTCATGCAAGATTTTCGAATCCATTTCCGCCATAGCGATGGCAGCACGGAAACGGTGCCTTTTTTTGGGCTCGATACACCACGACTTAAGGATGTCTTTGCCCCCAGTTGTTTGAGTTGCTTCGATTATACCAATGCCGGAGCTGATCTAGTGGTTGGTTATATGGGAGCTGGTTTTGGCAGCCAGTGGATCACCGTGCGCAATCCCCTTGGTCAGCAGCTGCTCGATCTGGTGGAAGGGGAGCTGGAAACCGGCCCTGTATTCAGTGCCGGAGACCGTCGCCAGGCTGTGCAACAGGGCATTGGGGCCTACGACAAGGCCGTGCGCCTGCCGATGGTTTTGGCGGAACTGGTGGGCTTTTTTGTGCAACGGTTCGGGCCCAAAGGCCTCGAATACGGACGTTTCTCGATTGATTCCCATTTCACCCGCAACGCCCTCTGGCTGCGGCGTCACCACCCCGCCATCGCCGAGCGCCACATCCCAGCCTTCGCCCAACGCATCATTTCCGCCTACCGGCTGCCTAAGTCGTGAGCGGCCCTGTCCCCCCTCGCCAATGTGGGGTGCTTCTTCACCCCACATCCCTGCCGTCGACCACTGGTTGCGGCACCCTGGGGGCCGCCGCCCGAGACTGGGTCGAACTGCTGGGCCGCGAGGGGGTGGGGGTCTGGCAGCTGTTGCCCGTGGCACCCCCCGACGGCACCGGTTCTCCCTACAGCTCCCCCAGTGGTTCGGCGCTCAATTCCTGGCTCCTGGACGCCGATGATCTGGTGGATGGGGGGTATTTGACGGCGCGCCAACGGGATGACTTGCCGCCAGGCTCCAACTCGGATCAGCTCGAACCGATGCAGGCCTCGCGGCGGGCTGAAGCCCTGGGGGTCGCCTTGGCCCAGTCCTGGCCGGCCCAAAGCCTCAAGCGACAGGCCGAATTCCGTCGCTGGTGCCGCAGCCAGGCCCCATGGCTGAAGGACCACGGCCTGTTCATGGCCCTGCGCCGCCGCCATGGCGGCCAACCGTGGTGGCAGTGGCCGCCGGCCCTGGCCAGGCGCCAGCGGCGAGCCCTGGGCCAGGCGCGCCAAGAGCTGGGTCCGATTCTGTTGCAAGAATCCCTGCTGCAATGGCACCTGCAGCGCCAGTGGCTGCGGCTCAAACAGTTGGCCCAGGCGCAGGCTGTGCGCCTGGTCGGCGACCTGCCGTTCTATGTGGCCCATGACAGCGTTGATGTCTGGTGCCATCCGGGCCTGTTTGTCCTGGCGCCGGATGGAACGCTGGCCGCCCAGAGCGGCGTGCCACCCGATTATTTCTCCGCAACGGGCCAGCTGTGGGGAACTCCGGTCTACCGCTGGCGTCGCCATGCCCTGCAGGGCTTCCGCTGGTGGCTGGATCGCCTGCAGCGGCAATTGGAGTTGTTCGACCTGCTTCGCCTCGACCACTTCCGCGCCCTCGAGTCCTACTGGAGCGTGCCGGGGGGAGATGCCACCGCCGAGAACGGCCATTGGGTGCCCTCACCGGGGATCTGGCTGTTGAGGTTGCTGCACTGGCGGTGTCGGCGCTGCCATCTGCTGCAGAGCGATGGTCGCCTGCCCTTGATCGCCGAAGACCTAGGCGTGATCACCAAGGAGGTGGAGGAGCTGCGGGATCGGTTCGCCTTGCCTGGGATGAAGATCCTGCAATTTGCCTTTGATGGCAACCCTGACAATGGCTACCTGCCTGCCAACTACAGCGGCGACCGCTGGGTGGTGTATACCGGCACCCATGACAACGCCACCACCAACGGCTGGTGGCAGGCGCTGGAGGAGCATCACCGCCGCCAGGTGGGCGAGTTGCTGGGCTCTTTGGTTGTGGCCCCCGGGTGGCAACTGGCCGAGCTGGCCCTGGCCTCCTGTGCCGAGTTGGTGGTGGTGCCCCTGCAGGACCTGATGGGATTGGACGATTGGGCCCGCTTTAATACTCCAGGCACGGCCAGCGGCAACTGGAGCTGGCGTCTGCAGGAGCCGATCTCTGCCCTGGCCGGTCACCTGCAGGGCTATGGCGCCCTGGCGGCTCGCTATGGACGCTCCGGGGATGCTGGCGCTGGTTCATCCGGGACTGGAGGGGCCTGCTGATCGGGCGTTTCGGCGGCAGGCTTGGAAGCCTTGCCCACTCCTGGACGGGGACCCTGGGGTGCGGCTGCGGCGGGATAGCGATAGCGACCCGGATCGGTGGGTTCGGCGGAGAGGGCCCGGCCATTCCAACGCACGGCCAGAGCCGGTACGGCGGGATTGAGATTCAGTTCAAAGGGAGGCAGGACCGGCAGGGTGAGCTCGCCCTCCGCACCCTCCAGGGTGGTCCGGCGCCCCTCGCTGTCCTTCAGTTGCAGCCGGGTGGGTCCATTGAGGCGAACGGAGAGCCAACCCAGGGAGAGGTCGACGCCAGCCTGTTGGCTCTCCTGGCGCCACTGGCGCAGGGCCACGCCGCTGGCGGCGCTTCGCAGCGGCAGCACATCCTGGTAGGGCCCTGCCAACATCTCTTTGTTGGCTTCTGGGCTGGTTGGGGATGCCAGGGGTGGAAGGGGCCCTGTGCTTTGCAAGCCCTGGGCGATCAGCCGCCGTTGGCTGAGGTTGAGCCCGTAGAGCAGCACTAGTCCCAACAGGCTATACAGCAAGGTGCCCTGCCAGCTGGTAAGCACCTCGACTGAACCGGGCGTGAACCGCTGCCGCAGGCTCTCGCGGCGGGCGGCTGCCGTGCCGCTGGCGGCAGCGGGCAGGGCACCCCTCAGGCTGCCCGGGGCCAACTGGAGCCGCTTTTCCAGCAGGGGCAGCATCGTGCGCAGATAGGCGGGTTCGGGAAGCCGGTCGCGCCAGCCCCGCTCCAGAGCCTCGAGTACGGCGGTGCTAATGCGGGTTTGCTGGGCGAGGTCCCGTAGCCCCAATCCCTGGGCCTCGCGGGCTTCGCGCAGCTGCTGACCCGTGATCAACAGGGGATCTTTGGGCGGCTCCTTGGGGCTGCCGCCAGGGGTGTGTCGCCCCAGGGACCAACGCCGGGTCAGGCCGGCAAGCAAGGAGGGTAGGGACGGCGGTGTCAGGAGTTGGGCAGCGAGCCCGCCCATTCTCCGTCTTGCAGTTCACCTTTTTCCAGAATTCGCCACTGACCTTCCGCCAATGAGCCCAGGCGGATCTTGCCGATGGCCACTCGCCGCAGATCCAGAACCGGGTGGCCCAGCAGGGCAGCGGTGCGGCGGACCTGACGGTTGCGCCCTTCAGTCATGGTCAATTCCAGTCGGGTGCTGCCGGCGGCCTGGCCCAGGGGCTTGATGGCCACAGGTTGGCTGGAGACACCATCAAGAGGTACACCGCGGCGCCAGCGTTCGAGGGTGGTGGGGCTGGGCTGACCGCGCACCTGCACCTGGTAGGTCTTGGAGTGGCCATAGCGCGGATGGCTGAGGCGCAGGGTCAGGTCGCCATCGTTGCTCAGCAACAGGGCACCCCGGCTATCACGATCCAGGCGCCCCACGGGATGCAGACCGGCGCCCTGGGCCAGTTCGGGGGGCAAAAAGTCGAGCACGGTGGGCCGTCCATGGGGATCGTGGCAGGTGCACAGGACCCCCATGGGCTTGTTCAGCAGCAGGGTGAGTGGCGCTGGTGGCCGGGGCAGGGGAATGCCGTTGACGCTGATGCTGTCGGTGGCGGGGTCGGCCTGGTCCCCTAATGCCGCGACGCGGCCGTTGACCCGAACTAGGCCGGCCCCCAGCCATGCCTCGGACCGGCGCCTGGAGCCGAGTCCGGCGGCGGCGATGAGCTTTTGCAGCCGTTGAGCGCCCATGGGCCCCATTGTCACTCCCGCGGGAATCCGCCATTCCAGGTCGGAACGATTCCGCCAAAGGGTGGTATTTTTTCGAAACAAAGGTGTTTCGAAACCAGGGCTCCATGCCTTCGATTCTCTTGGCCACCAACTCAGCATCCCTGCTACCCACCGGAGATTTGTTGCGCTGTTACCTGCGCGACATCGGCCGAGTGCCGCTGCTGAGCCACGAGCAGGAGATCACGCTGGGCCGTCAGGTGCAGGAGTTGATGGGTCTGGAGGAGCTGCGGGAGGAGCTGGCGATCAGGGCTGGTGGTGAGGCGCCATCGGAGGAGATGGT
>CAMCQR010000025.1 GCA_945877115.1 Synechococcus sp. UW140 | reverse complement strand
CTCAAAAATTCCATCTGATTTGTCAGAATTGAGCAAGAGCTCACTAATATCAATCTCTGGTTTGGAGGGAATCAAGAAATTATCCATCAAGTGATTCTAGGCAAAATTGGGCCGAAGTAGGCTTCAACGATGGAAAAATTTTCGTTTGTTAGGTTTCTTGGCCATTAGGGTTAAACAAAAACCTCGGCAATGAATTTCCCAGGAAAATAAATCGTCAATCAATGCAAAAGATTGGGTAGTTTTTAATTTTTGCTTTGTATTTGATTGATAATTTTACAATAATTTAAAACCTGATGATCGATTCCCGTAATGGCTGTACCAACAACCACAGCATCCGCGCCTTCGTACATAGCTTTTACCGCATCCGATGTACTGCTGATACCACCTTCACAGATCAGCAGTACATCGGAAGGTAGATCTGCTTTTAATCGGGTCAATAGTTCCCAGGCAGGAGGCTGGAAGGAATTCGTAGTTTTTGTATAACCGTATAGGGTTGTGCCTACCCAAGCACAACCTAATTCGGCGGCTTTGAGACCGGAGATCAAAGAATCAACATCGGCCATTATTGGTATAGAAAGTTCTTGATGAATACGCTGCAATAGAATTTGAAGCGAATCGCCGTCGGGGCGGGGGCGATCTGTAGCATCTAAAGCAACCACGTCGGCACCAGCGGCCCATACGGATTGGACTTCATGCCAACCTGGGGTTATATAAACATCGCTATGGGTAAAAGTTCGCTTCCAAAGTCCTACAATCAATGCCGAAGGACAGCGTTGTCGTACTGCAGCAATGTGCTCGGGACTTTCTAAACGAACTCCTACAGCCCCATTAGCCAGACAGGCCTCAGCCATTGCAGCAATTACATAAGGATCGCGTAGGGGAGAACCGAGGGGAGCTTGAACAGAGACAATCAAACCTCCGGAGACCCTAAGGGCAAGCTGTCGTAGGAAACTAGAATCACAAGCCACAATTTAATTAAGTCTTCGATCTAGTATTGGACTTACCGCCACAAATAGAAACAATGATAGGACAGCAAGAACAGCTATGCATGTTAGAGAATTCAACGAACCATAAGGGGCAATAAGAACAATATCTGTAAGATGGAAATCATTTGAGTAGCTAGCTCGTATCGGTTCAATGGCAAAAGTCAATGGGTTAACGGAGGCAAGCCAGGACAGCCAGCTAGGCATGAAACTAAGTGGAGCCAAGGCTGTACTGGCAAAAAGCAGGGGCAGATTACTAACAAAAATAACTGCTATAAGCTCGATGTGACCTGGCAAGCTAAATGCAAGTGCCAAACTCAGGGCCGTTACGGCAAAAATCAACAGAGAAAGAACTAGAATAACAATCAACATTCCAGGCAGAGAAGGCCATCCATAACCCAATAATCCAGCCGCAATAATTATTGAAAGGCTTTGGGTCAGACTAAGGAGAGTAATATAGATAACCGAAGCCAATATAATCGAGGCACGGGAACGCAGTGGCGCCACTAGAAGGCGATTCAAAAAACCAAATTCACGGTCAAACATGACTGGCAGCCCGGCATTCAAAGCAGCACTGAATGCCGTGAACACAATCACGCCGGCCCCGAGAAAGCGTCCATAACTGCCACCACCTGGCAGTAAACCTTCAGGAGCATTGGCGAAAAGGGCACCAAATAAAATCAACCAAATCAATGGCTGCAGAATACCGGCAACCAAGGTGGATGGTCGACGTATTAACTGCAAGAAGAGACGCCGGGTCAGGGCCAAGGTTTCTTGGAAAATTTCCGATGCGGCCGACACCTGGGGCAAGGGCTGCTGACCGCCCTTACCTAATGATTCCGATTGAACCGAAGGTGATGTGATAGTCATAGGATCAGTTTACATGGACTGTTTCCGTTCTGCCTTGGGATCGCGCAGGCCCGCCACGGCAAGCTCGGCATCCATGAGCGTGCGACCGGTGGCTTGGAGATAGACATCATCTAGACTTGGACGACTCTGGGTGAGGGAAAATACGGGAATATCCAGCTCAATTAAATGACTTCGAATCGTCTCACTGACATCCTGGGTGTCAACCAGAAGATTAAGGGAATATCCCTGGGACTGATTGATCACGACATCGCGTACTCCTGGACATTCGAGCAGCAAGTTACGCAACCGTGCCGATTCCTGATTATCACTAAATTCTCTGACTTTTAAGGTAACTCGTTCACCGCCAAGTTCCTTCTTTAGATCAGTTGGAGTCCCTTCGGCAATCACTGACCCCGAATCAAAAATAGCCAGCCGATCGGCCAGTATATCAATTTCTTCAAGATAATGACTACTTAATACTACGGTCACACCTTGATCACGAAGCTGACGAAGGACTTGCCAAAGAACAGCACGACTTTCAATATCCAAACCAACGGTTGGTTCATCAAGGATAAGCAACTGGGGAGAATGTAATAAACCAGCTGCCAGGTCAATGCGACGACGCATACCACCGGAATAGGATCCACAGCGACGATCGATCCATTCGCCCATATCGAGAAGGTCGATCAATTCATTAATCCTTTCATCGCGTTTATTGCCAGGTAAATGATAAAGATCGGACTGAAATGCGAGCAATTCACGACCCGTCAGAATTTTGTCTATGGCCACATCCTGGGCCACATAGCCCATTAAGCGGCGCACTTGCCTTGGCTGGGTAAGGGCATCAATGCCCGATACTGTCACCGTGCCTGAATCTGGAGCCAACAAGGTACAAAGAATGCGCAGGCAAGTGGTCTTCCCTGATCCATTGGGTCCCAGAATGCCGTACAGCATGCCTTCGGGCACCTGAAGGGAAAGATCATTGAGGGCCTTGACTGGCTGCTGTTTTCCGCCCCCGTAGGTTTTGCTGAGGTGCTTAAGCTCGATCAAACCGTGGATGCTCCATGGGGCCCAAGGATGGTCAATCTAGGCAATTACCGTTCCTCTTGCTAAGCCGCACCCAGCGGTGAGTTTGACAAGAACATTCTCAGCAGCTCCAAAGGGGTGACAGATGCTGTCACCAGGGGGGTTCTGGAGAGCACGAGCAAAAGGCAAACACCAAACAAATAAAGGATTGACCAGCGAAAAAGACTGCGGGCCGGCTGCGGCTCCTCAGGTTGACGCTTAAGGCGATCCACTAACTGCAACAAACGAGCATTGAAAGGCAGGATGAGAATTCCGTACAACCAACCCCCTGTCGGCAATGCCAGGATGCCGAAAAAACTCATGCCGACGGTAAGCAGACCATAGACGCGGATCCAATGAGCGGTCACCTCTGCCCCCTTGACAACGGGAAGCATCGGGATACCAACGGAGCGGTAATCCTCTCTGAGAAGCAAGGCAAGGGACCAGAAATGGGCTGGAGTCCAGAGCATCACTAGGGAAAACAGCCACAAACCTCCCCAGCCCGGATGGGCAGACGCCGCCACGGCACCGACAAGGGGAGGGATCGCCCCCGCCAATCCACCGATGACGATGTTCTGACTGGTTCTTGGTTTAAGCCAGGCGGTGTAAAGGAGGACGTAGCTGCATAGTCCGATCAGGGTCAGGGCAGCTGCCAATGGATTGACCAAGAGCGTCAGAATCAGGACCGAAGCGCTGGTCAGGCCGATGGCCAAGGCCAAAGCCTGATGTTGGGCCAGCCTTCCAGAAGGAAGGGCCCGCCGACTCGTTCTCACCATCCTGGCGTCGAGATCCTGTTCCCACAGGCAGTTAAGAACGCCTGAAGCGGCTGCAGCTAAGGCCCCTCCCACCAAAGTCGCCAGAAATGGAACCGGTGCCAGAGGCCAGGGCTCGGCCACGGCCATGCCACCAACCGTGGTCGCCAGCAATAGGGGGATCAAGCGGGGCTTAAGAACCTCCAACCACGCAGGGAGTTGGGGTCTGGAGGATGCCGTCTGGGGAGACTGGGAAGCCTGGGGGGTTACTGGTGATCCTTGATAGGGAACCAGATTCAGGGACCTAACCAAAATCAACTCCCCCTTGGTCTGGCCACGCGCTTGAAGTCATCAACAAGGTGCGACCGATGGCAGCTCCCAGCAATGCCACGAGCAAAGCAGCAATCAATTGATGGGCAATTGTTATCGAGGGAATTCCGAGATGTACGGTCAAATTGAATCGACCTATTAGCACTTGCCCCCATCCAAAAGCCACTGACAAAAACGAAAAGGACTTCAACAATCTGTGGGAACCCGGAAGGAAAGCGGCGCCAATAGCCATGAACATCAAACCTAACAAAAGCGGATAGGCCAGCAAACGATGATTCGTCAACCAATAACATGAATCTCCCCAATCCAAACAACGGTCTGCCGCCCATTGACTTGCCATCAGGGCGCCGACAAGGCATTGGGTCAGCAAGGCAACCATCACCATTAGGGGTAAAGGCCACCACCACCTTGGCAATCGTGGTGGGAACGCCTGGGGCAATTCTGCTTGGTCGGAGGTCTGGAGGTGACAGCGCAAGGCTTGATCAGTAGCACCCAGATGCAGTAACAACACCAGGGCCGTACCCAGATGGGCGGTCACACTCATGGAAGCCAACAGCGAAATGACTGTTAGGGCTCCGAGAGCACCCTGGATCGCCACCAAAAATAACGCCGTTAGGGTGCACCAGGGAAGCCAGTGGGGGAGGAAGGATCGGCGCAGCACCACAATTACATTGAGAACCACTATAGCCAAACCAACCAAAAAAGCATCAAGTCGATGGAACCATTCCAGGAAAACCTGCAGGTTCATCTGCTTGCCAGGCAGCAGACTTCCATAGCAGAGAGGCCAATCAGGGCAAGCGAGTCCAGCCTCCATGACCCGAGTGGTACCGCCAATCACAATCAAAGCAATCACACCCACCACAAGATGGGACGTGATCCCCTGAATCAATCGCATCAATCCAACGGGATTATGCTCCGCGGAACATGGCAGGAGATCGGCAGCGACAGGCGCAATCATTGGGCCACTCTCCATTCCAGATCCTGTAGGTGCCCTCTGGCTGACTTTCACACTAGCGGGATCAGACAAGATCAGTGTCTCAACACAAATAGTCCCAAGGCCGTTGGAACTTTATAGAGAAACAGCTGACTCAATTTAGATCCCAACCGAGGGATAACCAGGGTCCAGGTCAATCCCCCTTTCTGGCTTGTTGCTCTTTGCTTGGAAACCCTTGCTAAGCCGGCCTTCCGCTCGGCAGAATCAGGACAGAATTCCTTGGGCATGCGCCCTATGACTCTCTTTCGGGCATCGGCTGGGACCGCAACCGTTCCGTCCCCAGCCACACCCCCCCTTGAAGGCAAAGCGCTTCTGGACAAGGCCCGCTCCCTGGGGAACCGGCCGGAAGACCAGATCGCTCGGGGCTGTGGCTATGTAGGTCCGAGTGGCCGTGTGCTCAAAAAGAGTTTCTACCGGGCCCTAGTGGCAGCCAAGGGATACTCCCTGCCCTCAGCCAGCAGCAACTCAAGCCTCAGCCGCGGCCGTCAAGCCGAATTTCGCACCCGGGTCCACGGCAACGGCAACCTGCTGATCGGCCAGGCCTACACCCGACGCATGGGCCTAGAACCCGGCCAGGAGTTCCGCATTGAGCTGCATCGCGAAACCGGCTCGATCTGGCTGCTTCCCGTTGAAGGGCAAGGACCAGCAAGCTGACCCCTCCTACTTCGGGCGACTGGTCCGTTGGTCCTTTGCTCACCAACCCTGGGAACGGAGCCAGGCGGCACTCATGGGGATGGACGGTGCCCCATCCCCATCAGGTGCTGGATTGGGTCCATGGGCATCAGTCCGACCACCCTGGCCACGGAAGTCGAGCAAGCGTTCGGTGTATTTGGCTAACAAGTCGATCTCCAAATTCAACAGGTCGCCCACTTGCCGGTATTGCAGGGTGGTGGCGATCCAGGTGTGGGGGATCACGGCGACCCAGAAACGACCGCCATCCTCATCGCAGCCGGCCAGGGTCAGGCTGATGCCATCAAGGGCGATGCTCGCCTTCTCACAGAGATAGCGGCCATGGTGCTGGGGATCACAACCCACTTCCAGATGCCACGACGCAGGCTGACGCTGGATCCCCAGGATCTTGCCCTGGCCATCCACATGGCCGCTCACCAGGTGCCCTCCCAACCGGTCCGAGAGACGCAACGCAGGCTCAAGGTTGACCCAGCCCCCCCCATCCGCCTTAGGGGCCAGGGTGGTGCGTGCCAGGGTCTCCTCGCTGACGTCGGACTGAAAGCCGTCCCCCAGCAATCTGGAAACGGTCAGACACACCCCATCCACGGCGATGCTGTCACCCAACGCAAGCGGGCCCAGGGCCTCCAGATCGCCCCTGACCCAGACCCCGGCACGCCATCGCTGCAGACGGCCCATGGTTCGCACCAATCCGGTGAACATCTCAGGTCCGCTGGCTGCTGGTCATAATCAACGAGTGGGCGGAAGCTGGGGAAGTCTCTGAGGCAACCATGGTGGAGATGAGCGTGACGGGGATCGCCCTCGATGCGGCCAGCCGCAGTCCGATTGTGCTGCTGCGGGACCCCTCCGGCCGTCGCCAAGTACCCATCTGGATCGACCAGGCCCAGGCCCAGAACATTTTGGCTGGAATTAACAGGGAACGATCACCCCGTCCCCTCAGCCATGACCTGATGGTCAAGTTGATGGCTGCAGGCGGCCTCGCCCTTGATCGGGTGATTATCCATGCGATTGAGGACTATACCTTCCGGGCTGTGCTCAAACTCATCAACGCCACTGGCGAGGCCCTGGAACTGGATGCCCGTCCCAGTGATGCCATTGCCTTGGCCCTGCGGACCGGCAGCACCATCTGGATGCTGGAAGAGGTGGTTGTCGATGCCTCGATTCCCGTCGATGCCGAGGCCGATGCCGTGGACCAGGAGGATTTCAGGCGTTTTCTGGATCAGACCACTCCCGCCGCCCTGATCAGGCACCTGCGCCAGACCCATCCGGACGATCCTTCAACAATGGAGTCGCCGGCCGGTGAGGAAGACCCCGAATCCGACCTCCCCCCCGATGCCGGCAGTCCCTGAATCCGGCGGCAAGTCGCAGGGGGGCGCAGCGAATTCTCAAAGAGGGGAGGCCCGCAGACCGTTTGGCCGAGGTCCAGCCGTTTCTCTTTTCACCCTAGGCACGATGCGAGCGGTGGATTCCCCGGCCCAGATGCAGGCGGTGGTTGATGCCGCCCTCGCAGCCGGCATCAACCACCTGGAGACAGCTCCGGCCTACGGACCGGCGGAAACCTTTCTGGGCCAGGCCCTACGCCATCGGGCCGAACAGGGGTCCCTGGAGCGCCAGGACATTGTGCTGACCAGCAAGTTGCTGCCAGGGGGCTCCGCCCAAGAAGGCCGGCAAGCGGTGCAAGCCAGCCTCCAACGCCTGGGGCTCCCCTCCATGGACAATCTCGCCCTGCATGGACTGAACACCCCGGAGCAGCTGGACTGGGTTCTCCACGGTCCTGGCTCGGAGCTGCTCGACAGCCTGCTGGAGCAAGGATTGGTGGGCCAAGTGGGCTTCAGTAGCCACGGGGACAACGCGTTGATCGCACGGGCCCTGGACAGTGGACGCTTCAGCTTCTGCAGCCTGCATCTGCATCTGTTCGATCAGGAACGCCTACCCCTGGCCCAGCGGGCCCTGTCCCAGGCCATGGGCGTGATGGCCATCTCGCCGGCGGACAAGGGGGGCCGGCTGCAGGATCCGCCCCCCCTACTGGTGGCGGACTGTGCCCCCTTCGCACCCCTGCAGCTCGCCTACCGCTTTCTGCTGAGCCAGGGCATCAGCACCCTGACGCTAGGGGCCACGGGCCCAGCCGATCTCGCTTGGGCCAAGCAGCTGGGCGATGCCGAGGGACCCTTGAGCAACCAGGAGAGGCAGGCCATCGACCAACTCCAGAGGGCTGGACAGGAGCGGCTGGGCATGGAATGGTGCGGCCAGTGCCGTGCCTGTCTGCCCTGCCCCCAACAGGTGCCGATCCCCGCTTTGCTGCGGCTGAGGCACATGGCGTTGGGCCATGGCATGGAAGCCTTCGCCACGGAGCGCTACAACCTGATTGGCCGGGCCGGCCCCTGGTGGGAACAGCTGGATGCCCAGGCCTGCCAGCGCTGTGGCGAGTGCCTGCCCCGCTGCCCCCATAATCTGCCCATCCCGGACCTGTTGGCCGACACCCACCGTCGCCTCTCGGCAGCGCCCCGCCGACGGCTGTGGGGTTAGCCCCGCGCCCCTGGAGCCAGGTCGGGGGTCGTCTCCCGCCAGAGATCCTGCAGGGATGCCTGTTGTTGGGGAGTTAGGGGTGGCAAAGAGCGACACCGTTCCCACACCGCTGGAGGTGGCAGGAGCAGAGGGGCCATCGGCGGTGGGAACCGCTTCAATTGGTCCTCCAGGAGACTGCGGGGCAATGGTGGAACCCAACCTGCGGCCAGCAGCATGGGCAGAAGGGGGGGTTCCAGGATGGCCCCCAGCCAGTCCAGGGGTGGTGCAGGCTGCTCTGATACGGGCCGCAGGAGCAAATTCCAGCTCAAGGGCGCGCCCGTCGCTGGCAACAGGGCCCGCAGGCGGGGATCCCTGCGCAACAGGGGCACCACCCGATGCCGAGGCACCACCGCAGCCTCCGCCTCGCCGGTGAGCAACAGATTGAGCCCATCACGGTCGTCGTAGGCCAGGGCCTGGGACCGGAGGCGGCGAAGCCTGGCGGGATCGCCCTGGACGAGATCGATCACCACCCGGGGGCTGGAGGGCAGGACCACCCCGCCTTTAAGGCTGGGATCGAGCAGCACATCCCAATCCTCGGACGCGCGGGACACCAGATCATCCCGTCGTCGCAACAACAGGAGCCAGGGACTGCAGGCCCATGGGAAGGCCACGGCGGCGGCGCCCACGGGGCCGAAAAGGCGACTGACGGGCTGGGCCAGGGCCTCCAGCCGCGCCAGCAGCGCCGGCCCCCCGATCGATTGCAGTCTGTTGGCCGGCACCGTGGTGGCCCAGCCATCAAGGCATTGGACCAGGCCAGGGGCTGGGGACTGGCTGGCGCTTGCCACCACGGCGGCCGGATCTTCGAGCCAGCGCCCCTGCCAAGGGGCCGGCAATTGGGCCACCCAGGCCCTGGGCAAATCGCCCCGGTGGGCCACCAGTTCGGCCCTGGTCTGGCGACAACCGGCCAGGCAACCCAGACCTAACGCAGCACCGAAGCGCAGTACCTGACGTCGGGGGAAAAGGGGCGAACTCATGGCCGGACCGTAGAGGCTCCCGGGCCCGTTTCGGCCAACAGGAGCTGACAGGCTCGGTCGCAGGCTTTGGCCAGGTCCTGGGGATGGCGGCCACTCAGCTGCCAGGCCAGGGCCAGGCCTCCGGCACCCACACCCTCTTTGACAAAGCCCCTCTCGTAATCGAGCAGGGCGGGGTGCAAGGGGGCATGGAAGCGCAGATCGGCCACCAACCCCAGGGGCGTGACCCCCCAACGGCGCTCCAGGGTTTGCAGTAGGCACCCCAGGTTGCTGCTGGGGTCGTCGGCAACCCAGGCGGTGGTGCCGATGGCCACCTGGGCCACCAGCCCCCCCCGTAAAGGGGCGGGGGCCAGGGCCAGGGCCAGGGCCAACACCGCAGCCATCTGGCTGCCGCCGGCCAACAGCACCGGCACCCCCTGGGCCGCCGCCGCCATGGCCAGGCCCGCCGCCAGGGGTTGCATCGGATCGCCAACGGCAGCGACCACCGCCAGGGGGTCAGCCTCGGGCGGTGGCCCTTCCCCCAGACTGGTGGGGACGCCAAGGCCTGCCGCCGCCAGGCCTTGGCGCACCAGCTGGGCCTTGAGCGAAAGGTCGGGGTCGCGCAGGCTGCTGCCCACCAGGCCTTCGACCGCAAAGCCAAGACCGGAGAGCAGCGCCTGGGCCGTTGTTGTGCCCCCAGGCACACATTCGGCCAGCAGCAGCGGCCGCCGCGGTCGGGCCTTCGCCTGGCGCTCGCCCCAGCGGCGCCCCAGGGCGAGGAGTCCGGCCACCGTGCCCGGATCCATGGCCCGACCACTGGTGAGGCAACGGGCCGGTCCCGACGCCAGGGAACCCGGAAGTCGCAGGTGGGGCACGGCCGGAGCCAGGGCACAACCGAGATCCACCACCAAGGGATGCAACCCCAAGCTGTCCAGCACCACTTGCGAGATCAGGGCCGGGGAGACTCCCGCAGGCAAAGGCGGCAGGGCATGGGGCCGATGGCGCCCTGGGCCCAGCAGCAGGAGTTCGGCATCAGCCGCTGCCGTGGCGCGACGGCTCTCCGGCGTGGCCCCCGCCGCCGAGATGCCTGGAATGGCCGCGGTGGCGGTGGCCGCCAGCAGCACAACCACCTGAATCTCTTCAGCAGAGGAACCCCAGGCGGCCTGCCATCGGGCCGCCTGGTCAGGGTCGCCCGAGAGGCGACGCAATGCACTCACAGGGGATCGAGGGCCACCAGGGACCTCAAGGCCTCAGGAGGTTCGCTGATGGGGGAGCCCAGCCTCGGAAAAATCCAGTAGGCCACGGCATGGAGACACACAGTCATCAAGAAATTCTGAAACAGAACAAGCAGCAGGGCCGCCAGCTGTACCTGGGCGATGTCCAAGCCTGCGGCGAGGCCCGGCAACGGCAACCTCTCCAGCAAGGAAGCAGCGGCGGTGGTAATCAGCACCCAGAGGTTCTCACCAACCAGCAGCGAAAGCACGGCCACCCTCACCAAGAAACCCAGGGCACCAATGAGGGCCCCCAGGGCCAGGGTCAGCCACCAGCTCCGCCGTGTCCGCCAACCCCAGCCCAGCCAAAGGGCCAGTAAGCCGTAGGGAAACAGCATCAACGGACCGCGGATCGGCCCCATCAGGGCCACCAGCAGCAACACACTGACGACAGCTCCCTCCCAGGCGCATCGCCAGCCATGGCGCAGCTGGAGCAGGGCTAGGGGCAGGGGAAGGGCCAGACGGAACAGGGGACCGCCCACGGGCAGGTAGTACAGCGCCACCCACAACAGGGCCGTGGCCGCTGCCAGATAGGCGGTGTCCATCATCTGACGGGCCGCCCGGGCCGTGAGCTGACGGGAGGAGGGAGGAACCAAGGAAAAAACAGCCTCAGCGGGGGGGCGGAGCGGGCCGGGTCGTGGGTGCCGGTGCAGAGGATTCAGGAGGGGGAGCGGGAACCGCCAGAGGAACCACGCCGGGGCTGGCAATCCGCTCAATGGTTTCGACTTCAAAAGCAACCCCGGTGGCGCGTAGTGCCTTGGTCACAGCCTCGGCCGGAGCCGAAGGATCAGCCTCGGGCAGGCGAATCGTGACGCGGTAGGGCAGGGGACGGGCAGCCGGAGCGCTTTTACCGAGCTGGGACTCGCCCGGGGCCATGGCCGGTGTCGAGGCGGGGCTGCCGGCGGTGGTTTTGGGGGCACCAGGGGTCAAGGGAGATTTCTGAGCCTTGGTAGCCGCACCGCTCGCCGGGGGTTGCCCACCGGGGGGCTGGGACCCGGTCCCGATTGGCGCGGCATTAACCGGGGGCGCCTGGACGGCCGCCCCAGTCTGGGATGCGGGTGGGTCGGGCGATCCTGCGGCTGGGAAACTGCGGCTCAGGCTGTCGCCAAATGGGGTGCCCGTGCAGCCTGTCTGCAGCAACATCAAGGCCATGGCGGCGACCATGGTTGCTGGGGCACGGCAAGGGCAGGGCATCAGCTCTCTGCGGGCTTGATCACCCGCACAGCGCTGGCCCGCAGCCGTCCCGTCTTGGTGGTGGCAGGGGTCTTGCGGGCCGTCGCGGCGCCCGGCTCCTTGGCGGCGGTTCGGCCCTTGGCCGCCCCCTTGGTGGCCGCAGCCCGGGTCTTGGTCGCGCCGCTGCCAGCCGCAGCACCCGCCTTGGCCGCCTTGGTGCCGCTACGGGAGCGAGCAGGGGAACTGGCGGCCTTGGCGGCCAGCAATTCGACGGACTGCGCCAAGGTGAGGGTGTCGGCCGTCGTGCCCTCGGGCAGGGAGGCATTGACCTTGCCCTGTTTCACATACAGGCCGTAGGGACCATCAAATAACTGAATGGCCTCATTGGCCCCCTCTGGAGTGCCCAGATCCTTTAGGGCCGTGCGCCCCCCCCGGCCCCGCTTGGGCTGGGCCAGAAGCTCAATCGCCCGGCCCAGGCCGATCAGCAGGACATCGTCTTCAGCCTTGATCGAGCGGTAATCTTTTTCCCCCTTGCCCTTGTCGTGAACGACATAGGGGCCGAAGCGTCCCAGACCAGCCTGCACCTTGCCCCCATCTGGATGCTCACCCAGATGGCGGGGGAGCCGGAGCAAGCCGAGGGCGTCCTCAAGCTTCATCTCCTCTGGCTTGACCCCCTTGGGCAGGGAAGCCCGCTTCGGCTTGGGGGTTTCTTCACTGGCCTGGCCCAGCTGGAGATAGGGCCCGTACTGGCCAAATAAGAGGTAGACCTGCTCACCGGTCTCGGGGTCCTCCCCAATGGACTCAGGCCCCTCGGACTTCTGGCGCAGGATCAATTCGGCCTTGTCGGCATCAAGATCAGCCGGGGTGATCTCTTGGGGAAGGGTGGCCTTGAGCAACTCCTCTTCGCCATCGCTGCCCACTCGTCGGGATTCGAGGTAGGCACCGAAACGGCCGATGCGCACCACACAGGGCAGGCCCTCCAGAACCACAGTGCGGGAGTGGCCGGGATCGATGTCGCCTTCGCGCCGTTGCACCAAGGCCTCCAGTCCCTCCTCGCCCTTATAGAAATCCTCGAGATAGGGAAGCCAGCGGACTTTGCCGGTGGAAATTTCATCCAGGGTGTTTTCCATGCGGGCGGTGAAGCCCGTGTCCACCAGATCGGGGAAATGCTCCTCCAGCAAAGCGGTCACGGCAAAGGCCGTGAAGCTGGGAATCAGGGCGTTGGCCTGCAACGTGGCATAGCCGCGATCAATGATCGTGCCGATGATGCTGGCGTAGGTGGAAGGACGACCGATTCCCTCCTTTTCCAGCATCTTGACCAGGGCAGCTTCGCTGTAGCGGGCCGGGGGTTGGGTCTGGTGACTGAGCGCTTCAACGGAGCGGCAGTCGGGAACGTCACCGACCTTGAGGGCGGGCAACAAAACCTCTTGGCCCTCTAGGGCGGCATCGGGGTCGTCGCTGCCCTCCACATAGGCCCGGAAAAATCCTGGAAAATCAATGCGCTTGCCCGTGGCCCGGAAAGTGCTGCCAGCCACCTTCAGATCGATCGCCAGCATGGTCAGGCGGGCATCGGCCATCTGGGAGGCCACGGTGCGCTTCCAGATGAGTTCGTAGAGCGCCAGATCCCTGCCCTCAAGACCGGTCTCCGCAGGGGTGCGGAACACCTCCCCCGCAGGCCGAATGGCTTCGTGGGCCTCCTGGGCATTGCGGGATTTGGTGGTGAACTGGCGCGGGGCCGGGCTGAGGTAATCCTGGCCATAAAGCTCACCCACACAACTGCGGGCCGCCTTAATGGCTTGCTCGGAGAGATTCACCGAGTCGGTACGCATGTAGGTGATGAAACCCCGCTCATAAAGCGCCTGGGCGGTGCGCATGGTGTCCCGGGCCGAGAGACGCAGCTTGCGATTGGCCTCCTGTTGCAGGGTGCTGGTGGTGAAGGGAGCCACGGGCTTGCGCACGGTGGGTTTTTCCTCCACCGCCGCCACCTGCCAACGGCCGGCCATGGCGGCTTGCTGTAGGGCGCGGGCTTCGGCCTCCGCCAATAACTTCACCTTGCTGCCGGCCTTGATCGCCCCGGTGCTTTCATCGAAATCGGAGCCGTTGGCGATGCGGTCGCCCCCCAGGTGGGTCAACTTGGCGTCGAAGGGAGATTGGCCTTGGGCCAAGCTGGCCTTGAGGTCCCAGTAGGTGCCGCTGCGGAAGGCGCGCCGCGCCCGCTCCCTTTCGACCAGAAGGCGCACGGAGACCGACTGAACCCGGCCCGCCGAAAGTCCCCAGGCCACCTTCTTCCAAAGCAAGGGGGAGAGGGAATAACCAACGAGTCGATCCAGAATGCGACGGGTCTCCTGGGCATGCACAAGCTCCATGTCGAGCTCGCGCGGATGATCGAGCGCCCGGGAGATGGCTTCCTTGGTGATTTCGTGGAAGACCATCCGTTTGACCGGCACCTTGGGATCCAGCAACTGGGCTAAGTGCCAGCTGATGCTCTCCCCCTCGCGGTCTTCGTCTGTGGCCAATAGCAACTGATCCGCCCCCTTGAGGGCATCTTTGAGCTCCTTAACCACCTTTTTCTTATCCTTCGGCACCACGTAAAGCGGCTCGAAGTCCTTGGCGGTGTTGACGCCGAGATTGGCCCACTTCTCGCCCTTGTGGGCCGCAGGGATCTCACTGGCGTTATTGGGAAGATCGCGCACATGGCCCATCGAGGCCTCTACCCGGAACTCCTTGGGTAGAAAACCGCGAATGGTACGGGCCTTTGTGGGGCTCTCAACGATGACCAGCGTGTGCGCCACAGACAGGCGGTAAACCTTCCCCTTCTATATCGCATCCCAGGCCGGTCCGGTGGGCCAGGCCCTCTGGAGCGCCGCTACAGTCCGCTCGTCCAGCAATTTTCCGCCGTGGCAGACGTGATCCTGGCCGCCCTCACGGCGATCGCCGCACCGGCCGCCACTACAGCGACGCTGGCCACCGTTGCGGCCGCCGCCAGTACGGCCAGCGCCGCCACGGATGCGATTGGGGCCGGTCTGAGCACCGGTTCGATCGGGCTCCAGCTCAACGCCGGTGCCATTGCGCCCGAGGGAGCCATCCTGCTGGCCCTGCTGGCCTGCTTGATCGTGGATCTGGCCGGTGAAAAAACGGCCAGCCGCTGGGTGCCACCCATTTGCTATGGGGGGCTCATCGCTTCCCTGATCTTGCTGGCGACCCAATGGAACGGACCGATCGAGCCATCTTTTCTTGGCTCCTTCCTGGCGGACAACCTCTCGATCGCCTTCCGGTCGGTGGTCGCCTGCTCGACGCTGATCACCCTGTTGCTGAGCTGGCGCTATGTGGAGCGCAGTGGCACACCCCTGGGGGAATACGCCGCGATTCTGCTGGCGGCCACTCTGGGGGCGATGATCCTCTGCGGTGCAACAGATCTGGTCAGCATCTTCATCTCTCTGGAAACCCTATCTGTTTCCAGTTATCTGCTTGCTGGCTACATGAAGCGCGATGCCCGCAGCTCTGAGGCCGCGCTGAAATATCTACTCGTGGGCTCTGCAGCGGCCGCTGTTTTTCTGTACGGCGCCTCCCTGCTGTACGGCCTCAGCGGGGGAGAAACCTCCCTGGAGGGAATCGCGCTGGCCTTGCAAAGCAGCGCCAAACCGATCACGGCCCTTTCCCTGGTGTTCGTTCTGGCGACCGTGGCCTTCAAGATTGCCGCCGTGCCCTTCCACCAGTGGACTCCCGATGTCTATGAGGGCTCACCGACGCCCGTTGTGGCTTTCCTTTCGGTGGGATCCAAGGCGGCCGGCTTCGCCCTAGCCCTACGCATTCTGGTGGGCTGCTTTGACAGTTTTGATGCCCAGTGGAAATTCCTATTCACCGTTCTGGCCCTGCTCAGCATGGTTCTGGGCAACGTTGTGGCCCTGGCGCAGACATCGATGAAACGGATGCTCGCCTACAGCTCCATTGGTCAAGCGGGCTTCGTCATGATCGGCCTGGTCTGTGGCACCGAGGACGGTTTTGCCGCCATGGTTCTCTATATGGCGGCCTACCTCTTCATGAATCTAGGGGCCTTCGCCTGCATCATTTTGTTCTCCCTGCGTACCGGCAGTGATCGAATCGCCGATTTCGCAGGCTTGTATCAAAAAGACCCCCTGATCACCCTGGGGCTAAGCCTGTGCCTTCTTTCCCTAGGTGGCATTCCTCCGATGATTGGCTTTTTTGCAAAAATCTACCTCTTCTTCGCAGGCTGGGCTGATCACCAATATCTCCTTGTAATCGTAGGCCTGGTAACATCGGTGATTTCAATTTACTATTATATTTCTGTCATCAAGATGATGGTGGTCAAAGAACCCCAAGAAGCCTCTGATGTGGTGAAGGCTTACCCGCCGATCCGCTGGAATCTTTCCGGGATGCAATCCCTACGGGCAGGCTTGGTGGCTTGTGTGCTGGTCACAGCGATAGGAGGGGTGCTTTCAAGCCCCTTATTTGAGTGGGCCAATGCCGCCGTCAGCGGGACCCCCATATTGCAACGGGCCATTGCCGCACTCCCTGCTGCAGGTCTGGGTTGAAGCCATCCACTACTTTGCCGGCCTGGGTGAATGCCCCAGGCCCATCGGTGCCGCCAGTGGCGGAGCTGATTCATGTCAACAAGATTTACGGCAGCGGCGACACCACCGTCCATGCCCTCAACGATCTTTGCCTGACCGTCAACAACGGCGATTATCTCGCCGTGATGGGAGCCTCCGGATCGGGCAAGAGCACCGCCATGAACATTCTGGGCTGCCTGGACATGCCCTCCAGCGGCAGCTACAACCTCAATGGGGTGCCCGTCGAAACTCTTAGCGATGACGAATTAGCCGATCTTCGCAACCAGAAACTTGGCTTTGTCTTCCAGCAATTCCATCTGCTGCCCCAGTTGACGGCCATGGAAAACGTGATACTGCCGATGATCTATGCAGGGATTCCTGCCGAACACAGACGTCAGCGCGCCAAAATCGCCCTCGAAAAAGTTGGCTTGGCCCACCGGCTCGACAATCGCCCCAACCAACTCTCTGGGGGCCAGCAACAACGGGTGGCCGTAGCGCGTTCGATCATCAACGGCCCCTCGCTCCTCCTCGCCGACGAACCGACCGGAGCGCTCGATTCCAGCACCACCGAGGAAGTGCTCGCCATCTTCGACGACCTCAACGCCCAGGGGATGACAATCCTGTTGGTCACCCACGAGCAAGAAGTGGGGGCAAGGGCCCAGCGCATTATCCACTTTCGCGACGGGCGGATCTCCAACTGACCCCTGCGGGCCTTATAGCCCAATCCCTGGGTCCGTGCCAGCCGCTTAAATCAGCCTGGGGGTGCCTTGCTGGCTCCCGCCGCAGGAGTGGCCAGCATGGGGCGAGGGACCACCAAGGAAGGGTCCATCGGGGACATGGAGGCGGATCGGGGGCGCTCAAGCGTTTGCAGGAGTTCGCCCATCAGCAGGGACACTGCATCGCCTGCAGGTGCAACGGAACCCGGCGAAATGTTGCCTGTAAGACGACCGGCCATTCCAGGCAGCGCCAGACCCGGCAAACGGGCCAGCAAGGGAGAGCCACCAGGGTCTAGGTCGCCAGGATCAATGGCCACCCAGCCCCCATCCTGGGGAATCCGCATTTCAAAGTGAAGATGGGGCCCCGTACTTAAGCCCGTACTGCCCACCCGACCGATCACCTCCCCCTGGCTCACCCGCGCCCCCTCCCTGACGTAAAGCTCGGAGAGGTGACCGTAAAGGGTGCGACGGTTAACGCCCCCATGCTCGATTTCGATCGCCAGGCCGTAGCCCCCGGCTGGCCCACTGCTGACCACCCTGCCAGCCAGGGCGGCCACCACCGGGGTGCCTTCGGGGGCGGCCAGATCGCGGCCGCTGTGCATGATCCAGCTGCCCAGCAACGGATGCAGGCGCCAGCCGAAATTACTGGTGGTGACTGCTGAGCCGATCAAAGGATATAGGGGCCGGAGATTGCCATTGCCCCCGATCGGGCCCGGCCTGGGGGTGACCCGGAAGACATCGGTGAGTCGGAAGTTACCTCCTGCACCCGAGAGCAACGCCGAGACCGGCACGGAAATTGGTGGCAAAGGCGCTGCCTCGATTGCCGAACGCGGAGCACCCTCACCGCCATCACCGCGGTACCCCCCGGCCTGTGATCCGCCCTGGAAAGCGGGCGAACCGCCTTCCCGGGGTCTGAATTGAACGGCAGCCCGACCGCCACACTCACGGGCGCTGAAGGCTCCGCTGCTGCAGCCCTCGTTCCGGGCCGAGGGGGTGAGGGGCCGAGCCAGGCCATCGTGGACCCGGATCTGGACTTCACGGGGGGTGATGACCCGATCGCGCACCAAGGCATCGAGACTGCGATCAAACCGGCGGGGAGCCTCAGGCGGCCACTCCTGCGGCCTCGCACGCATCGGTTCCGGCGCCCGGACAAATTCCGGCGGCGGCTGCGCTGGGGCCGGCCTCGCCGGAACCGCCGCGGAAGGCATCGCCCCCCCCCCGGAGGCCGGCGCCAAGGGTTCAGCGGCAGCGCCCTGGGAAGCGGGTACCGCCACCGGCGCCTCCAGAGAGCCAGGCGGAACAATCGTGTCCGGCTGGGCCTGCACCAAAGGGATGCTGGCCAAAGGCAGCATCCCCAGGGTGGTCAGAGCCAGCAACAGAAGGGAAGGCCTGGGAGCCATGGGGCAGGTGGAACAGAAATTCGTACTGAGCCGGGCCAATCTAGGGGCCCGCCCCTGGGGGAGGCCCGCCCTTGGGGGAGTGGGGGAAAGGGCCCTCATCAAAACGCCGATGCCACACCCGAATCCTTCCCTGGTGGCCCAGCACCACCCCCCCATCACGGTGCAGCCCAAGGGGGTGCCAGGCCTTCCCTTCCAGCTGGATCACCTGGGTTGGCCACCACAGACGCTGCTCCGCCAGAACCCTCACCGCCTCGGGACGGTCCGCCCAGGCCATGGCCCAATCGAGGGCCCTCAGCACCCGGGCGCTGAGGCGCCAGGGGCAGGCCTGGTGGCGGCCCGCCGCCAGCGCCACATTGGTGGCCCCGCCGGGGATGGGGTTGCGGGCGTTCAACCCCACTCCCACCCGGGCCCAGCGCACCTGATGGCCCTGGAGTCTTTGGCCTGGCAGCACCCCAGCCAGCTTGGCCATGCCCCCCCCGGGTCCAGGCACATACAAGTCATTGGGCCACTTGATGCGCACGGGCAGACCCAGATCCTCCAATTCCAAAGCCAACCCGACCGCCACCGCAAGACCCACCGCGGCGGCCCCCAGGGGCTCTGGGGACCAGGGCAGGGCCGCACTGAGCCAGACGCCCCCGGTCGGGGAACTCCAGATCCGTCCCCGTTGCCCCCGACCAAAGCGTTGCTGGCCGGCAAGCAAGGCCAGGGGCGCCCGTAGCCGTGGTCCCTGGGCGCAAGGCGCTTGGGTCAACCAGTCGTCCAGCAGGCGTTCGGTGGTGGCACAAACCGGCACGTAACGGAGCTGCCAGGCACGTACAGCCTCAGTCGGCCCGGGCCCAGGACCCAGGGACCTGCGGGCGGCACCGAGGCGTCCGATCACAGCTGGCCCACCCAGGCCCCCATGCGAGCGGCAGCGGCCTCCAGTTCGGGCAGGGGGTGGACCAACGCCAACCGCAGCCAGCCCTCCCCCCCCGGGCCAAAACCGTTGCCAGGGGTGAGACAGACCCCTGTTGCCTCCAACAGAGCAGCACAGAAGCTCTCGGAATCAAACCCTCTCTCCTTGGCCACCGGCGGCACCTCCAGCCAGAGATAGAGGGCCATCGACGGTTGGCTCACGGTCCAGCCGGCGGCCGCCAGCGCCAGCACCATGCCATCGCGCCGCAGCCTGTAAACCTCCCGCAGCTGCTGGGGCCAATGGGGCGCCTGCTCCAAGGCCGCAATCGCCCCAGCCTGAAGGGCCAGGGACTGGTTGAAATCAACCACGGATTTCAGCTGCCGCAGGCCGGCAATCAAGGGCGCAGCCCCGATGGCGAAGGCCAGGCGATACCCCCCAAGACACCAACTCTTGGAGAAGGAAAAGAATTCAATGCCCTGGCGCCGCCAATCCGGGTGGCGCAATAGAGCCGGCGCCTCCCCCTCCAGGGCGAGGTCGACATAGGGGTTGTCGTGGGCCAGCACGAGGTCATGGTCGATGGCGCGGGCCATGGCGCCATCCAGCCAGCTCTGGTCACCGGTGGTGGCCGTGGGGTTGTGGGGAAAGCCCAGCACCATCAATTTCAACTGGTCCCAGACGCTGGCAGGGCATTGGCCGAAATCGGGGCGCCACCCCTGGTCGGCTCGCAGGGGCAGGAGGGTGGGGCGCACCGAGGCCAACACCAGGCCGCCCCGATGGGAGGGATAACAGGGATCGAGCAGTAAGGCCCGATCTCCCGGATCGGTCACCACGAGGGGAAGATGGGCCGTCGCCTCCTGGGAACCCACCAGCAGCTGGACCTCGGTCTCAGGATCGACCGTGATCCCGAAACGACGCAGGGCCCAGGCCGCCACCGCCTCGCGAAACGGCAAGGTGGCGCCATGCAGGCAGTAGGAGGCACTGGAAGCGTGATAGAGGCTTTGGGCCATGGCCTCGATGGCCACCGGCGGGGGCGGCAGATCGGTGGAGCCCAGAGAAAGATCCAGCAACGCTGGGCGGGTGTTGAAGCCTCCCAGCGCCCCACCAAGGCCCTGGACATAGGCCAGCTTGCGGGCATCATTGCGGCTGAAGACACCGCTGCCCAACTGGGCCACCCGCTCAGAGATGGGCATCAAGGAAGGCCATCAACTGGGGCTTGGCAATGACCCCCTCCCGGCGGGCCACTTCCACACCGGCACGAAACAGGAGCAAGGTGGGGAGACCTTGAATTCGATAGGCATCCCGACTGACGGGATTACCATCGGCCTCCAATTTGATCACCTTGAGTCTGCCGCCATAGGACTCGGCGGCCCAAGACATCAAGGGCGACATCAAACGGCAGGGTCCACACCAGGAAGCCCAGACATCCACCAGAACGGGCAAGGAAGACTCGAGGACCTCCTGGGCAAAAAAAGAATCCGTGACATCCAGCACCGCGGCGCTGGTTGGATCGGTGGCCAAGGGCCCTATTGCGGTGTCACTGGATTGTATGGAGAGGGGGACCCCTTCGGGAGGCCCGCCGGGCCAGCCCCCCTACCAAGGAACTCAGAGCTTGTCGATGGACTTCTTCAGTTCTTCGAGCTCGGCGTTCACTTCCTGCTGCTGGACAGGTTGCAACTGGGGGACGGGGCCGTTGGGGGCTGGCAATTGAATCGGGTTGGCGCCCCCTTCAAGTCGGGTTTTGAGGGCGGCCAGCTCGTCGTCAACGTCATTGCCTCCCTCCAGACTGGCGAACTGACTTTCCAGATCGGCGCCGGCGAGTTCGGCAGCGGCCTGGCTGCGGGCCTCAAGAACCTGGACCTTCTCCTCCATCTGCTCGAAGGCGGCCATCGAGGAGTTGGTGCCGAGATTGCTGACGGCACTCTGGAGCTGCTCCTGGGCTTGGGCTGCCTGGGCGCGGGCCTTGAGCATGTCTTTTTTGGTCTTGGCCTCAGCGATTTTGGCCTCAAGGGCCGTCAGACTCCTCTTGAGGGTGTCGACCTGGCCAGCCTGGCTGTTGAGCTGATTATTGAGGGCCGTGAAGGTTTCCTGGTATGTCTTGCGACGGGCCAGGGCCTCACGGGCCAGGTCCTCTTCGCTTTTCTTGAGGGCCAGTTCGGCCCTTTCGTACCAGGTTTTTGCCTGACTATCGGCTTGCTCAGCCTGGTTTTGGATCCGCTTCTGGCTGGCGATTGCCGTGGCAACGGCCTGGCGAAGTTTGACCAGATCAGCCTGCATGTCGGCCACGGACTGGTCCAAGATCAAGGCCGGATCTTCGGCCTTACTGACCAGATCGTTGAGGTTGGCGCGAAGCAGTCGGCTGAGCCTGTCGAAAAAGCCCATGGTTTGGGATAAGGGAGCAGGGCTTGAACCTTAGCCACGAATGGCCCAATTTCCCCCTAATCAAGATTTTGGTGAAACCACCCTTAGGCCCTTAGGTGGGGGTATGGATGGTCCGACTCCTGCCGTTGGACCTGGGTTCGCCCTACGGTCAGTTCCATGGCCAAAGCTTCCAGGCGTTCCGTCCCGGGTCCAGCGAACGACAGCAGCCGAACCCAAAGGATCGGCGACATTTCGGTCCTGCTGCCAGCCCGCAGACCACCGGCCGTAGCCCTGGCCGCCTGCCTCGAAGAATTAGGGCAAGCCTGGCAACGGGAGGGCCATCTGGCCGCCCTCTGGCTGGCCTGGCCGCGCCTGGCCGGCCCCCAACTCGCTCCCCACTGCCGACCCCTTTCCTTAAGGGCAGGGCGATTAACGGTAGGGGCGGCTCCAGGCCCCTGGCTCCAGGCCCTGCAGTACAACCGCCACATGCTGCTGGGGGCCTTGCGCGGAGCAGGCTTCGAGGTGCGGGAGATCATCGTGCAGCAACACCACTGCCGACCCATTCAGCCCCCGGCGATGCAGGAGGAAGCCGCCGTATGGGCCGCCCATCCCAGTCGCCTCGACGTGCATGGCCACGGTGGACCCTGCCCATCCTGCGGCAGTCCAGCTCCTGCGGGTGAACTGGCCCTCTGGGGCCATTGCAGCTTCTGCCGGCGCGAAGCCCTGGCGGACCTCCCACCGGGGGCGCATCGGCCCTAGGCCCGGCCCCTCAGTCCTCGAAAAGGGCTCGCCACGCCCGCTCATGGACCTGGGCCTCCGGGGTGCCCTCGGCGGGGAACTGGGCCAGGAAATCCTTGTCGGCCGTGGGCACATAGGGCCCCTGCTTGATCTCGAACATGACGGCACCAGGGGTCAGCGCCACAAGGGTATGGAAATGACCTTCCTGCAGCTCAATGCCAGGCACATCCCCGCCGGCCTCCAGCCGTTCGGCCTGGATCACCGTGCCCTGGTCATCCATCAGCAACAGTCCGATGGCCCCCTGAAGCACCACAAAGCATTCGAAGCCCTCGCCGGGGTTGGGGCGCAGATGGCGATGGGGACGCACATAGGTGCCGGGTTGCAGCACGTTCAGAAAGCGCTGCACCAGGTCCGGGGCGCGATGAAGGTTGTGGTTGAGGCGCCGGCGCGGACTGGTGAGGGCCTCGGCGGCCACCGAATCAAAGAGGGCCTGGTCCAGTCGCCGCAACACCGGCGGTGCCGTCACCATGGCGGGATCCTGAAGGGGCAAAGCGGGGTCAGCCAAAGGTCGGCCTCCGATGGGATGGGTGACGCAGAGCAGAAATCGTGGCAGAGCATGACAGTGGCCATGGCTACCTCTGGGCCCCCAGGCCCCCTTGGCTGACAGATTCGTGGCACCCCCAAAGTCCTTGCCCCATCCACCGATGGCGGCTGATACCCATGGTCCCCTTGCCCAGCCCCCCAACACTCGCGCCAGCGATTGAAACCATGCGCGCCCTGGTGCAGCGTGGCGAGAGCCGTTCGCTGGCCTGGCGGATTGGGCAGCTCGATCGCCTGCAGCGTCTGCTTCAGGTGGAGGAAAGCCAGGCCAGAAGCGCCTTGGCCGCTGACCTCGGCAAACCCGAACTGGAGGCCCAGTTCGAATTAGTCGCCGTGAGGCAGGAGCTGGCTCTGACCCGCAGGCACCTGCGGCGCTGGATGCGTCCCCGTTCCGTGGGGCTGCCCGCCTGGGCGCTGCCGGGCCGGGCCGCCATCCATCCGGAGCCCCTCGGCTGCGTTCTGATCCTGGGCCCCTGGAACTATCCCTTGCAGCTGTGCCTGCATCCCCTGGTCAGCGCCCTGGCTGCGGGAAACACCGCCATACTCAAGCCCTCGGAACACGCCCCCCATACGGCCAACTGGATGGCCGCTGCGGTGGCCCGTCACTTCGATCCCAACCATGTTCAGGTGGTGGTGGGTGATGCGGAAGCGGCGGCCACCCTGCTGGAGCAAAGGTTCGATCACATTTTTTTCACGGGTGGCAGCAGGGTCGGGCGGCTGGTGATGGCCGCAGCCGCCCGCCATCTGACGCCTGTAACCCTGGAACTGGGGGGCAAGAGTCCCGCGATCGTGCTGGCCGGAGCCGACCCGCAAACCACGGCGCGGCGGCTGATCTGGGGCAAGGGTCTCAATGCCGGCCAAACCTGCGTCGCCCCCGACCATCTGCTCGTCGTGGCTGACGCCGTTGCCCCCCTGATCGAAGCGTGCGCTAAGGAGATCGAGCACCTCTATGGCCAGGATCCCCTCACCAGCAGCGATCTCGGCCAGATCGTCAACGAGAGGCAATTTGAGCGGCTCGAAGGGCTGTTGACGGGAGCTCGTCAAAAGGGCCAGATCCTGCTGGGGGGCGGCAGTGATCGCCACCGCCGCCGCATGGAACCCACCTTGATCGCCGTCGACCAACCGGAGGACGATCCGTTGATGCAGGAAGAGATTTTTGGCCCCCTGCTGCCCCTGATTGTGGTGGACGATCTGGAGGACGCTCTGGCCCGGGTGCGCCAGGGCCCCCATCCCCTGGCCCTATACCTTTTCGGCGGCGATAGCAATGAGAGGCATCAACTCCTGGCCACCACCAGCTCGGGAAGCGTCGGCTTCAACGACGTGGTGATGCAGGCGGGTCTGGTGCAATTGCCGTTCGGAGGGGTGGGCGAAAGTGGCCTTGGCTCTTATCACGGCGAAACGGGATTTCAGACCTTCTCCCACCAGCGCAGTGTGCTGAGTCGCTCGTTCTGGTTCGACTTGCCCTTCCGCTATCCCCCCTATGCCGGCAAGCTTCCCCTAATCCGGCGCCTGTTGGGGTGAGAGGCGCCCGGGGTCCGGCGCCGACTTGGGGGGGACTGGTTAGGGGGCGGCAGGACCCTTAACGTGCCGGCAACTGCTTTGCGAATCCATGCGCCGCCGCCTTGCCGCCCTGGCCATTGCCTTGGTGTTGCCCCTTCCAGGCCTGGCGGCAGAAGTCACGGTTCAGCCCGGGGAGACCCTCTCCCAGATCGCCGATCGCCTGGGCATCAGCACGGCCCGTCTGATGAAGCTCAATGGCATTACCAATCCCGACCACGTGGAATCGGGCAGCAAACTCACCGTGCCCAACTCCGTCTCCCCGTCGGGCCGGGCCAAGGGATCCAGCAGCTCATCAAGCAAGACGACCACCAAGGTGACCGTCAAGTACGGCGAAACCCTCTCGGAGATCGCCGATCGCCATGGCATGAGCGTTAGTGAATTGATGCGGCTGAACGATCTCAGCAAAGCCGACCATGTGGAAACCGGAAGCACCCTGCGGGTTAGGGGAAGTGCCGTGGGCAGCTCCCGCTCCGCTCAAGGCCCTTCCAGCTACCGCAAGGGGGCCAGCGAGCACGTGGTCCAACCCGGGGAGAATCTCTCCAACATTGCCGAGGGCTATGGCGTGCCCATGAGCCGTCTGGTGGCCATCAATGGCCTGCAGGATCCCGACCACGTCGAAGTCGGCGTGCGCCTGCGGCTCAAGGGCAACCCATCAACCAGCGCCGAGGCCCCCCCCACCCGATCCGTGGCCCCTACCCCCGTGGAAAGCAGCCCAAGGGCGACAACGGCCCCCGTGGTGGCGGCACCCATCGCTGCGGTTCCACGGGCCGCCGTTCCTCTTGCTGCCGATCCACGGGCCGCTGCTGCCAGCACGGTCTCCCTTCCCCAGACCCGGCCGGCGACGGGGACCACCGCGATGGCGAAGCCGGTGGTGGCTAAACCCTTCGTCGCCACTCCCGCACCGCAGGCCACCGTGGCCCGGGCGAGCCAGGCACCGGTCACTTCCGTCTTGCCTGCGGAAGCTTCAACCCGCACCGACTGGCGTCCCTATGGTCCCCTTCAAGTGGACTGGGCCAATTGGCAACCCATGGGGGGCAGCCTGGTGGCCCCCACCATCAGCGGCAAAGGTGAAACGCTGTATGTGGCGATCAACTGCAGCGCCCGCAAGATGAATGCCACCAGCTCCAACGGCGATTGGAAGACCTGGGATGATCCCCGCGCCGGATTTGAGGTCAAATTGGTCAACGACCGCTGCCGTCAGGGTCGGCTCTGAGGCCAGGGTCTGCCATGCCACCCATGACCGAGGGGGGCATGGATCCCCCTCTTATGCAGACCAGCGCAGGGGCCAGGGTGATCGCAAGTAGTTCTCGCCCAACGTGCGCAGCCAAAGCTGCTGGCGCCCATCATCGCTCTCCCGGATGAGCTCCTCCTGCACCAGGCGCCGCGCCAACCAGCCCCAGGTTTCCTGATTTTGGCCATGGTCGAGGGCCAAGCCCTCGACCAGCTGGCGCAGGTCCCTGCCCCGTCCGCCATTCAAGGCCGCCAAGACACGGGCAGCGGGCTCAGACCAATCCTCGGATGCGGGATGGCGCTGGCAGTTGTCGCAGCGGTGACAAGGGGGAGCAAGCTCGCCGACGGCAAGCAACAGGGCCTGCTCGCGGCAGCCCGGCCCCTCGGCCACGGCCTCCATCCGGCGCAGCTGACGCTGGGCCAGTTCGAGTCGCTCCCTCTCCTGCAGGCGCTCTGCGGCGCTCAGCTGCTGGCTCGCCGCCCGCATCGCCCAGCCCAGGCTGACCCGATCGGCGGCGGCGAATAACACCAAGCAATGGGCCGGTTGACCATCGCGGCCCGCCCGCCCCGATTCCTGGAGGTACCCCTCGACACTCGCCGGCAGGGTCAGATGCAGCACCAGGCCCACATCCGGTCGATCCACCCCCATCCCAAAGGCCACGGTCGCGACCAGCACCGGACGCGGTTGGTTCTGAAAATGCTCCAGGGCCAACTGGCGACTGGCCGGATCCATGCCGGCGTGATAAGGGATGGCGGCGAGTCCCGCCTGGGCCAGCCGCGTCGACCATTCCTCCACCGCAAGTCGGGTACGGGCATAGATGAGCACGGCGCCCCGGGCCTCGGCCACAGCTTTCAAGACCTCGGCCAAGGGCTCCTCTGAGCGGCGTCTCATGGTGTAAGTGAGATTGCTGCGGCGAGCGGAGCGCACCAACACCTCGGGACGACTCAGCTGCAGCAGGCGAATGATGTCGGCGCGCACCTGGGGGGCCGCTGTGGCACTGAGGGCCACCATCGGCACCCCCGGGCAGAGGCGGCGCAGTTCCCCGAGGCGCCTGTAGTGCGGCCTGAAATCATGGCCCCAGGCGCTGATGCAATGGGCCTCGTCCACCGCCAAGGCCACCAACCGCCCCGTGGCGTGGACCTCTTCGAGGAGCCGGCGGGTGACCTCCACCTGGAGCCGTTCCGGTGAGAGATACAGAACTCTCAGACTCTGATCATTCAAGCCCTGCTGTAGCTGCTGCCGCCGCTGCAGATCGAGCCCCTGGTGCAGACAGGCGGCAGTGATGCCATGGCGCCGCAACTGGCGCACCTGGTCCTGCATCAGTGCCACCAGGGGCGAAATCACCACCACCAGCCCCTGACGCACCACGGCAGGCAGCTGATAGCAAAGGGATTTACCCGCCCCGGTGGGCAACACCGCCAGACAATCCTGCCCTGCCAGTAGAGCCTCCACCACCTCCCTTTGCCCGGGGCGGAAGTGGTCCCAGCCGAAGGACTCCTGAAGGGCTTGCCTGAGGCGATCCACCGGCGGCCAACCCCAGTGATGGTGTCACCGGACCATAGCGCTCCACCACCTGTGGCCAGCGAGGCGCCAGCGCCAAACAGGGCATCAAGGCAGGGCCGGCGGATCCAGCTGATCGGCAGACTCCTCCACCAGCTGCAGACGCACCTTTTTCCCCCCAGCCAGCTCGCCCAGGGAAACGCGCAAGGTGCTGCCGCTGAGGCTCTGCAAAGCGGTGAGCAGATCGCGCAGATGGGGCGTGCTGCTGCCACTTTCAACCCAGAGGCGTTCCTGGAGACCGCCCAGCCGCCGCCAGCTGGTGTGCAATTTGAGAACGGCACTTTCGAGGGCCTGGGCCTGGCCCACGGCGTCGGCCAGGAGGCCCAGGGCATCGAGACGCTGGGCCTCCTGAATCGCCTTCTCGAAATCCAGGTTGCCCTGCTGGAAGGCCCTTACGGCCAGAGCGGCCTGGGCCGCCTTGTCGAGCCAGCGGGCGGTGAGGGTCACATCCTTGATGCGATCCAGTTCCGGTTCCTCCCGTAGGGCCCGGCGCAGATCCTCCTGCTGGGCTTCCGGCAACTTGGCCAGCTCCTTGACCAAGGGCGCCACCACCCGGGGGGGCAGAAGGTTTTCGGCGGTGCGCTGCCGAATCTCCTCGGGCAACAACGGGCTGGTCGCCGCCGTGAACTCGTCGGTCAGACGGCGAACCTGCTTGCGGGTGATCTGCTGGCCCCCATTGGCCGCCTCACCGATCATCTGACGCACCTCAGGATCGGCTTGGGCGGTTTCGAGAAAGGCACGCTTAGAAAATTTGTTGACGCTGGCGAGTTCGAGCACGCCATCCCCAAGCATGCCGTCGGCCGATTCCGCCAGCTGGATCAGGCCATAGGCCCGGGTCTTACTGATCTCCCGTTCCCGCAGCCATTGCAGAAAACCACTGCCCCTGCCTTCGCCACCGCGACGCTCCCGATCGCGGACGGCACAGAGGATACGGCCCCGCCAGATTTCGGTCTGCAGATCAAATCGGTCACAGACCGCCCAGGCCTCCTCAAGACGGGCCAGAAACTCCATCGCACTGATGTCATCGCGCTCCGGATCGGGCAGATCCAGGTCGATGAGCGGGGCTTCGCCGCCACTCTCCTGAATGAACGGCGCCTCGGAGAGGGCCTCAACGGCAGACATGGGCCAACGGGGCTATGGATTGGGATGCTGCCATGGGCGCCGGCGCCACCTGGGTCCGGAAGCCACCCGGGCGAGCGACGAAACGTGACGCCCCTTGGGGCAAGGCCACCACTCAGGGGTAATGTTCACCGGAAAGCCACCCGACCCTCAGCCCTGCGATGGCCATCTCCCGCGGCGACAAAGTACGGATCAAACGTCCCGAGTCCTATTGGTACAACGAAGTAGGCACGGTGGCATCCGTCGACACTTCTGGGATTCGCTATCCCGTGGTTGTTCGCTTTGAAAAGGTGAACTACAACGGTTACAGCGGCTCCGAAGGCGGCATCAATACCAATAACTTCGCCGAAAGCGAATTGGTCCAAGCCTGAGGCTCCCGTCGGGCCTGAACCTCAACCCCTGTGCCCGAGCTACCCGAGGTTGAAACCGTTCGTTTGGGTCTGGAGTCCAGAACCCAAGGAATGACCATCGCCAAGGTTGCTGTTCTTCGCCAACGGGCGATCGCCAGCCCCCAGGAGCCAGCCCTCTTTGAGCTCGCTCTTGGGGGCTGTCGCATTGAAGGCTGGCAGCGACGGGGCAAATATCTGACAGCCAAGCTGTTCCATGGGGACGGCAGCGAGGCAGGTCATTGGGGGGTCCATCTGAGGATGACCGGGCAGTTCCTCTGGATCCAGGAGCTGACACCCGTATGTCCCCATACCCGCGTCCGCTTCTGGAATCCAGCAGGGGATGAACTGCGCTTCATCGATACACGTAGCTTTGGACAGATGTGGTGGGTACCACCCCACACACCCCTGGAAAAGGTGATCACAGGTCTGGGTCGCCTGGGCCCGGAACCCTTTGATGCTCAGACAACGGCTGAGTATCTCAGAAGGCGGCTGCAGGGATCCAAAAGACCCATCAAGAATGCCCTGCTGGATCAGTCACTGATCGCTGGCGTCGGCAATATCTATGCCGATGAGAGCCTATTTGCCGCCGGCATACGACCCGATACCCCCAGTGGTTCCCTATCCATCGATCGGTTGACCCAATTGCAAGCGTGCCTTGTGGAGGTGTTGAGGGCCAGCATCGGCGCGGGAGGCACCACCTTCAGCGATTTCAGGGACCTCAAAGGGCTCAATGGCAATTACGGCAGCCAAGCCTGGGTCTATCGGCGCTCAGGTCAACCCTGCCGCCTTTGCGGTAATCCAATCCAACGGCAACGCTTGGGGGGACGCAGCAGCCATTGGTGCAGCCAATGTCAAACCTGAAGGGCAAGTCGGTGACAACCCATGATCCGGGATGGGCGAGGCGCTTAACTCAGTAGAGATCCCCTGCCAGCAAGTCCTGTGACGGCCACGTCAACGGAAGCTCCCGACCCAAAGAACGATCTGGCCCAGGGGCTCTGTGAGGTAATGGCGGCGATTGATCGGCGGGGCTGGTGTGATGGCACCGGGGGCAACTTCAGTTGTGTGTTGCGGCGCCAACCCCTAGCCCTGTTGATGGCTCCCAGTGGTGTGGAAAAAGGTGGGTTGAAGCCCTGCGATCTGATCGTGGTCAACGGCAAAGCAGAGGTGATCGAAGGCAAAGGGCGAGCCAGTGCCGAAACGCTGCTGCATCTGGCAATCGTGGCCCAAAGGGAAGCAGGAGCTGTGCTGCATACCCACTCCCAGGCGGCGACACTGCTCTCCCGCCTCGCTAACTTCAAGGGAGATCCCCTCGAAGCGGAGGGATGGCAACTGACCATCAAAGGGCTGGAAATGCTGAAGGGACTGCAAGGGATCGATAGTCATGAGCAACAAATAGCAATTCCTGTACTCCCTAATGATCAGGATTTAGCGCGTCTCAGCCAACGAGCCATGGGCCCTTTAATCGAAGCACCCTTTGGAATCTTAATCAGTGGCCATGGCCTTTACGCCTGGGGAGATGACCTGACCATGGCCAAGCGCCATCTTGAAATCCTGGAGTTTTTGCTAGAACAGCACTGGCGCGAGCTCCTACTGAGGAACCTTGGCAACGGAATGGTGACAACGACATGATCACTATCACAGGCCTCCAACATGTGCTGCTCGATATCGAGGGGACCACTTGCCCTGTGAGCTTTGTCAGCGAAGTCCTTTTCCCTTATGCACATCAACAAATACCGCTGTTCCTAGCTGAGCAGGCAGGGGATCCAATCGTTCAGAATCTCCTTACTCAAGCCTTTGATGCCTGGGAACAAGACACCGATCCGGAGGCCCTTTCACTAAGGCAAAAATATTTAAAAAAGAACAACGAATCCGCCGTTAAATACCTATCGTGGTTAATCAAAAAAGATCGCAAACTAACGCCTCTCAAAGAACTTCAGGGACTTATTTGGCGCCAAGGCTACGATAAAAAGATCATCAAAGCGCCACTTTATGCAGATGTGCCAGAGGCCCTTGAGCGCTGGAATCATGCGGGACTGAAACTTTCAGTTTACTCATCAGGTTCAATCAATGCCCAAAAACTACTCTACCAACACAGTACCTATGGAGATCTAAGCAACC
The DNA here is from genome assembly GCA_945877115.1 of Synechococcus sp. UW140. Classification (GTDB taxonomy): domain Bacteria; phylum Cyanobacteriota; class Cyanobacteriia; order PCC-6307; family Cyanobiaceae; genus Cyanobium. Next base: position 411 of record CAMCQR010000025.1, on the reverse strand, counting down.
TTTTTTACCAATGGTTTGACACCAATAGCGGAAGCAAGCATATCAAGCAAAGCTACTCCAACATTGCCACGGCCCTAGGGACCAATCCCGAGAAAATAGTTTTTATCAGTGATCGCAAGTCCGAGCTTAGCGCCGCTAAAAGCGCTGGTTTCAAGGTCCTATTCAGCCAAAGGGAAGGCAATCCGGAGATAGATAACGGCAATTACATAGGAATTAAAAATTATGAGGAACTCAGCTTATATCCTTCCTAAGCAAAATCAACCCTGCCAGAACGGCTTCAGGTGTCGCCGGGAGCCCCAAGCCTGCAAGGTATTTGCCCAATAAAACACACAAAAAAAGCCACCGGTAGGGTGGCTCATAATTTCAGCCTTGAACTGATTCAAAGACTGATTAAGTTAAGGAAGATTTTAC
>CAMCQR010000024.1 GCA_945877115.1 Synechococcus sp. UW140 | reverse complement strand
GGCCACTAATCGCTTCCATGGCGACTCTGGCCTTGAACTCGGGGCTGTGGGTTCGGCGCTTGCTCATCGGTGGGAGCCCCCTTTCAGGGGTGGTGCCCCGCCTCAGAGGTTAACGATGGGGACTGTCCAGAAAAGCCAGACCACCTCATTTCCTGGGCGGATTTCATGCTTCTCAGGGCTTGCTGAAGTTCCCCGTCTGCCGAAACCTCGTTTAGAAACGAAAAAAGTTCGTCTTTCATTAAAACCCATAGCAACCCAGCAAATTAGCAGCAAGTATGAAAAAATTCAAATATTTTCACTTTTCTGATAATTTTGCAAATTTCATTGACGACCCCCCTGCGTTCAACCCAGCAGTATGCCGCCCGTGTCACTGAGCACGGCTTGGGCGCTGCGCAGGTCGTACTGAAGATCGGCCAGGCTGCATTGCCCCAGCTCCCGTTCCAGGGCCGCCCTCAGGCGTCGCTCCAACAACTGGGCCACCCGATCGGCAGCAGTCAAGGTGGCGGTGGCGCTGGCAGGCTCGTCGCGCCCATTCATGGCCCCTTGCTGCCGCTCCAGCGCCGCCACCACTTCGGCCAGGGAAATGAGGGGCGCGCTCCGGGCCAGGCGGTAGCCCCCCACCCTGCCGCGGCGGGCCTCCAACAGACCAGAGCGCCTCAGCCGCAGCAGTAATTGCTCCAACATCGGGGCCGGCAACGCCTGGGACCCCGCCAGGGACGCCACCGATCGCCAACGGGGGGAGCCATCCTCCGCCAGCTCTAACAGGGCCTTGAGGGCATGCACCACCTGGCGGCCCAGTAGGGGGGAGGAGGGGCCGCTGGCCATCAGGCCGGCCGGCGCCCCAGGGTCAGCCGTTCCAGCACATGCTCCAGGGTGTATCCGAACAGGGCCGGATCCGGTTCGCTACCCCCCAGATCGGCCAGACCCAGTTCCGCCCAGCGCAGATCCACCCGCGACTCGATGGCGGCATCACGGCCCAGGGGTTGGCCCCAGTCATGCCGTTTCTCAGGTCCCACCTTGGTGGTGGCATCAATGGCCAGCCGGCCGCCCAGGCCGAGACGCTCACTGGCGAAATCCAGGCTGTCAAAGGGCGTGTCCTCCAACACGAACAGGTCCCGCTGGGGATCGACCAGGGAACTGAGGGCCCAGACCACCTGGCGGGGATCGCGGATGTTGATGGTTTGATCCACCACCACCACAAATTTGGTGTACGTAAACTGGGGCAGAGCACTCCAGAACGCCATGGCCGCCCGACGCGCCTGGCCCGGATAGGCCTTATCAATACTCAGAATCGCCAACTTATAGCTGAGGGCCTCCATCGGCAGGAAGAAATCAACGATCTCCGGGATCTGTTGCCGCAAAATCGGGGTATACAGGCGGTTCAGGGCGATGGCCAACATCGCCTCCTCCTTGGGGGGCCTGCCGCTGAAGGTGGTCAGCAGAACTGGGTTGCGGCGGTGGGTCACACAGTGGAACCGCACCAGGGGGGAGGCCTCAACACCGCCATAAAAACCCATGTGGTCGCCGAAAGGACCATCCGGTAACTCCTCCCCCGGGGTGATCGTGCCTTCAAGGACCAATTCGCTGTGGGAGGGCACCTCCAGGTCCAGGGTTTTGCAGCGAGCCAGCCGTACCCCCTCGCCCCCATACAGACCCGCAAACAACCATTCACTCAACTGCACCGGAATCGGCGTGGCGGCGGCCATCAGCAACAGGGGGTGGACCCCGAGGGCGATGGCGATTTCGAGGGGCTTGCCCAGGGCGGCCGCCTTGCGCAGGTGGCGCGCTCCCCCCCGCACACTCAGCCAATGCACCGTCATGGTGTTGATCGACTGCCGTTGCAGGCGGTAGACACCCACATTGGGGGTGCCGGTTTCGGGATCCTTGGTGATCACCAGGCCCAGGGTGATCACCCCACCGGCGTCACCCGGCCAGGGCCTAAGCAGGGGCAGGTTGTGCAGATTCACCTGGTCGCCCTGCAGCACAACCTGGCGGCAAGGGGGGGTCAGATCCCGGTCCGGCCGGGCCCGGGCCAGGTCCCAGAGCAGGCCTCCATAACGCTTCAGATCGGCCAGGCCCTTGGGGGGACGAGGTTGCTGGAGCAAGGCCAGGCGCTCGCCGAGGGCTTCCAGTTCCTCCGGTCGCTCCATGCCCATCGACCACAGCACCCGCTCCACGGTGCCGAGCAGGTTGACAGCTACCGGCATGGACGAGCCAAGGACATTCTCAAACAGCAGGGCCGGGCCCCCCAGGGCCAGCACCCGGTCGGCGATCGCCGCCAGTTCAAGGTCGGGATCGACCGGCGCAGTAATGCGTCGTAGTTGGCCGCGCCGTTCCAACACCTGCAGGAATCCCCTCAGGTCGCGGCCCTGTTGCGCCATCACTCCAGACATGCTGAAGCCCCTCGGTGCCCGACCACTTTGGCGCATCGCGCCGGCGGCTGGGGCCCTAGGCGGTGGCGGGGCCAGGGGGAAACCCGACGAGCCGGGTCAGGAAAGATCACGAGATTACCCCCCTAATTTTTGGGGTTTTTGCGAGTTCGGGTCCTTAAGAGAAGTTTTTTCGGTCATAAATGTCGTTCTTTAACTTTCTTGCCCATGACCCAGTTATATCCGCCTGATTTTCCTCAGTCGTTGACCCGGCGCAGAGCCTGGCAGATTTGTAACTTTAGGTACATTCCAGTCCAGGCCACTACTTCAAGCTCTGTGGAGATGTTTTGTGCGGCAGAGTCACCAGAGCAACGTAAAATGGGAAAAATTTAGTAAAACACCCTTTACGGGTTAATTTTCGCCTCAATTCATTACTCCCAATGCCGATCCAAAGCCAGCACTCCTCCCCAAGCCCCTTGCAGGCAGTCCAGCTGGCCTGTCTGGTCGCCCTTGGCATCATCCCGTTTTGTCCCCTGCCCCTGATCAGCCATACATCAGCTGCCCGTGCGCTCGTAGACGCCACTGGCCCGCAACAGCACACCTGGAACCCAGCCGCCTACAGGGCATGGAATCGGACCAGCGCCTGGCAACCGAAGATCAGCCCGGTCTTCTGGAATCGTCCTTCCTGCACGGCGGACCAGACCTGTCTGTCGCTGAATGTTCTTACCCGTGAAGACTGCGAAGTCCTCTCCGTCGTAGCCACGCTGGTCGATCCCTCCACAGGCCAGACCCTGTTAGCCCATAACCAACGGTCCAGGGTTGTTGCCGGCCAGGAGAACCATCTCACCCTGCGCTGGAACCTTCCCCCAAGCCGACTCAACCCCACCCTGGCCCTTGAAGCCAAGCTGAAGCACAACATCGAAACCTTGGCGGAGCATCGCCTCAACCCCACCCTTCAGCAACTGGCGGTGGCCCATCTGCGCTCCAAGCTGGTTCCCGAGGCTCCCGAATGGCGGACCGTAAACCTCCGAGAGATTCGTTGCCTTTGACCCCCAACAACAACGGCTGACACACTGGCCAACACCAGCCGCGGTTGCCGAGTCGGTTCAGCATGCAAATCAACTATTTCCATACCTCCGAAACGGTGCCACCGGTGCTGGGCCCGACCGAAGGGGGCCCAGATGCCGCCGTAGTGATCGACGTGCTGCGGGCCACCACCACCATCGCCTGGTCCCTCCACAACGGTGCCGAAGCGATCCAGGCCTTCGCCAACCTGGAGCAGCTGGAGGCGGCGGCCGCCGCCTGGCCCCCAGAACGCTGCCTGCGGGCGGGAGAGCGCGGGGGCCAGCGCGTCAGCGGTTACGACCTGGGCAACTCCCCCCTGGCGGTCACTGCCGAGCTGGTGGGGGGCAAGCGCATCTTCATGAGCACCACCAACGGCACCCGTTCCCTGGCGGCTGTCGGCGCCGTGCCTCTGCTGCTCACCGCCTGCCTGCCCAACCGCCGGGCCGTGGCCAAGCGCCTGATCGAGCGGGGTAGCCAGCGGGTCTGGATCGTCGGCAGTGGCTGGGAGGGGGATTACTCCCTGGAGGACAGCCTGGCGGCAGGAGCCGTGGCCGCCGCCCTGCAGCAATTGGCCCGGAATCCCAAGCTGGAGCTTCGCTACGGCAACGACGAGATGGTCGCCGCCCTGGCCCTTTGGCAGCAGTGGTCCCAGGACCCCGAGGGCTGCCTGAGGACCGCCAGCCACGGCCAACGGCTGATGGGCCTTGGCGATCATGACGCCGATTTCGCCTGCTGCGCTGCGGTCGACAGCCTGGAAATCGTGCCGATGCAGGCCGAAGCGGGGGTCCTGCGGGCCAGCTGAAGCCCCGGGGCGCAGAGAGTCCGGTAAGGAGCTGGCCAGGGCCTGGGGCGACCCCTAAAGTCTGCCGGAGGCATGCGAATGAGAGACGTTGAGCAGTTTTCTGGCGGCGGCCCTCCAGCTCACCAGCACACCGGATCCCGACGCCAATCTGGCCGCAGCGGAAGAGCAGATCGAACTCGCCGCCCGCCGGGGCGCCGAGCTGGTCGGTCTTCCTGAAAACTTCGCCTTTATGGGAGCCGACCAAACGCGGCTCGACCTGGCTCCGACCCTGGCCGAACGCTGCAGTCGCTTTTTGGTGACGATGGCCCGTCGCTATCAGGTGACCCTGCTGGGGGGAGGCTTTCCGGTGCCGGCCGGCGAGGGTGCCACCTTTAATCGCTCCGAACTAGTGGGCACCGAAGGCCAGTTACTGGCGCGTTACGACAAAATCCATCTCTTCGATGTCGACATTCCCGATGGCACCACCTACCGGGAATCGGCGACCGTGCGGCCGGGCCAAGAGCTGCCGCCCGTGGTGGATGTGCCCGGCCTCTGCCGGGTCGGCCTTTCCATCTGCTACGACGTCCGCTTCCCGGAGCTCTACCGCCACCTGGCTGCCGCCGGCGCCCAAGTGCTGATGGTGCCCGCCGCCTTCACCGCCTACACCGGCAAGGACCATTGGCAGGTGCTGCTCCAAGCCCGGGCCATTGAGAACACCGCCTACGTGGTGGCCCCCGCCCAGACCGGCCTCCATTACGGCCGTCGCCAGACCCATGGCCATGCCCTGGTGATTGATCCTTGGGGAACGGTGCTGGCGGATGCCGGGCTGGCACCGGGGCTCGCCGTGGGGCCCATCGACACCGGCCACAGCGAACGGGTCCGGCAACAGATGCCCAGCCTGCGCCATCGACATCCGACGTTGTTCTGAGCGCCTGATGGGGGGCGAGGCAGCGATCAAAACAGGCTCCAGAAGCCCCATGTACCCCCCGCGTCGATCCTCTCGGGGGCAACTCCGTAGCCTCTGGGCGGCCAGCGCCATCATCGCTGCCGTAGCGGGACCTGCGCCTGTCTTGGCAGGAAGCACCCTCTCGGCCTGGCGCGTCAGCCCGGATCGGGGCATCGAATTGCGCACCGCCCCGGGTACACCGGTGCGGGCCTATTACGAGGAAGGACGCCAGGGGGCTGGGCCGCGTATCTGGTTCGACCTGCCCGGAGCCCCGCTGCGGCGTCGCTCCCTGACCGGTGCCGGCCTGCTGCAGGAAGTGCGGGTCGGCCAGCCCGACGAGAACACCACCCGGCTGGTGCTCGAATTCCGAGTCGGCTTGCGGCTCGATCCGCGCCAATTGCGCCTTATAGGCACCAGCCGGGACCGCTGGCGCATGGATCTGCGCCAGTTTCCCCCCAGGAGCCTGCCCATTCTGGGGGAAGGTGAGCTGGACAGTCCCGCCTGGGCCTGGCCGGCCCAGGCCGCTCGCAACTTGCGTCCCCCCCGCCCCAGCCCTGTCGTCAGCCGGGGCCAGAACAACCTGGCCCTAACCCCCTTGCCCCGTCTGCGCCGAGGACGCTACCGGGTGGTGATCGATCCCGGCCATGGCGGCCCTGACCCCGGGGCCGTCGGCATCCAGGGCCTGCGGGAAACCGACGTCGTGCTGGATGTGGCCCTCCAGACCGCCAGGTTGCTGCAATCCCGGGGGGTCCAGGTACTGCTGACCCGCACCTCGGAGGTGGATGTGGACCTGCCCCTCCGGGTGGATCTAGCCAACAGCAGCCAGGCCGACCTATTTGTCAGTCTGCACGCCAACGCCCTGAACATGGATCGTCCCGATGTGAACGGCATCGAGACGTTCTATTACGAGGGAGGACTGTCCTACGGCCTGGCCGATGCGTTGCAGCAACGTCTTATGGCGATCTCCCCCGGCACCCCCGACCGGGGAGCCCGTCCGGGTCGGTTTTTCGTGATCCGCCGCACGGTGATGCCCTCGGTCCTTATCGAAATGGGCTTCGTCACCGGCGAGGTCGACGCCCCGCGGTTGGCCAGCAGGCCTTACCGTCGCCAGCTGGCCCAGGCCCTCGCCGCCGGCATCCTGTCCTTCCTGACGCAATCCTCTTGAGCCTTCTCATCGGACTGTTCGACAGCGGCCTCGGCGGCCTGACCGTGTTGCGCCAGATCCACGCTCTTTATCCCCATAGCCGCTGTCTCTATCTGGGCGACACGGCCCGAGTGCCCTATGGCCAGCGCTCCTGTGCCGATCTACGGGAAATCGCGGCGGAGGTGGCCCATTGGCTGCGGCATCAAGGGGTAGGGGTACTGGTGATGGCCTGCAACACCTCCAATGCCGTGGCGTTCGACGTGGCCGTCGCCGAATCGGGCGTGCCCGTGCTCGGCCTGATCGACAGCATGGCCGCCGAGATCCGCTCCGACCGGGTAGGAGTGTTGGCGACCCCCGCAACCGTGGCCAGCGGGGCCTACCGGCGGGCCATCCAGGCGGTGAGGCCCGAGGCCGAAGTGCTTGAGATCGCCTGCCCCAGTTTCGTGCCCTCGATTGAGGCCGGCATTCTCGACGGACCGGAGCTGAGGGCGGCGGCCCAAGCCCATATCGAACCGCTGCTGGCGGCCCGGGTGGAAGCGATTGTGCTGGGCTGCACCCACTACCCGATGTTGCGCCCGATGCTCAAGGAATTGGTGCCGGTGGGGGTCCGGCTGCTGGATCCCGCCGCCGCCGTAGCACGACGGCTCGGCCCCCTGCTCACCAGCCTGGGGGATCCCTCAGAACGGGAAAGCCAGGGGGTACCCCTCCCCCCTCCCATGGAGCACACCCGCTTCTGCGTCACCGGCTCGGCCCACGATTTTGCCGTCGCCGCCACCGGCTGGCTGGGATCGGAGCCCCTGGTTCGCAGCGTCAGCCTCCAGTCACCAGTGCGGGGCTTCTAGGATCCTCACGTCTGGGAGGAGTCGTGACCACGGTTGCAGAGCTGCTACAGCCGGTTGAGTCCGACCTGGACAACCTTCTGGCCGAACTACGCAGTCTCATTGGGGCAGGCCATCCCATCCTGCAGGCGGCGGCCGAACATCTATTTGCCGCTGGGGGCAAACGGCTGCGGCCCGGCATCGTGCTGTTGCTTTCCAAAGCCATTGCTGCCAACGGCAGCTTGAGTGCACGGCACAGGCGCCTGGCCGAGATCACCGAAATGATCCATACGGCCTCCCTGGTTCATGACGATGTGGTGGATGAGGCCGCCACCCGTCGCGGCGTCGCCACGGTCCATAGCCGGTTCAATCACCGGGTGGCCGTCTTGGCCGGTGATTTTCTCTTCGCCCAGGCCAGTTGGCACCTGGCCAACCTTGACGACCTCGAGGTGGTAAAGCTCCTGTCGCGGGTGATCATGGACCTGGCCGAAGGCGAAGTTCGCCAGGGGCTGTTCCGCTACGACACCGGCCAAAGCCTCGAGACCTACCTCGATAAGAGCTATTGCAAAACCGCCTCCCTGATGGCTAATAGCGCCCGCGCCTGCGGGGTGCTCTCCGGTCTTGAGACCGAGCGGCTCGACAGCCTCTACCAGTTCGGCCGACAATTGGGCCTGGCCTTCCAGGTGGTCGACGACATCCTCGATTTCACCGGCAGCGACCAGGAACTGGGCAAGCCGGCCGCCAGCGACCTGGCTACCGGTTACCTGACCGCACCAGTGCTCTATGCCCTCGAAGAGCGGCCCGCCCTGGCCGGCCTGATCGAGCGCGAGTTCTGCAATGAAGGTGACCTTGAGCAGGCCCTCTCCCTGGTGCGCGATTGCGAGGCCATTCCCCGTTCGCGCCAATTAGCTGAGGGCTTTGCCCGCCAAGCCCAAACCGCAATCGACTGGTTGCCTCCCTCGGAAGCCCGCGGCGCCCTCAGGGCATTGCCTGATTTCGTCCTGAGTCGGCTTTACTAAGACCTCGCGGGCAAATCAGTCCAGGCGTAGGTCCTCCAGACTCCCCAGCACGGTATCGGCGGTGGCCTGCAGTTCATGGAGGGCGGCCGCTGGCAGGGCGGTGCCCGGAACCACATGGACCACACAACCGGCGGCCCGGGCCGATTGGGCCCCGGCCAGGGAATCCTCGAAAGCCCAGCAGCTGCCAGGGGCGATCCCCAGGCGCCGGGCCGCCAACAAAAATGGATCCGGAGCCGGCTTACCAGCCACCAGCTCCGGATCATCCCCCAGGACCCGCTCGCTGATGATCTCCAGCCAGGGATGGGGAGCACACTTGCGTTCAACCGCATCGCGGCCGCTGCTGGTGACCAGGGCCATGCCCACCTGCAGGTCCCTGAGGCGCTCCAGTAAACGGCGCGCGCCAGGCATGGGAGCTGCGCCCCGCAATAGACGGATGGCGATGGGTTGCTGCACGGCCAGCAATTCGGCAGCGCTGGGCACAGCCAGGCCCGCCTCAGCGATCCAGATGCGCACCTGGTCGACGTTATCGCTACGGCGACGGCCCCGCAGACTCAAGAGCTGGTCGGGGGAGAGCAAGAGGCCGAAACGGGTCGCCGCCTGGCTCCAGGCCCTGGCGTGGTGGGGCTCGGTATCCAGGAGCAATCCATCCAGATCAAACAGGCAGGCGGCGGGTCGATTCATGGTTCCAGCCTGTCGTGATGGAATCCTGGCTGGGTAGACCCCCTATTCCAACTCTGGGTAGCGGTCTTCCAGGGCCGTTTCCAAGGTGGAGAGCAGTAGAACCAGGGCGTCATGTTGATTCAGATCCGGACCACTCACCTGTTGAATCCAGCGGTGGCACAAGGACTCAATCTGAAGGAACAGGTCGCCACCGCCCCGCAGAGTCGTCATCACCTGCTCCATGCGGGCCTCGTCAATCTCGGGGGGGAGACCCAAGACGTAGCGCCGACCGTCCGTGCCCGCATACGAAAGCATTCCCCGTTCATCCAGGCTGGGGGCTGCCAGTGGGGTTACGGGTGATTCCTCCTGCATGGCCCATCGCGCTTCTTCTTTATGACTAGCCTCGCCACCAGCAATTGCCAAGGGTGGATCAGCACCCCTGATGGCCCCCAGCCGTCGCGGCGGCGTTTGGGCCGGGTCAGGCACGGGATTTAATCGTTGAGCCGCTCCATGCGGAAGGTCACGAAGGTGCCCACCGGGCTCCAGAGCAGAAAGGGCACCAACAACAGGGCCGCCGGCCTGCTGACGGGCAGCAGGGCCCCGGCCAGCAGCATCCCCCAGAGCCATCCCGCCAGCCCAACCAACGTGCCGTTGCGCAGGCGACGGGTGCGACAGATCACCCAGGTGTAACTCTGCACCAACACCAACAGCACGAGGTAGGCGGCCAAGAGCGTGCCGCTGCTGCTAGCCGACCAGGCCTTGAGGGCCGAGCCATAACAACAGAAGTAGATCACCACCCAGATGGCCGGAATCCAGCGCTCGAAGGTAAGCCAGCGGGGCCGGCGCAACTGCAGAAACCAGCGAAATTCCCGGCGACTGGGGGTAACAACAAGGATCACCAGCACCATCCAGGCAGCGATGACCAGCCAGGCGGGCATGGAAAAAAGAGCAGGGGCCACCCCCTATCGTTTCACCGGGACAGCCCCTGCGCTTGACTGCTTCACAGCGCAATGTGATTCATGGCTGAGGCCCTCCCCTACCCAGACGCCCCCGCGGCCGCGGCCGCCGCGTCCGCCACCATTGAATCGGTGCTGCACGAAGAGCGTCGCTTCGATCCAGCGGCCGCCTTTGCAGCACAGGCCCGCATCGGCTCGATCGAGGCCTACAGGGCCCTGGTGGCGGAAGCGGAGGCGGATCCCGACGCCTTCTGGGGGGCCCGGGCTCGCCAGGAGCTGCACTGGTTCACCCCCTTTGAGAAGGTGCTCGATTGGAGCGACCCTCCTTCCGCCCGCTGGTTTGAGGGGGGTACCACCAATCTTTCTTACAACTGTCTTGATCGCCACCTGGAGGGCCCCCGGGCCGACAAGTTGGCCCTGATCTGGGAGGGGGAGCCGGGGGACGTGCGCCGCTTCACCTATCGCCAGTTGCACGCCGAGGTCAGCAAGGCCGCCAATGCCCTGCGCAGCCTGGGCATTGGCAAGGGAGATCTGGTCGCCCTTTACATGCCAATGGTGCCCGAGGCAGCCATCGCCATGCTGGCCTGCGCCCGCATTGGGGCCCCCCACTCGGTTGTGTTCGGTGGCTTTTCGGCCGAAGCCCTGCGGGATCGCCTGATCGACGGAGCCGCCAAGGCGGTGATCACCGCCGATGGCGGCTTCCGCAAGGACAAGGCGGTGGCCCTTAAACCGGCGGTGGATGCGGCCCTGGCCGGCGGATCCTGCCCCACAGTGGAGCACGTGCTGGTGGTGCGCCGCACCGGCGAACCCACCGCCATGGAACCGGGCCGCGATCTCTGGTGGCATGACCTGGTCGATGGCCAGAGCCCGGATTGCCCAGCCGAACCGATGGCCAGCGAAGACCGGCTGTTCGTGCTTTATACCTCCGGCTCCACCGGCAAACCCAAGGGAGTGGTCCACACCACGGCGGGCTACAACCTCTGGGCCCACCTAACTTTCCAGTGGATCTTTGACATCCGTGAGGACGACATCCACTGGTGCACGGCCGATGTGGGCTGGATCACGGGGCATAGCTACATCGTTTACGGCCCCCTCTCCAACGGCGCCACAACGGTGATGTACGAGGGGGCGCCGAGGCCCTCCAGGCCAGGGGCCTTCTGGGAAGTGATCGAAAAGCATCGCTGCACCATCTTCTATACCGCGCCCACGGCGATCCGGGCCTTCATGAAGAGTGGCCGCACCGTGCCAGACCAGTCCGACATGACCAGCCTGCGGCTGCTGGGCACGGTGGGCGAGCCGATCAATCCCGAGGCCTGGATGTGGTATCGCGATGTCATCGGAGGCAACCGCTGCCCCGTCGTCGACACCTGGTGGCAAACGGAGACCGGCGGCGTAATGATCAGCCCCCTGCCAGGGGCCACGCCCACCAAACCAGGCTCCTGCACCCTGCCGATGCCCGGCATCGCCGCCGATGTGGTCGACCTGGAAGGGCGCAGCGTCGGGGTCGACCAGGGGGGCTACCTGGCCGTGCGCCGGCCCTGGCCGGGCATGATGCGCACCGTCCATGGCGACCACGAACGCTTCCGCAAGAGCTACTGGGAGCACATCCCACCGATTAACGGGGAATACATTTATTTCGCCGGCGACGGGGCCCGCAGGGATGCGGACGGCTACTTCTGGGTCATGGGCCGGGTGGATGATGTCATCAACGTCTCCGGCCATCGCCTGGGCACCATGGAGATCGAATCAGCCCTGGTCAGCCATCCCGCAGTGGCGGAAGCGGCGGTGGTTGGCCGGCCCGACGACCTCAAAGGCGAAGGCATTGTGGCCTTTGTCAGCCTGGAGGGGGGCCGCAGCGGCGATGACGCCCTTGAAGCCGAATTGCGCCGCCACGTGGGTCAGGAAATCGGCCCGATTGCCCGGCCCGATCTAATTCGTTTCACCGATGCCCTGCCCAAAACCCGCAGCGGCAAAATCATGCGCCGGCTCTTACGTTCCCTGGCCGCCGGCCAGGAGGTGAGTGGCGACATCAGCACCCTCGAAGATCGATCGGTGCTGGATGCATTGCGGGTCTGAGTCGGGCAAGCGGCGCCTCAGCTGAGGCCTGGGGGCAAGACACCGGCCGTGGGCTGGCACATGAGATAGATGAACCAGATCGTGCCGGCCACTGGAATCAAGGTGATGAACATCCAGGCCCAGTGCTTACCACCATCACGCAAGCGACGGACACTTAACGACAGGGTGGGCAACAGGACAACGAGGGCATAAATAGAGTAAATCCAACCGAAGATATTAGAGATTCCACTCAATAATATCAGGCCAAGACTAATAATGAAATTTGCCAGGGTGAACCACCAGAATGCTGGCCGGCGCGAGCGTCCCTCGAAATCAAAACTCCTCTGCCAGGCGCTCCTAAAAGAATCAATCAGTTCAGACATGAAATCGTCATGGCAACGTTCCCAGGGTGTGGCACCAAGGGGGCGGCGTCAATCACTTTTGACGGCATTGTGATCACCCCAACGCACGATGGTCTCGGCCAACCGATCGATCTGACGTTGGCGGGCCGGATCATCAGCCCAGTCGCCCAAAAACTGCTTGCGCAGGCCGGCACTGGCCGGCGTGAGGTGGTCACCGGGTAGTTCCAGCAATTCGCTGGCATCGTCCTTGCGGTCGCGCAGGGTGTCGAACAGGCGGGGGCTCTGGTCGAGCTCGTCGCGGCGAAACCGCACCAGCAGGTTGCGGGGTTGGCGATAGCCGCTGGCAATCTGGCGCAGGGTTTCCGCCGGTGAAGGGCTGAATTCGCTGCGGAAGCCAAACTGCTCTCCCATCTCGCTCAACAGGGGGATCGAGCGGGACGCCGAAAAATTGTTGAAGCTCAGGGCCACCAGCCCCCGCGCCCCCCGACCGGCGTCGGGCGCCAGTAGGTGCAGCTTGCAGCCCAGGCTGTGGCCCAGCCGCAGCACCCGCGTTCGCATTTCCGGCTCCCCGGCGGCCCGGGCCTCGGCCAGCCGATCGGCGCGAAACAACCGCCAGGCGTCATTGGCCTGGCTTTGGTGATCGAAGCCGGGCACAAAGCTCCAGGCGCGGACCGCCCAACCGCGCTGGACGCAGGATTCCAGCAGTCGCCGATAGCTGATGTGGGGTGTGGCAGCCAGGTAGGTGCCCCCGATGAACTCCAAGCGCCTTGAAGGGGGTGAACCGGCCGAACCAGGCCTGGGGGACGGATCCAGGCACCACAGGGGACCCCGCTGGCGCCAGGTGGGGGGCTGCTCAGCCACCGCTGGTTCCAGGGGTCTCCAGAGCTTTCAGGGCCTCAATGGCTTCACGGCGGTGCGCCGGTCCATCCAAAAGGTTGTTGAAGACATGGCGGATGACGCCCTGGCCATCAATCACATAGGTGACCCGCCCGGGCAGCAACCCCAGCACCGCCGGCACGCCAAAGGCCCGCCGCAGCTGGTTGCCCGAATCCACCAATAACGGATAAGGCAGTTGATGCTTGGCAGCAAAGCGCTGGTGACTGGAAGCGTCGTCGCCGCTGACCCCCCAAACCTCGGCGCCGAGGGCCTGCAGATCGGCGTAGCTGTCGCGGAAGGCGCAGGCTTCCATCGTGCAACCCGGGGTGTCGTCCTTGGGATAAAAGAACAGAACCAGGGCCTGGCCCGCCAACTGGTCGCTGCGGCGTTCGACCCCACCGGCATCCCGCAGGGCCACAAGGGGGGCGCGATCACCGGCGGAGAGGGCGGGGGCCATGGGGACTGCAAGGTTCGCTCAAGCCAGCCTAGGCAAGCCAGCCAGCCAGCACCGGGTGCCTGGCACGACCTGAGAACATGGGAACAGATCTAGATGCGGCGATGCCCGAGCCTGCCAGCCTCTGGGAACAGGGTGATCTCCTGGGCGTGGCGCCGAGTGCAGCCCCGGCCCAGTCGGGTACTCCGAAAGCGACAACCCCCAAACGCCATCGCCACAACCCTGCTGCTGGGGCGGCCGCCGCCACAAGGGAGGCCACCGCCCCACAGGCCCCAATCAACGGGGCCGCCGCCAGCACCGTCGTTCCCTTGCCCGAGTCCCCTGGTCTCCCCCAGCCCCAGACCATCAGCCTGCCGAGCTTCGCCAGTCCTGCCCCCCGTGGCCTGCCTGCCTGCCCCGAGCGGCTCTTGATTGTGGATACGGAGACGACGGGACTTTCGCCGGCCAGGGGCCGCTGCATCGAAGTGGGGGCTGTGCTGTTTCATGTGCCCAGCCGGGCGGTGCTCAGCCAGGTGTCCTTTTTGCTTCCCTGCAGCAGCAATCCTGCCCAACGGGTCAACGGGATCGCCGCCGAAGTCACCCGGCTGGAGCAACCCCGTGAGCAGTCCTTGGCCTGCCTGGAAGCGATGGCTACCGCCGCCGAGGTGTTGGTGGCCCACAACGCCGCCTTCGATCGCCAGTGGTTTGGCCGTGAGGAGCTGCCCGACCTTGAGAGGCCCTGGCTCTGCTCGATGGAGGACATTCGCTGGCCAGCGGAACGCCATCTGCGGGCCACCCCATCGGTGCGGGATCTGGCCCTGGCCTATGGGGTGCCAGTCTGGGCAGCGCACCGGGCTCTGACCGATTGCATCTACATCGCCCAGGTGTTTGAGCGGGAGGAGCAACTGGAAACCTTGCTGCAACAGGCCCTGTTGCCGCGAAAACTGTACCGAGCCCGCCTTCCCTACGACCAGAGGCACTTAGCCAAGGAGACCGGTTTCCGCTGGAATGAGGCCGTCCAAGGGGCCTGGTCCAAACGACTAACGGAGGACGAACGGGACCAGCTGCCCTTCGAAGTGCTGCTTGCGGAGGCGGAACAGGACCCGAATTGGCCCCAGTCGGCCTGATAGCACACTTTTCTCCCTATCTAGGAAGTCCTTCAGGATGTTCGGGCCCTGACGGGTTGCCATGGACATGCTGGAAACAGTTGATCCTTTGGAATGAAAACAAGCGCGACTTCCCCAAGTGCTCCCGGCTGGGATCCGGTCAGCAAGCGCATCAAACGCTGGCAATCGGTACGCACTTGGGCGTGGTTAATTCGGGAGGCCGAAGCGCTCTGGTCAGAAGATGCCCGGTTTCTGCAACGGCTTGGAGCGGCTGAACTGCTGCAGGTGGTGCAAGAGGTCCCCCCGAAACTGCGGCGCCGGGTGAACCTTTGGCTGGAACGTTTTCATGTTGTGACAAGACTGCAGTGAGATCGGCAATCAAGACGCTTCGCCCTATCTCAATGGACGGAGCCAAAAGGCCATAAAAAAACCGCTCTGAGGAAAAGAGCGGTTCCAAAAAAACGATCAAAACCGGTTAATCGGAGCGGCGGGATTCGAACCCACGACCCCCACTACCCCAAAGTGGTGCGCTACCAAGCTGCGCTACGCCCCGGCAGAATCGAACTTATCACAGCAGGTCACTCACCTCAGGGGAACGCTGTTTCAACCGCAGCAACAACTGGGCCGTGAGCCGTTCGCGGTTGAGGGAGGCATAGCCGGAGATCCCGTGATGGCGGGCCAGACGGCGCAGGTCCGCCAAGCCCATCGTCGCCAGCCTCAGTTCCGGCAAACGGCGCCAAGCCCCGGAGGGCACCGGCAATTCGGACCCCTGGCGACCATCGCGAAACCCGAACAGCGCCCCGCCCGCCATCCATTCCGGCACAAGCACAAACAGCACCGCCATCAAGCCGTAAAGCTCTACCAACCCACGGGGCAGCGGATGCAGCTGCCGGGGCTCAGGGTCCGTCGGTGGATCTTGGGAGGACATTCAGAGCAGGGAGCCGCCGCGTAGGGTCGGGCTATCGCGCCAAAGCAGGGGGGGCGCCAGGGGCGGATGGAGTCGGGCATACCAGAAGGCCATGGCAAAACAAAGCCCGATCGTGATCAACAGTCCCACAATCACCACTCGATCCGGTAGGGGAGTCATACGTTCTCGGTTCGTTGGCAATGAATCAGAGTGGGCATGGGCTGGGTCAGCTCGAGTTGGAGTTCATCCCCCTGAAGACGCACCATCAATCCCTCGCCTCTGTAACGGAGGCCATTCTCTACCAGCCGATCGCGAAACAGGGTGGTGCGTTGGCCGCCCATCAGAATAGACGCCTGAGAATCATTGCGCTCAAGCACCAGTACCTGCTGCTGATCACAACGAAATTGATCCTTCCGATCGTAATTTTCCCACCACGGCGAATCGATCGCCAGCCCCAAGGGAGCTGGCACCGCCAGGACCAGACTCAGCCATGGAAGTGCGAGCGAGCGCAGGGCCAAAGCCGAAGCCAAAAAAGGCATCTCAGCTGAGAACGATTGGGGCGTTGTCGCCGCGCAACACACAATGGGCCACGCTCCAATCGAAATGGCTCCAAACTGCAGGCGATAGTCTATAGTTGGAGCCAGGAAACTCAGCCAACAAAACGCCGGTGGGTTGGGCCGAACAGTAAGGCCGACTGCCGGGCTTGGCGAGATATTCCTGGTGATAAGTCTCCGCCGGATGGAAAGCGACATCGGCCCGAATCTCCGTGGTGATCGGTCCAAAGCCAGCGGCCGCCAACTGACGGCCGTATTGGGCGCCGCTGGCTTGGGCCAGGGCCAACCCCTGGGGATCATTAACGAAGATCGCCGAGCGGTACTGGCTGCCACGGTCGTTGCCCTGGCGATCCCCCTGGGTGGGGTCGTGGCACTCCCAGAAAAGCTTGAGGAGATCGCTGAAGTGCACCTTGTCCTGGTCCCAGACCACCCGCACCACCTCGGCATGGCCACTGCGGCCACTACAAACCTGTTGGTAGGTGGGTTGGGCGAGGGCGCCACCGGCGTATCCCACCGCCGTGGTCACCACCCCGGGGAGGCGCCAGAAACCCTTTTCCGCACCCCAGAAACAGCCACAACCAAACAGCACCTCCCCCTGGCCGGATCCGGCTGGTGCATCAATGGGGGTTCCCAGCACCGCATGCATGCGCTCCTGGGAGGCCTGGCGATCCAGGGCACCTTGGCCTGATCCCGAGAAAAGTCCGAGCACGGCGAAACAATGACTTGATCTAACCCTAGGCAGACAGGGCCAGCCTCAGACCGGCTCTAGCCGTTCGGCCTGCTCCCTTTCCCACAGCCGCCGGTAGGGGCCCACCACCGCCACGAGGTCCCGGTGGTGCCCCTGCTGCACCAAACGCCCCTCTTCCATCACCAGGATGCGGTCGCAGGCGGCAGCAGCGGAAAGCTGGTGACTAATCATCAACACCGTGCGCCGTTCCTGCTCGCGTACCGACCGCAGGATGGCCGCAGCGGTGTTGTTATCCACACTGGCCAGGGCATCGTCAAGCACCAACAAGGGCGCATCGACCAGCAGGGCCCTGCCCAGGGCCGTGCGCTGGCGCTGACCGCCGCTGAGGGTGATGCCCCGTTCCCCCACCAGGGTGTTGTAGCCGTCGGGGAAGCCGCGGATGTCGGCCTCGAGCCGGGCCTCCCGGGCCGCCCGCTCGACCCGTCCCTGGGAAGCTTCGGGGTCGCCATAACGCAGGTTGTCCGCCAGGCTGCAGGTGAACAGATAACCCTCCTGGGGCACCAGGGCCACCCGGGAGCGCAGGCTGCCCAAATCCAGGGCCGTGATGTCGACCCCATCAAAGAACAGCTGACCCTCCGGCACATTCACCAGCCGTCCCAGCGCACGGGCCAGGGTGGTTTTGCCGCAGCCCACCGGTCCCACCACAGCCACCAGTTCGCCCGGCGCCAGGGTGAAGTGCAGATTGTCGAGGGCGGGGCGTTGGGCGTCGGGATAGCGAACGGTGAGGCCCACCGCCTGCACGGCCCCTTGGGCAGGTTCCGGGGGCCGCTGGGGGCGGGCCGGGGAAGTGATCGAGGAGCGACGGTTGAGCAGGGCCTCGACCCGCTCCAGGCTTACCTGGCCAGTCTGAAAGGTGTTGAGGGTGAAACCCAGCAGGGCGGTGGGAAAGACCAACCGCTCGACGAAGAGCACCAGGGCCACCAAATCACCGATGGTGAGGGTGCCGCGCTCCAGCTGGCCACTGCCAAGGGCCAACAGCAACAGCAGACTGATGGAGGAAATACCCTCCAAAAGCGGGAAAAGGGTGCTGCGGGAACGGGCTAAACCCAGGGCCGCATCGCGGTAAGCGCGGTTGCGGACGGCGAAGGCCTTTTGTTCCGTGGCCTCCTGGCCATAGATCTTGATGGCCCCGATCCCGGAGATGTCCTCCTGGATCAGGTCACTGAGGCTGGCCAGCGATTCCTGCAGGCGCCGTTGCTGGCCCATCATGCGACCGCCGAACAGCCGCACCGTCATCAACATCAGCGGATAGAGGCCCACCGCCGCCAGGCTCAGGCCCGGGTTGATCATCAACATCGCCGGCAGCGTCAGGGCATAGGCCAGGGCGGTGTTGGCCAGGCTGAGCAAGGCAAAGCCCAGCAAACGCCGCACGTTTTCGACGTCGCTGGTGGCGCGGCTGATCACCTCGCCACTGCCCATCCCCTGCACAAAACTGGGTTCCTGGCGCAAGACATGGTCAAAGATGCGTTGCTTCAGGTCGGCCTCCACCTGGCGGCCGATCCCAAACACCAAGATGCGGGAGACCAACCGCACGAGCCCCATCACCGTTGCCAGCGCCAGGATCAGCCCCGCTTCGACCAACAGCTCCCGCTGGCTGAAACCGTCCTTGAGACTCTCAATGACCCGGCGCACCAACAAGGGAAACGCCGTGCTCAGCAGGTTCACTACCACCAACGCCACCACACCGAGGGCGACGGTGCGGCGGTGGGGGCCCAGGTAACGGGCAATCAGATCGAGCCGCAGGGCGCTCATCGGCGTCTGGCCGGCCATTAGGTGCGCCTAACCTACGCAGCTTCCATGGCCTTCCGGCGCGCCGCGATGGACCAGCAAAATCACCCTCTCCATGGCACCGACCGGGCCCATGTCGACCGATTGCTAGCCGTCGAAACACCTGGGGACGCCGATCTGGTCGATGCCGCCCGGTTGCTGACCCGCTATGAGGATTTTCCCGGTGCCCCGGATCTACGGGACGACCTGGCCAAGGTTCTGCGGCTCTGGGGCCTGGATCGGAACCAGCTTCAGGGGCGCACCCGAGCCCTCTGGAGCGCCGGTTTCCGACCCGCCGGGCTCGCCCGGGTGAGCGAGGTGGTCGGTTCCGGCTTTGACACGGCCAGCGAACAAACCGGCTGAGACGCCTTGCCCCGGTTGGCTGGCTCCCCAGAGGACAACCGCCGCCTTGCCATCGCCATCGGCCCATCGCTCGCCAGAAGCAGCTCCTCCGGGTGATAGTGGGTGGGTCCCCATCACCCGGCCCGGCGTGCCCTGCACCCGGGCTTTTTCTTGACGATTTCTTGACATTCTGAATTCCTTGCCGTGATGACTGCCCCCCAGGCCTGGCCCCAGCTCCTTGACCAACTGCTGGCGGGCCAGAACCTGAGCGACGTCCAGGCCGGCACCCTCATGGAGGGCTGGCTGGATGGGGCCATCGATCCGGCCCTCACCGGCGCCTTGCTAGCCGCCCTCCGAGCCAAGGGCACCACAGGGGACGAACTGGCGGCCATGGCCACCGTGTTGCGGCGGGTTTGCCGCGGGGCTAGCCCGTTGCCAGCTTTGGCCGCTGGCCTGGAACTGGTGGATACCTGCGGCACCGGCGGCGACGGGGCCGACACCTTCAACATCTCCACTGCGGTCGCCTTCACCGCCGCCGCCTGCGGGGCCCGGGTGGCCAAACACGGCAACCGCAGCGCCAGCGGCCGTGTTGGGTCCGCCGATGTTCTCGAAGCCCTGGGCCTCGACCTGGCGGCGCCTGCTGATCGGGTCATGGCGGCACTGCAAGTCCATGGCATCACCTTTCTGTTCGCCCCTGGCTGGCACCCGGCCCTGGTGGCGCTGGCTCCGGTGCGCCGTCAACTGGGCATCCGCACGGTCTTCAATCTGCTAGGCCCCCTGGTCAATCCCCTCACCCCCCAGACCCAGGTCCTGGGGGTGGCCCGCGCTGACCTGCTCGATCCCATGGCAAGTGCTCTGCGGGGGCTGGGGCTGGCCCGGGCGGTGGTCGTGCACGGGGCTGGGGGGCTGGATGAAGCGTCCCTGGCCGGTGCCAATGAAATGCGGCTGCTGGAGGCGGGGGAGGTTCACAGCGAATGGTTAGAGCCGGCCTCCTTAGGGCTGGCCCCCGCTCCCCTTGGGGCCCTCGCCGGCGGTGATCTGGCCACCAACGCGGCTCTCCTTGAGGCCGTGTTGCGGGGGCAGGGTCAGGCGGCCCATCGCGACGTCGTTGCCCTCAACACCGCCCTAGTGCTTTGGGCAGCGGGACTGGTCGCCTCCCCCGCCGCCGGGGTTCCCCTGGCCCTTGGGGCCCTGGCCCAGGGCCATCCCTGGGCCAAGCTCCAGCAGCTCCGCTCGGTCCTGCAGGCGCCGACGGCCACCGACCCCAGCCACCCGAACGCCTCCCAACAGGATGGGCAGACAGATGCGGGATGATCGCCCCAACTGAGTCGCCCCAGGTGTCCGACGCCGCCGCCACCCCAGCGCCCTCCCCTTCCCCTGGGCCCAGTCCCAGCATCGGTACCGCCAGCGAAGTCGCCCCTGGTGCCCTGCTGGTGCTTGCCGATGGAACCGTGCTGCGCGGTCTGGCCTGCGGCGCCCGCGGCACCGCCATCGGTGAGGTGGTCTTCAACACCGGCATGACGGGCTACCAGGAGGTCATGACCGACCCCAGTTACGAAGGCCAACTGGTCACCTTCACCTATCCCGAACTGGGAAACACCGGGGTCAATCCCCAGGACCAGGAAGCCAACCGCCCCCATGTCAAGGGCCTGATCACTCGCCGCCTTTCACCGGTGGCCAGCAACTGGCGGGCTTCAGAAGACCTCGAACGCTGGTTGCAGCGCCATGGAGTGGTGGGCATCCGCGACGTCGACACCCGCGCCCTGGTCCGACACCTGCGCGAGGGGGGCTCCATCAACGGCGCCATCAGCAGCGAGGGACTCAACCCCTCCGTGTTGCTGGAGCGGGTGCGGTCGGCCCCCTCGATGGATGGCCTGAATCTGGCGGCCACGGTCAGCACCAGGGAGTCCTATGGCTGGTCCCGGCTCTGTGAAGCGGAATTCGACCAGCGACTCCAGGCCCAGCCTGGCCAGCCCTACCGCGTCGTGGCAGTCGATTTCGGCATCAAGCGCGCCATTCTCGAACGGCTGGTGGCCCACGGCTGCGAGGTCACGGTGGTCCCGGCCGACGCCAGCCTCGAAGAGGTGCTCCAGCACCAGCCCGAGGGGGTGTTTCTCTCCAACGGACCGGGCGACCCGGCGGCGGTGACGGAAGGCATCGCCCTGGCCCGCCAACTGCTCGACCAGCCCCATCTGCCCCTGTTTGGCATCTGCCTCGGCCACCAGATTCTGGGCCTGGCCCTGGGCGGCCGCACCTTCAAGCTGGAGTACGGCCACAGGGGTCTCAACCACCCCTGTGGCAGCCCGGGCCAAGTGGAGATCACCAGCCAGAACCACGGATTTGCCCTAGCGGCCGACTCCTTACCGGCGGAGCAGGTACGGATCACCCACCACAATCTCAACGATCGGACGGTGGCGGCCCTGAGTCTTTTGAAGCAGCCGGCCTTCGGTGTCCAGTATCACCCTGAAGCCAGTCCAGGCCCCCACGACTCGGACCACCATTTTGGACGTTTCGTTTCCATGATGGCCGAGCGCCGTTGAGGTAACCCAAGACCCGTGGTAGTGACCATTCTGGATCCAATCCAAAATCTTGCTGCCGGACCGGCGGGGGATGCCTACACTTCCGCCGTTACTGCTTGGGGAGCTGGACCAATCACTGAACTGCAGCGTTTGACCGTGTCCCTGAGGGGGGGCTGCGAAAAAACTGACAAAACCCTTGTCTTTGGCTTTACGGGTCAGCTGGATGCCTATTCGGACAAGCAGTTCAGCGACTTCATCGCCGAACACATGCAAGGAGTATCCCTACCGCTCATCATTGATCTGAGCCGCATCGATTTCATCGATTCCTCAGGCCTGGGGGCCCTGGTCCAACTCGTCAAGAACTGCAAGGAAAGCGGCAATCCATTCTCTTTGGTCGGCAATGCAAGGGTCGTCCAAACCGTGAAGCTGGTCCGACTCGAAACCTTCCTGAATCTTCAGCCCTCCCTCGAAGCCGCCCTTGCCCAATTCGGCGCCGCCTGAATCGGGCGGACAGCCCGATCCCTCCTGGCTGAGCCATCTGCCCGCCTCTACGCCAGATACCAATCTCGGTCCGCTCCAACTGGCTTGGTTGGGCGATGCGGTGTGGGAACTGCACCAGCGGCTGCGCCACTGTCAGAGGGCCGGCCGCAGCGACGATCTGCACCGTGCCGTGGTGGCCAAGGTAAAGGCCGAAGCCCAGGCCCAGGCCCTGCAACAACTCGATCCGCTCCTCAACGACAACGAACGCGATCTGGCCCGACGGGGACGCAATCGGGCCCGGGGATCCTGTCGCGGCGGTTCGGCCGGGACCTACGGGCAGGCCACGGGATTTGAGACGATGTTGGGATGGCTCTTTCTTCGGAATCCCCAGCGGCTGGCCGAGTTGCTGGAGCACCTCGATAAGACCGACCCTTCCCCCCCGCTTCCTAAACCATGAGCCAGCCTCCAGATCGCCGCTCCGACAACCGTTTCCAACGGCGCCCCGGCGGCCGCCCCGAGGGCGGGGGAGGAGGCCGTCGCTTTCCCTCGTCCTCCTCGGGGCCCCCACCCCGCTGGGGGGCGGGCCGCCGCCCCGAAGGCTCCGGGGATCGCCCCTCCTTTGAACGACGCTCTTCCGAAGGCAGGCCCTACGAGGGCAAACCCTATGAAGGCAAGAGTTTCGAAGGAAAGCCATACGAGCGCAAGCCCTATCAGGGCCAATCCGGCGAAGGCCGCTCCTTCCAGGGCAAACGCCCTGGCTTTGACCGCTCCGGCCCGCCCCGCTCCGGTTCGCCGCGTTCCGGTCCCGAGCGAAGTGGGGGAGATCGATCTAATTTTGACCGCCCCCGCAGCGAGAGAACCTGGGGCGAGCGGTCCGGCGGCGATCGTCCCCGCTTCGATCGCCCCGGTCCTGAACGCTTCAGCAGGCCCTCGGCGGACCGGCGCCCCGGCCTTCGGCGCGACAACGGCGGCCGCCCGGAAGCACGGCCCAGCCGCGATGGTCGCCCCTTTAACCGAGAAGGCGGTGAAGGCTCGCGCGACAACCGTCCGTCCTTCGATCGACCCCGGTCCAGCGGAGATGGGCCCCAACGCTTCCGTGATGGGGATCGACGGCCCCGCCCTGGGGCCAAGGCACCCTTCGGGCGCCCTCCGGCCCGATTCCTTCCCCCTAACGGCGCTCCGCCCCTGGCGAACGAAGGGCTGGAAGAACAGGAAAGCTTCTCCGCCGATGCCCCCTCAGACCTTATCTGGGGTCGCCATTCAAGCCTGGCGGTCCTGGAGAGCGGCCGGCCCGTGCATCGCGTCTGGTGTACACCGGAAATGCGGTTCAGCCCCCGCTTCCTGCAGCTGCTGCGCGAAGCGAAGGCTTCCGGCGTGTTGGTCGAAGAGGTCACCTGGGCGCGGCTGGGCCAGATCAGTGGCGGTGCCGTCCACCAGGGCATCGTGCTCCAACCCGCCGCCGCCGAAACCCTCGACCTGACCAGCCTGATCGAGGGTTGCAGCGCCCTCGGCGAAGCGCCCCTGCTGATGGCGGTGGATGGTCTTACCGACCCCCACAACCTCGGAGCCATCCTGCGCAGTGCTGAGGCCCTCGGGGCCCACGGCATGGTCCTGCCCCAACGGCGCAATGCCGGTCTCACCGGCTCGGTCGCCAAGGTGGCAGCCGGGGCCCTCGAGCACCTGCCCGTGGCCAGGGTGGTCAACCTGAATCGCTCCCTGGAGGCCCTCAAACAGGAGGGATACCGGATCATCGGCCTGGCCGAAGAGGGCAGCGTCACCCTTGAGGAAGCCAACCTGGAGGGGCCCCTGGTCGTGGTCACCGGATCGGAGAGCGATGGCCTATCCCTGTTGACCCGCCGTAACTGCGACCAACTGGTGCGCATCCCATTGCGTGGCGCCACCCCCAGCCTGAATGCCTCCGTGGCCACCGCCTTGCTGCTCTATGAGATCGCCAGACGGGGCTGGATGGGAGGACTCCAAGGCAACGCCCCTGCCCCAAGGCTGGTGCGTCCCGCCATGGCCAGCACACCCCTGCTTGGTCTGGACGAAGAACCGGAGGCCCACGACTCCGACGCCGAGCCGGTCGACTCCCTGGAGGCCAGCGAGGATCTCCCCCTGGCCGACAACGGTCCTGAAGGCCTCGAAACCCTGCCCAGCGAACCCCTGGAGATCCCGGCCCAGTTGCCGACGCCTCCCCAGGTCGTCCCAGCCTTCAGCACAGCGGAACCAGACCCGGAGGTGGCAGCAACACCCGAACCCGACTCGGTGGCAGAACCCTGGCAAGCCACGAGCGCCCAAGGGCAGGCCTTGCCTGCTCAGGCCCTTGATCTTGGCCGGGAGGGTGATAGCGGGGCCGCAGGAAACTGGGTTGCTGTAAGCACGCCATCGCCCTTCGACAACGACATCCGTCTCTAAGCCCTTCTACCCATGAACCCCCTCCACTGGACCGTGCGCCGTCTTGCCAATGGCTTCGGTCTGGCCTGGTGGGCGCGGGTGGAAAGTCGCTCCCCGGATGCGGAGTACTGGTTCGGACCCTTTGGGCGACGCCGCAGCCTGGATCTCGCCCTACCGGCCTTCCTGCGCGATCTGCAGGCCGAGGGACCCGCCTCGCTCCAGCACCGGGTCCTGCGCACCTGCCGCCGCGAACCCCTCACCATCTACAGCGAGGGGGCCCCGCCGGATCTGGGCCTGGGCTGAGGTAGGGCCGGCTGATAGCGTCCAGCCTCGTGACGCAAAATGTCGATGGGCATCGCTGAATGGCGCCAGCGGTTGCGAAAGGGGGAGGTCTCGGCCCGTGAGCTGACCGAAAGCTGTTTGACCCGCATTGCATCGGTCGATGATCAGGTGCATGCCTTTCTGGAGGTGACCCGCGAACGGGCCCTCGCCGATGCTGATCGCATCGATATCGCCCGGGCCGCAGGGGAGGAGCTGCCGCCCCTGGCCGGCATCCCCATCGCCATCAAAGACAACCTTTGCACCCGTGGGATTCGCACCACCTGCTCAAGCCGGATGCTTGAGGATTTTGTGCCCCCCTACGAATCCACCGTCACCGAGCGCCTCTGGCGGGCTGGTGGGGTGCTGATCGGCAAGACGAACCTCGATGAGTTCGCCATGGGCAGCTCCACCGAGACCTCCGCCTTCGGCCCCAGCCGAAACCCCTGGAATCCCCAACGGGTGCCGGGGGGCAGTTCGGGCGGCAGCGCCGCTGCGGTCGCCGCCGGCGAATGCGTGGCGGCCCTTGGATCCGACACGGGCGGATCGATTCGCCAACCTGCCGCCTTTTGCGGCGTCGTTGGCCTCAAGCCCACCTACGGCCGGGTCAGCCGCTGGGGATTGGTGGCGTTCGCCAGTTCCCTCGACCAGGTTGGACCCTTTAGCCACAGCGTCGCCGACAGCAGCGAAATTCTGCAAGTGATTGCCGGTGCGGACCCCAGGGATTCCACCTGCCTGACCAGCCCCGTTCCGGACTATCTGGCCTCCCTTGAGCAACCCATCAAGGGCCTGAGGGTAGGCATCATCCGCGAATGCCTGGAGGCTGAAGGACTCGACCCCCAGGTGAAGGCCAGCGTGCTGGAGGCCGCCAAGAAGTTAGAGACACTTGGCTGCGAACTCGTGGACATCCGCTGTCCCCGCTTCAATGACGGCATCGCCACCTACTACGTCATCGCCCCTTCGGAGGCCTCCGCCAACCTGGCCCGTTACGACGGGGTCAAATACGGCCACCGGAGCCGCGACGAAGCGGCAGCCGAAAGCCTGGCGATGATGACGGCCCGCAGCCGAGCCGAGGGTTTCGGCGATGAAGTGCAACGCCGGATCCTGATTGGCACCTACGCCCTCTCGGCGGGCTATGTGGATGCCTACTACCGCAAGGCCCAGCAGGTCCGCACCCTGATCCGCCAAGACTTCGAGCGGGCCTTCACCCAGGTGGACCTGCTGCTCAGCCCAACGGCACCAACAACCGCCTTTGGCTTCGGCGCCCACCATGACGATCCCCTGGCCATGTATCTGGCCGACCTGCTCACCATCCCCGCCAACATGGCCGGGCTACCGGCCATCAGTGTGCCCTGCGGCTTCGACAACCAGGGCCTGCCCATTGGCTTGCAATTGATCGGGGGCGTGTTGCAGGAACCTACGCTGTTGCGCCTCGCCCATCACTACGAAGCAGCGGCCCAGGTGCGAAGCCACCAACCCGGAGCGGCCCTGGTGGGGGATGCGATCGGTTGAACGCTCCAACCATGCCCATGACCAATCTCTGAAGACACCAGATCTGGTGTGCGATGAACAACGAGGGCCAGGGTGGACGCTGAATGTTGGGTAGGGCCTTAGCCTGAAGCCCACCGCCAACCCCCCGCGCCTTGGCCTTCGTCCCCCTCCATAACCACAGCGACTACAGCCTGCTGGACGGCGCTTCCCAGTTGCCGGCGATGGTGGAGAGGGCGGTAGAGCTGGGCATGCCGGCACTTGCGCTCACGGACCACGGCGTCATGTACGGCGCCATCGAATTGCTGAAACTGTGCACCAAGGCCGGCATCAAGCCGATCATCGGCAATGAGATGTATGTGATCAACGGCTCAATCGCGGATCCCCAACCCAAGAAAGAACGGCGTTATCACCTGGTGGTGCTGGCCAAGAACGCCACGGGATACCGGAATCTGGTCAAACTCACCAGCATCAGCCACCTACAGGGGATGCGGGGCCGGGGCATCTTCTCTCGGGCCTGCATCGACAAGAACCTGCTGAAGCAATACAGCGAGGGGCTGATCGTCGCCACCGCCTGCCTGGGGGGCGAAATCCCCCAGGCGATCCTGCAGGGTCGGCCCGAGGTGGCCAGGGAGGTGGCCCGCTGGTATCAGAGCGTTTTTGGCGAAGACTTTTACCTGGAAATTCAGGATCACGGCGGACTCGAAGATCGGCTCGTCAATGTCGAGATGGCACGCATCGGCGCCGAACTCGGCATCGAGCTGATCGCCACCAACGACGCCCACTACCTCAGCGCCGGAGATGTCGAGGCCCATGACGCCCTGTTGTGCGTCCTCACCGGCAAGCTGATCAGTGATGAAAAACGGCTGCGCTACACGGGCACCGAATACATCAAGAGCGAAGCGGAAATGGCCAGGCTCTTCGCCGACCACCTCGCAGCCGAGCTGATCAGCACCGCCATCGCTAACACGGTCCGGGTCGCCGACAAGGTGGAGGAGTACGACATCCTGGGCCGCTATCAAATGCCCAACTTCCCCATCCCCGAGGGCCATACGGCGGTCAGCTATCTCAGCCAGGTGGCCGAGGAAGGGCTGCGGGAGCGCCTGGGGCTGGACGCCACTGAGCCCATCGAACCGCAATACGGCGACCGTCTGCAGTTTGAGCTGCAGGTGATGGAGCAGATGGGCTTTCCCACCTACTTTCTAGTGGTGTGGGATTACATCCGCTTTGCCCGGCAGCAGGGGATCCCGGTGGGTCCAGGCAGGGGCTCGGCGGCGGGGTCGGTGGTGGCCTGGGCCCTCGGCATCACGGCCATTGATCCGGTGCAGCACGGACTGCTGTTCGAGCGATTCCTCAACCCAGAACGCAAGTCGATGCCTGATATCGACACGGACTTCTGTATCGCCCGCCGTGGTGAGGTGATCGACTACGTGACCCAACGCTACGGCGAAGACAAAGTCGCCCAGATCATCACCTTCAACCGCATGACCTCCAAGGCGGTACTCAAAGATGTCGCCCGGGTCCTCGACATTCCCTACGGCGAAGCCGATCGACTGGCGAAATTGATCCCCGTGGCCCGAGGTAAACCAGCCAAGCTGGCCGAAATGATCGGCCCCAATTCCCCCAACCCCGACTTTCGCCAGAAGTACGAAAACGACGAGAAGGTGCGCCACTGGATCGACCTGGCCATGCGCATCGAAGGCACCAACAAAACCTTCGGTGTCCACGCCGCCGGGGTAGTGATCGCCGCCGAACCCCTCGATGAACTGGTGCCGCTGCAGCGCAACAATGACGGCCAGGTCATCACCCAGTACTACATGGAAGATGTGGAGGCGATGGGGCTGCTGAAGATGGATTTCCTGGGCCTCAAGAACCTGACCATGATCGAAAAAACAATCGAACTGGTCAGTCAGGCCAGTGGTGTACGCCTCGACCCCGACAGGTTACCGCCCCAGGATGGGGCCACCTTCGCCCTATTGGCCCGCGGTGATCTGGAGGGCATTTTCCAACTGGAATCCAGCGGCATGCGCCAGATCGTGCGTGACCTCAAACCCTCCTCTCTTGAAGATATTTCTTCCATTCTTGCCCTTTATCGACCCGGTCCCTTAGATGCGGGCCTGATTCCCAAATTCATCAACCGCAAGCACGGCCGTGAAGCCATCGACGTGGCCCACGTCAAGCTCAAACCGATCCTGGCGGAAACCTACGGAATCATGGTCTACCAGGAGCAGATCATGCGCATTGCCCAGGATCTGGCGGGCTATTCGCTGGGTGAAGCCGACCTGCTGCGGCGGGCCATGGGCAAAAAGAAGAAAAGCGAGATGGAAAAACACCAGGGCCTCTTCGTCCAAGGGGCCACAGAACGGGGCGTAGAGACGGCCGTGGCCGAAGCCCTGTTCGAGCAGATGGTGTTGTTCGCCGAGTACTGCTTCAACAAGAGCCACTCCACCGCCTATGGCGCTGTGACCTATCAAACGGCCTACCTCAAAGCCCACTATCCCGTCGCCTACATGGCGGCCCTGCTGACGGTGAATGCGGGTGCCAGCGACAAGGTGCAGCGCTATATCGCCAACTGCCAGGCCATGGGCATCGAAGTGATGCCCCCCGATATCAACGCCTCCGGCATCGACTTCACACCCAAAGGCGAACGCATCCTGTTTGGGCTGTCCGCCATCCGCAACCTGGGCGAAGGGGCCATCCGCCAGTTGATTGAAACCCGGCGCCTGGAGGGCCCCTTCGCCAGCCTGGCCGATCTCTGCGACCGGCTGCCCTCCCAGCAGCTCAACCGGCGCGCCCTCGAATCCCTCATCCACTGCGGAGCCCTGGATGCCCTGCAGGCCAAAGCCAACCGGGCCCAACTGATGGCCGACCTAGACCTAGTGCTGGAGTGGGCCGGTAGCCGCGCCCGCGACCGGGCCAGCGGCCAGGGCAGCCTTTTGGATCTCCTGGGGGGCGGTGGTTCCCAGACCCCTGGAGCCAGTGGTGCCGCCCTAGCCCCCAAGGCCGCCCCGGTGAAGGACTACCCCCCCAACGACAAACTCAAGCTCGAAAAAGAACTGCTCGGTTTCTATCTATCCGACCATCCCCTCAAACAGCTCAGTGGCGCCGTGCGGTTGCTTTCCCCGATCAGCCTGGGCAGCCTCGAAGAGCAGGCCGATAAGGCCAAGGTGAGCCTGGTGGCCATGGTGGCCGAACTGCGGCAGGTGAACACCCGCAAGGGGGATCGCATGGCGGTTCTGGTGCTCGAAGACCTCAGCGGCAGCAGCGAGGCGGTGGTGTTTCCCAAGAGCTACGCCCGCCTGGCCGACCACCTGATGGTGGATGCCCGCCTCCTGGTGTGGGCCTCGGTCGATCGGCGCGACGAACGGGTGCAGCTGATCGTCGATGACTGCCGCGGCATCGACGACCTGAAGCTGGTGCTGGTGGATCTGCCGGCGGACCAAGCCGGTGACATCGGCATCCAGCACCGCCTGCGCGAATGCCTGCAGCGCCATCGGCCCAACGACGATGAGGTAGGCCTGCGGGTGCCAGTGCTGGCCCGTATCAAGGACCACCAGCGCAGCTCCATGGTGCGCCTGGGCCAGCAGTTCTGTGTGGCCGACGCCGATGCCGCCCTGGCCACCCTGAGTTCCGCCGATTTCCAGGCCTCCCTGCTCCATCCCCTGCAGTCGCCCTAAGACGCACCGCTTGGCTTCAGCCCGGCCAGCGGCCGTGGATTTCGAGGTAACGGTCCTCCACTTCGGCCACGGTCAATCCTGACCAGGCCGT
Organism: Synechococcus sp. UW140; assembly: GCA_945877115.1. Taxonomy (GTDB): domain Bacteria; phylum Cyanobacteriota; class Cyanobacteriia; order PCC-6307; family Cyanobiaceae; genus Cyanobium. Next base: position 3,451 of record CAMCQR010000024.1, on the reverse strand, counting down.
CGGCAAAGTCCCGTTAGCGCTCCAGCGGTGGAAAGCCTGGGCGAGCTGGGCTTCCACCTCGGCCGCCGTGAAAGCCGCCGCCAGGGAGGCCCGGAAATCGCGGCGCAGCACTGCTGGCGCGCCGGCGGCATAACGCTCGGTGAGGGCATCAGCCTCCACAGCGCTGGCGGGCCGCCGCAGATCCTTGATGTAGATCGTCGCCCCTGGGGCAGCCAGCTGGCCCACGGTGTGCCATAGCACCAGGGGGTCATGGAGGTGGTGCAGCAGGCTGTTGCTAACCACGGCCGCAAAGGGTCCGCCCAGGGCCGCCACCGGATCGATCCCAGGCGATGCCGCCCCAGCCAGGGGCAGGCGCAGCTGCTGAAAACGCAGCTGGGGCCACAAACCAGGATGGAGTTGCCGCTGTGTTTCGGCGAGGGCCACCATGGTGGCTGCCCCATCAAGGCCCACCACCCGGGCCTGGGGCAGGGCACTGGCGAGGCGAAAGCTGATGTTGCCGGGCCCGCAACCCAAATCCACAATCCCATCGCCTGGAGCACTGCTGGGGCCCCAGGCGCCACCACCACCGGCGCCCGGCGGCTGGGGCCTGGGGAAAGGCTGCCCCATTAACGCCAGGAAACGCTCCGCGAACGCCTGGTCAGAGCGATCGAAATCGGCCTCGGCGTAGGCCCGCGCCTGCAGGGGATCGTCCATGAGTTCCGGTTCGACGATCCTCTCCATCCCCCCTTCCCGGCGCTGCAGGCCCCAATATTGGAACAACGGTCCCAACCTGGGACACCCAACCAGCCACCGTGGCTAGTGCCACGGTTTCCATGACCACCCCACCGATGGCGTTAAAGTGCAATCCACGTGTAGGTCTATAGCGCTGTGACCCTTTCCCCTTCGCGCCCAGAAGCCCGACGGAACCCCGAGGCCCTGGCCCCCACCGCGGCCCCGGTGAGCCCGGTGGATTCACCGGTCGCGATGACCCCCATTACCCACCAGCCCAATCCAGGTCCCGCCCAACCGGGCGCCGATCCGGCCCTTGGCGCTGGGGACTTCCCCGCCACAGCCCCGGCGGCCAACCCGGTCTTCTACCGCACCTACTCCCGCCAAACCCCCCAGGGTCGCGAGAGCTGGGGCCAGGTGGCCGAGCGGAATCTGGAGGGCTTGCGACGCCTGGGCCACCTCAATGCGGAGGAGGTGACCCTGCTGCGCCGCATGCAGTTGCAGCAAAAGGCCCTGCCATCAGGCCGCTGGCTGTGGATTGGGGGCACCGAATGGATTGAACAACGCCATAACTTTTCCGGGGCCTACAACTGCACCTCCACCAATTTGGTGGATTGGGAAGCCTTCGCCTTGATGATGGATCTGGCGATGATGGGCTGTGGCACGGGCGCCATCATTGAACCCAGGCTGATTGAACGGTTGCCCGCCATTCGCAATACGTTGATCATTGACAGCGTCAGTGCCATCGGCGTCACCCCCGCCGGCCAGCGCCAGCAACTCACCACCCACAGCGTGGCCGGTGATCAGGTGACGATCAAGGTGGGTGATACCCGCCAGGGCTGGGTCGAAAGCTATCGTCTGCTGCTCAAACTCAGCAGCGATGAACGGTTTGAAGGGCCGGTCCACATCACGGTGGACCTCTCTGACGTGCGGCCGGTGGGCGAAAGCCTCAAGGGCTTTGGCGGCATGGCCAACCCGGTCAAACTCGGCGATCTTTACAACCGGGTCGCCCAGCTGCTCAATAGGGCCAGGGGCCGTCAACTCACCTCGGTGGAATGCTGCCTACTCATTGATGAGGCCGCCGTCACCATCGTGGCGGGCAACATCCGCCGCAGCGCCGGCATGCGGCAGTTCGCCGCCGCAGACACGGCGGCGGCCACGGCCAAGGACAACCTCTGGCAACAGGACAGCGAGGGAAATTGGCGTATCGACCCCGAGCGCGATTCCCTGCGCATGGCTAACCACACCCGGGTCTTCCACCACCGACCCAGCCGCCAGCTGGTCCTGGAGGCCGTCACCAAACAATTCCAGAGTGGCGAGGGGGCGATTCAATTTGCGCCTGAGGCCATCGCCCGCGCCAATGCCGACCTGCTGCCGACCCCGGAACTGCGCCAGGAGTTTGTGGGCATCTACGCCGACCAGGGCCGGGACGAGGCCGCCCGCTGGTTGCGGCTGCACCACAACGGCATCAGCGACGCTGAAATGGAACATCGCCTAGGGCGCTATGGACTTAATCCCTGCGGCGAAATCCTGGGGGCCGATTTCCACTGCAACCTGGCCGAAATCCACCTCAACCGCATCGATCCCCACGACGAGCAGGACCAGGCGGATGCCTTCCGGGCGGCGGGATTGGCGGTGGCCTGCCTGCTCAACCACGACTTCGAAGTCGAGCGTTATCGCCAAAGCCGGCTCTGGGATCCCATCGTCGGGGTCAGTTTCACGGGCCTGTTCGACTTCTTTGTGCATGCCTTCGGCACCCCTTGGCTGAAATGGTGGGAGGCGGGCCGACCCGACAGCGAGGCGGGGCGCCAGTTCCGGCAACGCGAGGCCGCTTACCTAGCCCGCTGGAAGCAAACGGTCAATGAAGCCGTCTGGGAGTACTGCGATCGCCATGGCATCCGCCGCCCCAACCGCTGCACCACGGTGCAACCGGCGGGCACCAAGAGCCTGCTGACGGGCGCCAGCCCGGGCTGGCATCCCCCCAAGGCCCAGCGTTTCATCCGCCGCATCACCTTTCGCAAGAACGATCCGGTGGCCCTGGCCTGCCTGGATTATGGCTACACGATCGTGCCCAGCCAGAGCGACAAAGATGACCAAGGCCGCCTGCTCGATGATCCTTTCGATCCCCGCTGTGGCGAGTGGCTGGTGGAGATCCCCACGGAGGTGAGCTGGGCCAACCTGCCGGGGGCGGACGCGGTAGAGATCAACAATTTTTCAGCCATGGCCCAGTTTGATTTCTATATGCAGGTGCAGAAGCACTACACAGCCCATAACACCTCCGCCACGGTGGAGTTTCGCGAGAACGAAATCGAACCCCTGGCCGATGCCATCCATCAGGCCATCGTACAGGGCGAAGGCTATATCTCAGCGGCCCTACTGGCCCGTTTCGATGCCAATGCCACCTTCCCCCGCCTGCCCTTCGAACCCATCGATGCGGCCACCTATCAACGCCTCTCCGCCGAGGTGGTCAACCGACGCCAGGAAGCTGACTTCTTCGCGGCCCTGCGTCGCTACGACAGCGGTGCCGCCCTGGCCGAAGCCGGTCCCGCAGGCTGTGATTCTGACAAGTGCCTGCTGCCGCTGGCGAAGCCGCAGGGTTGATGGATCGAGTTAGCCTGACCCACCCCAAAGGAGGTGGCCCAGGCCACTGACCTAATGACCTGTGGGAACAAGGCTTGTCCCCACAGGTTAGAAGTTCACTGTAGGTTCTTAGAAGCTTGTCAAACCCGGTTGCGAACCAGCC
>CAMCQR010000023.1 GCA_945877115.1 Synechococcus sp. UW140 | reverse complement strand
GACCAAGCTGATCGACTAATCGTGGCCACCGCCCTGGCCCAGGGTCTGCCGCTGGCGACCTTCGACGGCAACATTCGCCGGAGTCAGGTGGTGCCGCTCTGGTCTGCGGACTGATTCCTGGGCTAGGAGCAGGCGATCGAAGGGATCGCCACCGCCACGAGCCGGGAGAAATGGGTCTTGGCCTCGTGCAGGTTGACCTGGCGCACGGGAGGGATGGCGGAGTCGCCTTAGTTGAACCAAGTCAGTGGGTTCGCTCACCCACGGCCGCCAACCAGAGCAGCCGCCAGCAGGGCCGCCCGATCGCGTTCAGCAACCGGGGCGGCCGCCAACCAGACGGCGGCGCAGGCGCCGGCTCCAGCCGAAGGCGGCAGCGGTGCCAAACAGGGGCAGAGGGCCAGGCGCGGCGACAGGCGCCGAAGCCGTGGTGCCGACGATCACGGTGCCAGCCGTGGCGAATTCATTAACAAAATTGACAGCAATGGTTGCGTCGTTTAAATCCATATCAGAAATAAAGCCATAAAATGTAGTGGTCGAGGTTGGCGTTTTCGTCGTTGCAAAGGAGTTGCTATTAAGCCTAATTTGCAAGCTACTGCTGACAACGCTATCAGTATGATCACTAACGTAAAAATATCCCCCGAAAGCCTTGATTCCCGAACCAAAAGAAAATGTGAGAGTAGATGGGACGCTACCACTAGTGGTCAGATCATTAGGGGATATATTATAGCTGCCGGCTGTTGCTGCGGCTGTATAGGAAAAACCCGAGCCTCCTGAATAATTTGGATACTTGCCATACATTTGGGTTTCGGTATAGGCCCCAGGCGCCAGTGCCGCCTCAAACGCGGCCTTGTTGGTGTACTCGGTAATAGCGGCCTGGGCGGCGGGAGCCATACCCACCAATGCCGAGCCACCGATCGCAGCCGCCAGGCAAGAGGCCCTAAGGCAATGGAATCGTGTCATTAGATCGTAGATTCTAAAAAAATCTTTCGAATAATGCGCTATTCCTGCTGGGGGGGGGACAATGCCAGTGCTCCAATTGGACAGGGCACGCCGAACAGCAGGCCGGCCATGGGCGGCTGGAGTCAGTTCACTGCCGCTGCGGCGATGCTGCCAACCCTGTCGGTCGAAGCAAAACACCTCGTCAGCCAAGGGCTAAGGAGCTGGCAAGGGCCCTCAGGGCGCCAGCCGCCCGCCCCCGGGCCACATGCTGGCGCAGGGGTTCGGGCAACTCGTGGCGCAGGGATCACCCACGTACTACCGAGGCGGTCCAGCAGCTAGGACATGGTTGCCCGGAGATGGTCCCGCGAACGGTCAGCCGTTGGGTGTAGATCCGGGCAGCCGTGGGCAACCGACCAGCCCAAACAACAAAATGCCGCCCCGAAGGACGGCCTTGATGGTGGAGAAGGGCCCCTGCCTTCCTTCCAGTTCTTGGCAACCACTTCGGCGAGATCAACGACACGCTGGCTGTAGCCCCATTCGTTGTCGTACCAGGAGATGACTGGTGGTGCCCACCATGAAGCTGCCGGCCGTGGCGAAATCGGTGTTGACTACAGAGAGCAAGGCGCCGACCCCTACTCGCCCAGGGCCGCCGCCACCGCCCGCTGGAACACCTTCTCCTCCGGAGCAATTCCAGTCCAGAGGGTAAAGAGCTGCATCGCCAATTGCACCAGCATCTCCACCCCATCAACCACACCGCAGCCATGCTCCCGGGCCGTCTGCAGAAACGGCGTGATGCGCGGATTGGTGATCACATCCACCGCCAGGCAACCGGGCTCGACGCTGGACCAGTCGATCGGCACGGGTTCCAGATCCGGGGCGCAACCCAGGTGGGTGGCATTCATCAGCAGGGTGGTGCCCGGCGGCACTCGCACCGGTGAGCTCCAGGCCTGCCAGGTGGCCGGAACCGCCGACACCGCCGTAATCCGTTCGGCCACCTCCCGGCCCTGGGCTTCGCGGCGGGTCACCAGGGTGAGCTGGGCGGCGCCGGCCCAGGCGATCTCCACCGCCATCGCCCGCCCGGCCCCACCGGCCCCCAGCATCACCACATGCTCGCCCTTGAGACTGCGTTGTTTTTGGATCGCTTTCACCACACCCTTGCCATCATTGTTATGACCAATCAGCCGACCGTTCTCAATGGTGAGATAGTTTGCTGCCCCAATGGCCTTGACATCGGCGTCGACCTCATCGAGAAGCGGAATCACCTCAACCTTGTAGGGCACGGTGATACCCACCCCTCGATAACCCAGAGGCGCCAAGCCCGCCACCGCAGGTCGCAACAACTCAACCGACGGCACATCGCTTTTCCAGAATTGCCAATTCAAGCCGTAATGGGAATAAACGGCATCAAACATGATATCGATGGGATTTTCCGCCACCGGATGACCCAGCATCCCAGTCATCTGCTTCTGGGGAGGAATCATGGAAATCACGGGAGAACTTCCCTTCCATTATGGGAGAGCGCTCTAGGTGTGTTTTCTCACCAGGTCATTCAGCGATCAGCAGCCGCTGTAAGGACTGCTGAGGGGTGAGGCCACCGAGAGCCATGTGGCACCTGTGGCCGTTATAGATCCCCAGATACCGAGGTAGCCAGTGGTTCCGCTACTGGGAGGTCTGGTACGACATGACGTACGCCCATTCCACCAGGAGGGTTTTGATGAAACGCTCAGCCTTGCCGTTGGTCTGCGGCGTGTAGGGCTTGGTGCGGATGGGTTTCAGGGCCAGTGCCTGGCAGGCTTTTCGCCAGTCACCTGAGCGGTAGGAGGGGCCGTTGTCCGAGAGGATCCGTCGGCAGGTGATCCCCTGCTCAGAGAACCAGCCGACTGCCCGGGCCAGGAATCCAAGAGTCGTCGCTCTCTGCTCGTCGGCGAGCACCTCGACGTAGGCCAGGCGGGTGGCATCGTCGATGGCGACGTGCACCTTCTCGTAGCCGGCGCCTCGTGAGCAGCCTTGACGGCGGTCACCGGTGATCCGGTGTCCTACGCGCTCAAACCTCGCCAGCTGTTTGGTGTCGACATGGATCATGTCGCCCGGCCGCTCCCACTGGTAGCGCCGCACAGGAGGTTTGGGGTCAAGGTTCTTGAGTCGTCCCAGCCCCAAGTCCTTCATGAGCCGGCCAACGGTGGCCAGAGGCGCGCAGAGGGCCTTGGCAATGCGCCTGAGCGTGCAGCGCTGGTGCCGCAAGTCCACGGCCTGCTGCAGTTGCTGCGGATCGAGCGTCCGCCGCTGGGTGCGGCGAACACTCCGTCGATCCGCCAGTGCCGCTATGCCGCCATCGCGGAACCGCGCCAGCCACTTGTAAGCACTGCGCAGGCTGATCCCGGCTTGTGCCGCAAGGGCCTTGAGCGGCACACGATCCTCAAGGTGCCTGCGGATCAGGCGTTCCCGACTGATCGGCGTCAGTCGGGCATTGGGGTGGCTATGCATGGGGAGTGAGGTCTTGGGACGGGCGGTGACACCCCGACCCTGGCGACCTCACACCCCTTTGTCAGCTGAACAACGTGGTGGGACTACACATCTAGGGGCCAAGCGCAGGACCACCAGGGCTGATCCAGCCAACTCTTTACGGCAAAGTGGCCAATGAAAAAGCCGCCAATAAGGCAGCTTTTCGGTGAAGCTTAAAAACCTACGTTAATGAAGCCAGCCGCGATTATGCGATCGACATTATAATCACCCATACTATCGGATCCGTGGCCAGCGACCCTGCTTATCGGATGCTGATGGGCGATTCTTAGGCCCTCTTAGGCGAAGAAATTCAGCCGTCAGTGCGCCGAAGTCTTCGGCGGATCCGCCTGGACACCTGGAATGCGCTCAGAACTCCGAAGATTGGCAGGGGGCCAGGCACGGCAGCAGGGGAACCGCCATAAGGGATGGCGAAAAGAACCGCCGTTCCACCATCAATTAGAAAACTTTGGCCGTTGCTGAGGCCAGGGAAATTATTACAAACAGTTGCGCAGCCCGGAGCCGGTGGGGCTGAAAATGTGAGGGTTGGGAAGGCAGCTTGAACATCCACAAGGCTGGGAGTATAGGATCCGTCTGTAACAGCGCCTAAGCTATAACCAGAGAGAGAGCCCTCCAGATTGTTGCTTACTTTTACCCCCGTTGCCGTAGTAATATTAATATTGCCAATGGTGCCGAAAGCCTCTTCTGGGGATCCCCCTCCCATAGCCAATAGGTAGTAAACGTTGTCGGTCGAGGGTGCATCCGCTATTGCCTCAAGAAGGCCTTGGGAATTCCAAACAACGTTATTCTGATAAAGAAGAGTATTGACGCCTGTATTGGTACCGGAGAATAGGGCAAAATCGTTATCGACAACAATCTGAATATTCAGGGCTTTTGCTGAGCCAGCCGATAGGGATTGGGTTGCGGCGGGCTTACGGCAAGACATGGCCAAACAGATCGGTTTAGGTAGCGGGTAGAGAACAGGGAGGAAAAGGATTGAAAAGCCCTGGGCAGGAATGGATAAATTTATAGCACAAATTAACCATACTTCTTCAATTCTGACCCCCTCCCAATCAACATACATGTTTTCATCATTCATTATTTCTTTATTTTCCCTGTCTAATTCCGTGGTCGTCTTATGGTGCCGACCCGGCCGGTTTCTTTGTCAAGATACTCCTCTAAATCTATTTGTCATCTTGAATCGTCTCTTTTTAATGTGTCATCAATGCTTTGTAAGGGCTAATGGGTCGGGACAAGCCCCCACCGAGCGCCGCTGCGCTATCAGGTGATCGAGATCCAGCCGCGGGGCGGTCGGCTGCTATCCGCATCGACTGAGATCAGGCCCTGGCGCACCCCATGGCAGAAGCGCTGCAGGCGGGCAGCAGCCAAGCGTTGGACGCTGATCTGGGCAACCCTGGCGGTCCCACCAGGCAGGAGCCAACAAAAAAGGCCGCCCCGCAGGACGGCCCAGGAAGGGGGATTGGCCCCAGCCTTACTTCCAGTTCTTGGCGACCACTTCGGCAAGATCAACAACTCGCTGGCTATAGCCCCATTCGTTGTCGTACCAGGAGATTACTTTCACCATGTTGCCATCCATCACCATGGTGAGATCGGCATCCACAATCGTGGATTCATCGGTACCGGCGTGGTCCGTGGAGACGAGGGGCAAATCGCAATACTTAATGATGCCCTTCATGCCGTTTTCAGAAGCGGCCTTGAAGATGGCGTTCACTTCTTCTTTAGTAGTGGCCCGACTCACTTCAAGCACCATATCCACCACTGAGACGTTGGGGGTCGGCACCCGCATGGCGATGCCATTGAGCTTGCCCTTCATCGGCGGATAGACAAGCGCCACGGCGGTAGCGGCACCGGTGCTGGTAGGCACGATGTTGACTGCGGCCGCACGGGCCCGGCGCAGGTCGCGATGGGAGGCATCCAGGATGCGTTGGTCGCCGGTATAGCTGTGGGTGGTCGTCATCATCCCCTTAACGATGCCGAGGGATTGATCAAGCACCTTCACTAGGGGCGCCATGCAATTGGTGGTACAGCTGGCATTGCTGATGATGTCGAAATCTTCATGTCGGTATTGATCAGCATTGACGCCCACAACGAAGGTGCCGACGCCCGGACCCTTGCCGGGAGCTGTGATCAACACCTTTTTGGCGCCCGCCTCAATATGCTTTCCAGCACCCTTTTGATCAATGAAAACGCCGGTGGCTTCGATCACTAAATCAACGCCCCACTCCTTCCAGGGAAGGTTGAGGGGGTTGCGATCCGAGAAGCACTTGATGTGCTTGCCATTAACGACGATCGTGTCGTCGGTATAGCTCACTTCCGCATTGCGGATGTGCCCCAACATGGTGTCGTATTGGAGCAGGTGGGAGTTCGTCTTCGGATCGGAGGTGTCGTTAAGACCCACGACCTCGATCCCCGTATCGAGACCTCGGCTGAGCCAGCAACGCGTGAAGTTGCGGCCAATGCGGCCGAATCCGTTGATCGCTACGCGCAGGGTCATGGCTTGGGGGGGCGGAAAACCGCTGGCTAGGGCGTTTCGGGAGCAAATCCTACAGACTGGATCTCCGCACTTCCTCCCCAAAACGATCGACGGCCTCGGCCCAGCCCACCGGCTCGCCATCAACCGCAGGCCCAGGCTGGCCAGAAAGCGAAGCAACCAGTAAAAGGAGGGGTATGGTCGCCGGCTTATTTTCGGCTCGACCCGGAGGTGCACTTGGCTCTGCTGCTCGATCGCCAACAGCCGATCCACTTCATTGGAGTCGGAGGCATCGGCATGTCCGCGCTCGCCGGCATCCTGGCCAAACGGGGCTTCCAGGTCAGTGGCTCCGATCGCCGCTGCTCACCGGTGATTGAAGGGTTACGCCAGTGCGGTGTACAGATCTTCCTCAGCCAGTCGGCTGAAACGATCGGGACACTCCAGCGAGCCGGCGCTGCCAATCCAGTCGTGGTCATCAGTTCTGCGGTTCCGGCAACCAACCCCGAACTAGTGGAAGCCCGCCAACAGGGGTGGACCGTCGTGCATCGATCCGACGTGCTGGCGGCGTTGATCAGCAGTCAGCCCTCGATCGCCGTGGCCGGCAGCCACGGCAAGACCACCACCAGCACCCTGATCGCCACCCTGTTAGCCGCCACCCACCGCGATCCCACGGCCGTGATCGGCGGCATTGTGCCCGCCTTTGGCAGCAATGCCCGCCATGGAGAGGGTCCGCTGCTGGTGGCCGAAGCCGACGAATCCGATGGCTCCCTCGTCAAATTCAGGGCCCAACTGGGTGTGATCACCAACCTGGAGCTCGATCACACGGACCACTACCCGGATCTCAACGCCCTCATCGAAACCCTCAAGCATTTCGCCGCGGGATCGGAACGGGTTCTGGCCAACAAGGACTGCCCGATCCTGAGCGAACATTTCGAAGCCGACCGCTGGTGGTCCACCCAGAGCCCCGAGCACATCTCATTTGCCGCCGTTGCCGTTGAAGAACACGGGGATGGCACCGTGGCCCAGTTCTACGAAGACGGCCAGTCCGTTGGCCGCTTCGAGCTACCGCTACCAGGTCGCCACAACCTCAGTAACGCCACCGCCGCCCTGGCCGCCTGCCGTCTGGAAGGGGTGCCCTTTGCCGAATTGCAACAGGCCATCGCCCAGGTGAGAACCCCCGGACGCCGTTTTGATTGCCGGGGGCTATGGCAAGAGCGGATCGTCGTTGATGACTACGCCCACCATCCCAGTGAAGTGAGCGCCACCCTGGCCATGGCTCGGCTGATGGTAAACAGCGGACGTAGCCCCCTACCCGCACCGCCCCAGCGCTTGGTCGCCATTTTCCAACCGCACCGCTATAGCCGCACGGCCCAGTTTCTCGAAGAATTTTCCATCGCCCTCTCCTCCGCCGATCTTGTGGTGGTAGCCCCCCTCTACGCCGCCGGCGAAGATCCGATCCTCGGCATTTCCAGCCAGGCCATGGGGGCGGCAGTGCGGCGGCTGGCGCCCCAATTGGAGGTGCTGGTGGCCGACAGCCTCGACCAACTCACCGAACACGTGGTCCGCCGCACCCGCCCCGGCGATCTGGTGCTGGCCATGGGGGCAGGCGATGTCAACAGCCTCTGGGATCGATTGGCCGCCCAGGGAGACCCCGGCGCGGCCCCCGCCCTGGTGGCCTGAATTGCGGGCTGACAACCCACCGGCCGAGCTCCATCAGGCGGTGGAGCTGAGGGACTTCACCACCTGGCGCGTTGGCGGCCCGGCCCAATGGTTTGCCGAACCGTCGGAGCAGGCCTCCCTTCTGTCCCTGGTGGCCTGGGCCCAGGAGAGGGGCTTGCCCCTGCGTTGCATCGGCGCCGGATCCAACCTTTTGGTCGCCGATGGCGGACTGAGCGGCCTCACTTTGTGCAATCGGCGACTCCAAGGCAGCCAGCTGGATCCCCAGGAGGGCTGGGTGGAAGCCCAGGCGGGAGAACCGATTCCGACCCTGGCCCGCAAAGTGGCTCGCCAGGGTCTGCATGGCCTCGAGTGGGCGGTGGGGATCCCGGGCACCGTGGGTGGGGCCGTCGTGATGAATGCGGGTGCCCAGGGGGGTTGTACCGCCGAGTGGCTGCATTCCATCCAGGTCATCGATCCCAAACGGCCGGACCAGCCCTTTGTGCTTGAGGCCAGGGACCTGGCCTTCGCCTACCGCCACAGCCGCCTGCAGGAGGAAGCCCTGCTGGTGCTGTCGGCCCGTTTTCGGCTGAGCCCCGGCCACGATCCCGCCACTATCACGGCCACCACCAGCACCAATCTGCATTCGCGCACCAAGAGCCAGCCTTACCAGCAGCCCAGTTGCGGCAGTGTTTTTCGCAATCCTGAACCCCGCAAAGCCGGCCAGCTGATCGAAGAACTGGGGCTCAAGGGCCTGAGCGTTGGGGGAGCCCAAGTTTCGCCCATGCATGCCAACTTCATCGTCAACACCGGCGCCGCCACGGCCGCCGACATCGACACGCTGGTGGGCCAGGTGCAGGACAGGGTGCTTGAGAAGTACGGAATCCTGCTCCACCCAGAGGTCAAACGCCTCGGCTTCTAAAGGCATCGGCCTGTAAATTCAATTCCTCTCTCCACGTCTCCATGGCCGGCTTCGGACTTCCCAATTTCGGTCAGCTCACCGAAGCCTTCCGCAAGGCCCAGCAGATCCAGCAGGACGCCCAAAAACTGCAGGAAGAACTCGAGGCCATGGAACTTGAGGGCCAGAGCGCCGATGGCAAGGTCAGTATCTGGCTTTCCGGCAACCAGCAGCCCCTCAAGGTGCGGGTTGACCCAGCCTTGCTCACCGAAACGCCTGGGGCCGTCGAAACGGCCATCCTTGAGGCCCTGCAGAAGGCTTATCAGGTCTCCACCAGCACCATGCGCGAACGCATGGATGAGCTCACGGGGGGCTTGGAGCTGAATCTTCCGGGTCTGGGGGGCTGAGCTCACCCGCCAGCTCCTGACGGCCCTGCCGGCGAGAAGTCTGGCGCCACTGGCCCTCCAGCAAAGGTTCCTCCCGTCCCCCCTTCTGGCGAGTGCCCCCCTGGGACCTGCGGTTCACCGGGGGGCTGGCTTCGATCTCCTCCAGGCAGCGGCGATACAGCGGATGCCGCGGCCAGTCCCTTCCCACCCGACAGCCTGGATCCTCCAGATGGCGGCAATTGGCGAAGCGACAGCCTCCCTCCTGCAGTCGCTGGCGGACCTCAGGAAAAGCAGAGGCCAACCGCACCAAGTCCGCGGGCAGGGCGGGCCTATTGAAACCAGGCGTGTCCGCCACCAACAGATCGCCCCCTGCCTCCAAGGCATGCAGCTCAACGTGGCGGGTGGTGTGACGCCCCCGCTGCAGGCGACCCGAAACGGCAGCCACCCGAAGTTCCAGTCCGGGAATCAAGGCGTTGAGCAGACTGCTTTTGCCTACCCCAGAAGGGCCGCACAACACGGCGATCCCGCCGCCGCAAGAACTTTTAACCAGGCGGGAGCGCAATTCAGCAATTCCCTGTCCGCTGAGGGTGGACACCAGCAAGGGGTCGTAACCCCATGGGCGTAGGCGCTCGACCCAGGCCGCCAGCTCGTTCGGTTTCAGTCGATCCGCCTTGCTCAGGACCAGCTGCAAGGGCACACCGGCCGCCTCGGCGGTGACCAGAAAGCGGGTCAATTGCAAGGGGTCCAGCTCCGGTTCGACCAGGGCCACCACTACCAGCACCTGGGTGACATTGGCCACGGCCGGTCGTTCCAGCAGGCTGTTGCGGGGCTCAAGGGAGGCCACCGCAGCACGGCCAGCCGCCCAGTCCACACCCTCAAGGCCGACCCGATCGCCGACGGACACCTGGAGACCGGTCTTGGCCAGGCGCGTCCGCCGGGTGCACAGCAACCTCAGGACTCCCTTGGGACCAGGATGATCGAGTTGAACCTGGCAAAAATTGGCTTCCAGGGCCACAACCCGGCCCTTGATCGACGGGGGGCTGGCGCCGGCCCCTGGGGGCTCAGAACACCCTGAATCCGTGGCGCTCATGCGGCGCGTTGGATCAGCAATCGCGCGCCATCCGGCGGTAAGTGCTCCACCTGGACCCAATGACCCTCGCCCCGCAACCCCTCAGCCACGGAAGACTCGGGTTCCCCCGAGTCCAGATCGACCTGCAACCAACCCTGGGGGGGGAGGATTTCTAAGGCCAGCCGAGTCCTCACATAATTCAGTGGGCAGGGGACGCCGCGCAGGTCGAGGCATTGCAGGGGTGTAGGAGTCACAGTCAGCCGAAGAGCCCCCCGAACAAACCGCTCTTCTGGGGCGATCGCTGCCCTTTGCTTCGGTGGTGTCCGGCCAATTGATCCAGCAGGTCCCGCTCTTCGCTGCTGAGTTTTGTGGGTAACTGAACCTTGACGGTGACCTGGTGATTGCCTCGGGCCACCGGATTGCCCAGCTTGGGCACCCCTTTGCCCTTCATGGTCAGGACCGTGCCGGGCTGGGTCCCAGCTGGAATCTCCAACTTGTCGATGCCATCGACCGTCTCGACCTCGACGGTGTCACCCAGAATGGCCTGCAGATAGCTCAGGGGAGCCTCCGACAAGATGGTGATGCCGTCACGCCGCAACTGGGGATGGGTCTTGACCCCAAGAAACACATAGAGATCCCCCGTGGGGCCGCCCCTCTGGCCGGCATCGCCCTCATGGGTTACCCGCAGCCTGGTGCCGGTATCGACGCCGGCGGGAATGTTGAGGCGCAACGTCTTGAGCACTTCTTTGAGGCCCTGGCCCCCGCAACTAGCACAGGGATCGGCGATCATTTCTCCTGTGCCCTCGCAGGTGGGACAGGGGGCCACCTGCTGGAAACTGCCGAAAGGGGTGCGAGTAGCACGTCGCACCTGACCAGCGCCGCCGCAACTGGTGCACCCGGTGGGGACACTTCCCTCCTTGGCGCCTGCGCCCTTGCAGGTGCCGCAGGTTTCCAGATGGCGGACCTGCACCTCCTTGTCGATGCCGGCGATGGCCTCACTGAAGCTGATCGTGAGATCCAGGCGCAGGTCATTGCCTTGGCGAGGACCACGGCGCCGGGGACCGCCGCCGCCGCCGCCCGCTCCGCCACCAAAACCACTGAAAAAGGTCTCGAACAGGTCGGCGAAACCACCCATGTCACCCATATCGGGCACGCCGCCACCGCCTAGGCCGGCCTCGCCGAACTGGTCGTAACGGGCCCGGGTCTGGGGATTGCTCAGCACCTCGTAGGCCTGGCCAACCTCCTTGAATTTGTCCTCGGCTGCCGGATCCTTGTTGACATCAGGGTGGTACTGGCGTGCCAGGCGCCGGTAGGCCCGCTTGAGGGTCTCCGGATCGGCATCGCGGCGAACGCCCAGCAACTCGTAGTAATCCGCCATCAGCCAGCCTGCTCAGCAGGTCCCAGGTTGGCGCCGGCCTGGGCGCCAGCTGGACCGGGACCCATGGACACCTTTACCAACGCATGGCGCAGCACGCGGCCATTGAGGTGGTAACCCCGCTGCAACTCCTCGATCACGACATCCTCGTGATACTCCTGGCTGGGCTCCCGCAGCACGGCCTCGTGCAGGCTGGGGTCGAAGGACTCGCCTTCGACCCGCATCGGGGAAACACCCAGCTGCTTGAACACATCCACCAGCTGCTTGTAGAGATTTTGATAGCTGCGATGTAGGCCCTGGGCTTCCTCGCCCTGGGGATTGAGCTGCTGGCGGGCCCGGTCAAAGTTGTCCACCACCGGCAGGATTTCACTCAGGGTGGAGCAGGTGATCTTGAGGCGCAGATCGTCCTGGTCGCGGCTCTGGCGCTTGCGGTAATTGTCGAAATCTGCGGCGATGCGCATGTATTGGCCCTTGAGGCTCTCATTCTCGGCCTGCAGGGCCGCGAATCGGGCATCCAGATTGGCGCCACCTGGGTCCTGGGCCGATGCAGTGCCGCTTGGGCCTGGTGCCTCGGAACCCTGGCCCCCTTCCGCTCGCTCAGCAGGCAAAAGCTCTGAAACGACCGGCTCGCCAGCACCCTGATGGGGCGTACCAGGGGACTCACCCCGGCCTGAATCCGCTTCGTGGGCCTCAGGGGTGGTCGACTGCTCTTGGTGGGAGTCGCCAGCGCTTGGGAAATCGCCGCTCATACTGCCTGGGCACGAAATGTCGGATCAATCCATGTTGAAGGCCAGGGGCGCCCGGCCACAAGCTGCGGAAGCCCGCACCTTCGTCCGAATCCCAACAACCGACGTATCATGGATTCGATAGCGCATGTCTTGATTGCGATCAAGAGTCCACACCACCCCCTGATGTAGTCCTTCGCCCCATCCCATCCCTGCCGCCTCCGCCGACCGGATGAGTCCGCCATGAACTACGACACCCTTTCAACACGGCCAGAAGGGGCAAATCGCCCGTCGCTTTTCAGCGACCTTGATTTCAGCCGAGCCGTCACAAGCACCGGCGCTGAAAACACCAACGACGTTGGCGAAGACCTGGAAGCCAGCGGTCGGGAAGAAAATAATTCTCTTGTCCTCAATCTGGTTGACCGCATTCTCATTGAAGCCTTAATGATGAAGGCCAGTGACATTCACATGGAGCCACAGGACGACCGGCTATTAATACGCTTTCGCATGGATGGGGTTTTGCGAGATGTGGAAAGCCTGCCAAAAAACCTGACGCCAGCGGTCATATCCAGGATCAAGATCATGGCCGATCTTGATATTTCAGAGCGTCGTCTTCCCCAGGATGGCCGGATTCGACGCAGTTACCGCGGTCGCAGCACTGATTTCCGCGTCAGCACCCTGCCCGGTCGCTATGGCGAAAAAGTGGTGATGCGACTGCTCGACAACATCGCCACCCAGGAGGGTCTTGATGGCCTGATCACCGATGGACCGGTCAGGCAGCTAGTGCGCAATATGGGGGTCAAACCCTTTGGAATGATCCTGGTTACTGGGCCGACAGGATCAGGCAAGTCCACGACCCTCTACGCCCTGCTCGGCGAACGCAACGATCCTGCAATCAATATCTGCACCGTGGAAGATCCAATTGAATACACCCTGCGGGGCATCACCCAAACCCAGGTCAATCGCGAAAAGGGCTACGACTTCAGCATGGCCCTTCGGGCTTTCATGCGTCAGGACCCGGATGTACTTCTGGTTGGCGAAACCCGTGACATTGAGACGGCCAAGACCGCCATTGAAGCGGCCCTCACCGGTCACCTGGTGCTCACCACCCTCCACTGCAATGACTCGGTTAGTGCCTTCGCCCGCCTTGATGAGATGGGTGTAGAACCCTTTCTTGTCAGCGCTTCCTTACTCGGGGTAGTCTCCCAACGGCTGGTGCGCAAACTGTGCAGCGATTGCCGTATTCCACACCATCCTGGCGAAAACGAGCTGGCCCACTTCGGGCTGATCGGCGCCCACGACAGCACACCCAGCTTCTTTCGCGCCTGCACGGTGACCGCTGGAACCGAGGGGGCCTGCCCGAGATGCAACGGCCGGGGCTACTCGGGCCGGGTGGGCGTTTACGAAGTGCTCACCATGACCGAGAACCTGGCCGCCGCTGTTTCCAGGCGGGCCAGCACCAACGAACTGCGCCGACTCGCCATCGAAAGTGGCATGAAAACCCTGCTGGGGTACGGCCTGGAGCTGGTGCGGGTGGGATTGACCAGCCTGGAAGAGGTCGAACGCATGCTGCTCACCGATACGGGCCTGGAATCGGAACGCCAGGCCAGGGCCTTAAGCACCCTCACCTGCAAAGGTTGCGGCGCAGGCCTCCAGGACGAATGGTTGGAATGCCCCTACTGTCTCGAATCGCGGAGCTAGATCGATGAATGATGAGTTGGTGATTGAAGATCTGATGGCCGACCTGGTCAAAGCCGGTGGCAGTGATCTTCACCTGGCCGCAGGTCAACCACCCTATGGACGCTTCAACGGCAAGTTGTCTAAGATCCGCGACGAATCTCTAACGGATGATGATTGCAGCCGGCTGATTTTCTCCCTGCTCAGCAATTCCCAGCGCAAACATCTCGAGCAGAACTGGGATCTCGATTGTTCCTACGGACTCCGTGGTGTAGGGCGGTTCCGGATCAATGTTTATCGTCAACGCGGCACCTACGCCGCCTGTTTGCGCGCACTGGGAAGCAATATTCCCACCCTAGCCGACCTGGGCTCCTCGCCGATCCTCGAGGAAGTGTGTCGCTCGCCCCGTGGGCTGGTTTTGGTGACGGGGCCGACGGGATCGGGGAAATCAACCACGCTCGCTTCGGTACTCAATAACATCAACCAGACGAGATCAGAGCACATCATTACCATCGAAGACCCCATTGAATTCACCTACAAAAATGTGAAGTCGATCATCCATCAACGCGAAGTCAATGAGGATACGCGCAGCTTTGGCAATGCCCTACGTGCTGCCCTACGGGAAGATCCCGACGTGATTCTGGTCGGTGAAATGCGCGACCTAGAAACCATTCAACTCGCCATCACCGCCGCCGAGACCGGCCACTTAGTCCTTGGCACCTTGCACACCAGTTCCGCCTCCCAGACCGTCGACCGGATGGTCGACGTTTTTCCCACGGGCCAACAAGCCCAAATCCGGGTGCAATTGAGTGGCAGTCTCTTGGCGGTGTTCAGTCAAACCCTTTGCAAGAACACTTCGGTCATCAAGGGCTCCTTTGGACGCGTCATGGCCCAGGAGATCATGGTGAATACACCAGCAATCGCCAACCTGATCCGCGAAGCCAAAACAGCTCAAATCTATTCCCAAATCCAAACAGGAGCTAATCAAGGCATGCAAACCTTGGAAAGGGCTCTGGCGACCCTGGCACAGGAAGGTCGCATCAGCAAGACCGAAGCCCTTGCCAAGTCTGGGCGATCCGATGAACTGGAACGGCTGTTCCAGTTGGGTGGCGGAATGGCTGTCCGCTAACCCTCCCACCGAACACCACGTTTCCGTCCATGCCCACCTTTACGGCCACTTACAGCACCAAGTCTGGTCAGCAGCGCGAGCTCAAGCTGGAAGCGGAGAATCCGGCAGCAGCCCGCAGGGTTCTGCGGCGCCGGGGAGTGACCTACACCACCCTCAGTCGCTCTCGCAGCGCCACCCCTGTCGCGGAGAAACCACGGGACCCGGAGAGCTGGAGGCGCTGGCTGGAAAAAGGGGTCACCATCAACGATAAGGCGATTTTTGCCAACAAATTGGCGGCGATGGTTAATGCAGGAGTGCCGATTCTTCGCAGTCTTGACATGATCCACCGCCAGCAGAAACCGCCCCTATTTCGTAGGGCTCTGGCCAGCATGATTCAGGATGTGAACCAGGGCGAGAGCCTGGCTAAATCCATGCGGCACTGGCCACGGGTGTTCGACAATCTCACCATTGCCATGGTGGAAGCCGGTGAAGCCGGTGGCGTCCTGGATGAAACGCTACGTCGGCTGGCCCTACTGCTAGAGCTGAACTCCAAACTTCAGAACCAGGTAAAAGGGGCCCTTGGTTACCCCATCACGGTTTTTGTGGTGGCCATTCTTGTGTTTCTCGGTATGACGATATTCCTGATTCCCAGCTTTGCCACCACTTTCAAGACCCTCAATGCGGAGCTCCCCGCCTTTACTCAGTTCATGGTCACCCTGAGTGACTTTCTTCGTTCGCCTGCGGCCTTGTTACTGGTTGCCGGACTCATCCTCATCTTCGTGCTGCTTGCGCGTTATTACCAGACGCACTTGGGGCGCCGTCAGGTTGATCGATTGATCCTCAAACTTCCCCTGTTTGGCGACCTGATCCAAAAGACAGTGACCGCCCAGTTCTGCCGTACCTTGGCCTCCCTCTCCAAAGCCGGCGTACCTATTTTGATGGCTCTTGATCTTCTCTATGAAACCACAAGTAATAGTGTG
This sequence comes from Synechococcus sp. UW140, assembly GCA_945877115.1. Taxonomy (GTDB): domain Bacteria; phylum Cyanobacteriota; class Cyanobacteriia; order PCC-6307; family Cyanobiaceae; genus Cyanobium. Next base: position 18,441 of record CAMCQR010000023.1, on the reverse strand, counting down.
ATGAGTGATGCCATCAAAGCCAGTCGCCAGGATGTCAGCGAAGGGGTGCCGCTGAGTACGGCATTAAGCAACAAAAACCTATTCCCTGAGCTTGCTATCAGCATGCTTGGGGTTGGTGAGGAAACCGGGAACATGGATGCCATGCTATCCAAAGTGGCTGACTTTTATGAAGACGAAATCAGCACCACCGTCAAGTTGCTTACCTCCCTGATCGAGCCCGCCATGATCGTTTTGGTTGGCGGCATTGTGGCATCAATTTTGGTGGCTATGTATCTCCCAATGTTCTCCGTCTTCGAGAAAATTCGCTAGTTCAATGGTAATGACCTAGAGCGGCCAATGCCTCACCCACCAAAAAGCCGCTCGTCCAACAATGCTGGAAATTGAAGCCCCCTGTCACCCCATCCACATCCAGCACCTCGCCCGCAAAATAAAGCCCTTGCTGGGATCGACTTTCCAACGTGTTTGAGTGAAGTTCGGCCAGGGGCACGCCCCCGGCGGTCACGAACTCTTCCCCAAAGGGGCCCCGTCCGACAACGGGGTAGCGGCTGCCTCGCAGGGACTGGATCAACTGCCGCTGGGTGGGTCCGGAGAGATCAGCCCAGCGCTGTTGGAGGGCAACGCCATGCCCCTCCAACAAAGCCCCCCAGAGCCGCCGGCTCAGGGCGCTCCAGGGACGCCAACTGCCCAGTTGTCGGCGAGCCTGCTGGCGGCGGGCTTCGTCGAAATGCGCTTCCAGTTCAGCCTGGGACAACCCCCCGGTCCAATCCACCTCAAGGGTGGCCTGATAGCCCCATTGCCGCAGTAGCCGGGCCGCGAAAGCGGTCAACCGCAAGGTGGCTGGACCACTCAGCCCCCTATGGGTGATGAGCACCGCACCCCGCTGCAGCAGCTGCCCAGCCCTCTGGCCGCGAGAGGGGGCAGGATCTTGATTGCTGGGGGGGAAAAGACGCAGGCCCACCGGATCCATGGCCACCCCTGCCAGATGGCGCAGCGAAGGCGCATCAAGGCTGAGGCTGAACAGCGAAGGTACTGGCGGCACAATCGTGTGTCCAAGGGCGCGGGCCAGACGATGGCCACTGGGATGGCTGCCGGTCGCCAGCACCAACCGATCGGCCATCACGACCCCCCCACCGCGCAGGCCGAGCCGAAAACCGCCATCTGAGGCCTCGGCCGTCTGCAGGGCCTGGATTGATTGAACCTCAACACCGGCGGCACTGGCCAGGCGCCGCAATGTGGCGATGACGGAGGATGAGCGCTGGCTGGCAGGAAACAGCCGTCCATCGGCCTCTTCCACCAGGGTCAGCCCCCGGGCGGCGAACCAGGCCACGGTGTCTGCGGCGGCGAAACGGGAAAAGGGACCCAGTAGGGCCTTGCCACCCCGGGGATAGTGGCCCACCAGCACCCGGGGCTCCCAACAGGCATGGGTGACGTTGCAACGGCCGCCGCCGCTGATCAACACTTTGTGCAGGGGCTCGGCGGTGGCCTCCAGGATCAGAACCCCCTTGACCCCGGCCTCGGCGGCCGTGATCGCCGCCATGAATCCGGCCGGACCGCCACCGGCCACAAGGACCGACGTCTGGTTAGGCAGCATGGGGGACATGGAACAGGCTTACCGGTTCAGTGTGGCGCCGATGCTCGACTGCACGGATCGGCATTTCCGAGTGCTGATGCGCCAAATCAGCCGCCATGCCTTGCTGTATAGCGAAATGGTGGTGGCCAGGGCCATCCATCACATTCTTCTGGATGCCAGTACCGATGGCAGCGAACGGCAGCGGCGCCTGGAACGGCTGCTGGGCTGTGATCCAATCGAGCGGCCCCTATCCCTGCAGCTGGGGGGGGACGACCCGCAAATTCTGGCGCAAACCGCCGCTCTGGCAGCCGAGTGGGGCTATGACGAGGTCAACCTGAACGTGGGTTGTCCCAGTGCCAAGGTGGTTCAAGGGCGATTTGGGGCCTGCCTGATGGCCGAACCCGAACGGGTCGCCGACTGCGTGGCGGCCATGGTCCAGGCCAGCGGCCTGCCCGTCACGGTGAAGCACCGCATCGGCATCGACGCCCGTGATTCCTTCGCCGAACTGGTCCACTTTGTGGACATGGTGGCCAGCGGCGGCGCCAGCCGCTTCAGCGTCCATGCCCGCAAGGCCTGGCTCAAGGGGCTGGACCCCCACCAAAACCGAACCGTGCCCCCCCTGCGCTGGGACCTGGTGCAGCAGCTCAAACAAGCCAGGCCAGGCCTGCTGATCGAGCTCAATGGGGGCCTTGAAACCCTGGAAGATTGCGAATTGATGCTGGCCGGGACCCGGTGCTCCAAACCCGACGATGGATCCGTGGGCATGGACGGGGTCATGGTGGGTCGAGCCGCCTACGGCCATCCGCTGCGTTGGAAGGCGGTGGACCGGGTCCTGTTCGGCCAAACTGGATCGGAAGCTAGCGCCGCATCGGTCCTCAGGGGCCTGGTGCCCCATGCCGAAGCATGGTGCTCAAGGGGAGGACGCCTGTGGCCCATCGCCCGCCACCTGGTACACCTGGTACAGGGGGTCGGAGGAGCACGCCACTGGCGAAACTCCATCACCCAAGAGGCCTGCCGGCGAGATGCCGGACCCGAAGTGTTAATCGCGGCCGCCCAACAACTGGAGGATCGGGGGCTCTAGCCCCCAGGGTTCTTCAGCCTTCGGCGCTGGGATAATCTCCGCCGCCAGTGCGGCGACGACGGGCACGCCCGGAGTCGAAGCTGTCTCCGGCTCCGCCGTGGCTGCGGTCCTCCCAGCCACGGGCGCCGGAACCACGCTCAACCCCAGAGTCAGCGCCACGGCCAGAACCGCCGCCTCCGTAACCGGCGCCTCCGTAACCACCGCCGCCGCCATAGCCGCCCCCACCGCCATAGCCACCGCGGCGGGGACCGCCCCCACCCCCACCGCCGCCAGCGGGCCGGGGTTCAGCCTTGTTGATACGCAAAGGCCGTCCCATCAACTCGGCTCCTTGGAGAGCCTCAATGGCGCGGTTCTCGCCCTCGGGATCGGCCATTTCAACAAACGCGAAGCCCCGCTTGCGTCCAGTTTCCCGCTCGAGGGGAAGGGAGCAGGTCACGACCTCGCCAAAGGGGGCGAAAAGTTCAGTGATGTCCTCCTGCTCAGCGCGGAAGGGGAGATTGCCTACGAAAATGCTCACGGAAGAACCAGAGGGGACCAACGCGGAAATCGAAGTGGCGCCAAGGCCAACAACTCATCCACGTTAATCCTCCGAACAGGAAGGACTCCTGTCCTTGTTGGAATCAGCAGAACCTGCGCCTAGCTTGCAGTCTCTCCAGCCAGGCGACGGCGCCAGAGGTCCAGCTGGCCTCGCACCAAGGCAAAACCGGTGCCCCCCTCACTGCGGCGGGCCGCGACCACCCGCCTAGGTTCGAGGGAGGCATGGATGTCGTCCTCAAAAGCCGGATGGAGGGCCTGCCAGCGCTCCAGGGGAAGGTCCCGCAGCAGGACTCCCTCGGCAAGACAGGTCTTCACCAGTGCACCCACCAACTGATAGGCCTGCCGAAAAGGAACCCCGCGGGCGGCCAGGTAATCCGCCACGTCCGTGGCGTTGGAGAAATCGGCTGCCACCGCCGCCTCCAGCCGCGCCGGCCGGAACTCCAAACCCTCCTCCATCAGGATCGCCATCGCCTCCAAGCTGGCCAGTGTGGTGTGGACGCCATCGAAAAGAGCCTCCTTGTCTTCCTGAAAATCCTTGTTGTAGGCCAGGGGCAGACCCTTGATCATGGTCAGCAGCCCCATCAGGTGGCCGAAGACCCGGCCGCTCTTACCCCGCACCAGTTCGGGCACATCGGGATTTTTTTTCTGGGGCATCAGACTGCTTCCAGTGGCGCAGCGATCGGTGAGGCTGACGAAGCCGAACTCCTCGCTGGCCCAGAGGATCACCTCCTCACTGAGACGGCTGAGGTGCACCATCACCAAGCTGGCGGCGGCCATGAATTCCACCGCGAAATCCCGATCGCTGACGGCATCGAGACTGTTGGCGTAGATCGCCTCAAAACCCAGCTCGGCCGCGGTGGCGCGGCGATCAATCGGCACCGGGGTACCGGCCAGGGCGGCGGCCCCCAGGGGACAGATATTGATGCGACGGCGACCATCCGCCAGCCTTTGGCGATCCCGCTCGGCCATCTCCACATAGGCGAGCAGATGGTGGGCCAGGCAGACGGGCTGGGCCCGCTGCAGATGCGTGTAACCGGGAATGAGGGTGTCGGCATGGGCCTCGGCCTGGGCTAGCAAGGCACGCTGCAGGCGCACCAAGGACTGGTCCAGGTCGTCACTGCGGCGCCGCAGCCAGAGACGCACATCGGTGCCCACCTGATCATTGCGGCTGCGGCCCGTATGCAACTTCTTACCGAGGTCCCCCAGATGGTCGATCAGGCGCCGTTCCACGGCGAAGTGGACGTCCTCGGCCTCCAGGCCGGGTCGGAAGTCTCCGGCGGCCGCCTCGGCCCGGATGGCCTCCAGGCCCTGGATGAGGCGGCTGGCCTCCTCCGAGGTGATTACCCCAGTCGTGCCAAGCATGCGGGCATGGGCGATGGAGCCGTCCAGGTCCTCCTGGAGCAGGGCGATGTCAAAGCCAATCGAGGCATTGAACCGCTCGATGGCGGGATGGAGTCCCTGCTCAAAGCGGTCGCTCCAGCCGGCCGCCGTGCCACCCGTCACACCGGAGGCCTGGGAACGGATCGAAGCGTCGGCCGCCATGGCAAGGCTTAGGGGTGGTTCAGCTTGGCACCCGTCGCAGGGGCTCGGCGTCAGGCCCCGGCAGGGAAGGCAGGATCACCTCCTCCCGCAGTTTGAAGACGACGATCGAGGCATCGTCATCGAGGGCGCGATCGGCACCCACAAACCGATCCAAGCGGCCGAACAGTTGGTCGAGAATTTCTTGGGCACCACTGCCACGGCCACAGCTCACCTGAAAGGCCTTCACCAGCCGATCCTCATCAAACCGACCCCCACTGAAGCCCGTGGCCTCAGTGACACCATCGGTGTAATAAAGAACGACGTCGCCGGGTTCGAGGCGGGTCTGGCCGCAGCCGTAGCTGGTCTCACTCTGCAGCCCGATCAACATTCCCGGTGCATCCAGTCGTTCCACCTGGGCTGTCTGACGACGCCAGAGCAGGGGTGGATTATGGGCGGCATTGGCATAGCGCAACCGGCGGCTGGGCGGGTCGTAATCGGAATAAAAGAGGCTGACGAAGCGGTGGGAATGGGCCAGATCGTCCTGAGCCAGTCGATTCAGGTCATGAAGGATGCGATCCGGGGCCAGACCCCGACTCACCTCCGCCCGCAACATCCCCCTCAACAACGTCATCAGCAAGCCTGCCGGCACCCCCTTGCCCATCACATCCCCCATCACCAGAGCCCAACATTCGCGCTCCCGCTGGCGCCCGGTGGACTCGGGTCGGGCCGGGATGAAGTCGTAGTAATCGCCACCCACCTGAAAAGCGGGTCGACAACGGGCCGCCAGATCAATGCCCTCGATGACGGGGCAGCGGTCCGGCAGCAACTGGGCCTGGATCTCGGCGCCGATACTCAGCTGTCGATCCAGGCGTTCGTGGCGGCGCCTGTCCTCCTGGAGAATCTCGTTCTCCAGGGCCACCCCGGTGAGATCGGCCACGAGCTGGAGGTGGCGGCGATACACCTCGCTCCAGCAGTAGCCCCGCCGACCACTGAACACATATAACCGTCCCGACTGGCGATTGCGCGCCCCGATGGAGGTGGCCATCACCTGGGCCGAACCCAACAGGCGACGCACCAGGGAATCCAGCATCACCACCACGGCGTCCCCACCTGCCTGGTCCTGAAACGGACCATCGGGGAGGGCGGCGATCTGCCGCAGCACCTCGCCGCAACGATCGCCGGCCGTGGCCTTGAGATGGTCGCGCCATAACCTGCCATCGTCATGGAAGACCACCAGCAGGCTGCCTTCGGCCTGCACCAGCCGCGAGGCGGCCAGGGGCACAAGCTCAAGAAAGCGCTGCAGGTTGGTGAAGCTGCGCAGGGCAAACGCGAGGGAAGCCAACAACTCCTGATTGCGTCGTTGTTCGCTGCTGAGGCTGTCGAGCAACTGGCGCAAGGACAACGATGACGTCAATCCCCGCTCGGGGACAGCCGGGACCGACGGCTCGGAGGCAGGGGATGGGGGGGCGGGCGGCGGTCCACTCAATGAGCTGCCGCAATGGATCCGAAAGGTAGCAGCGGTGGACGAGTTCGGGGAGTGGGATCGGCGGCCGGGATTGCCGATTCATGGCTGGCTAGCCTTGAATTGTCGATCAGGTCAGGGGGATCACCAACGGGGAACCATGCAAATAATGCAAAAATCGACTTCACCGCTGCAAATGACCTCCCTGCTGAATTCGATGCCAACCATGATGTCTCTCTCCCTTTCTGCCATGGCCTTCCAGCGAACCTCAGCCCTGATCACCGCGGCCCTGCTGCTCTCGGCCACCGGCGTCTCCCCAGCTTTGGCCGCCGAAAAATGTATGTTCCTCAAACCGATCGGTGGCGATGGAACCAACCCCGTGGTGGCCAAGTCCGTGGGAGCCGGCAAGTTGTTGGGAAAACCGAATTGGAACACCGACTTTCTGGTGGATCAGGATCATCCCTTCAAGTCTTTCAAGTTCTTCTTCACCGCCAATTCTTCTGATACCAAGGCCAAGTATCCCGTAGAAGGATTTATGAAATTCAGCGATGGCTCCTCCCTGAAGGTCATCAACGAAACCATGAATCCCCCCATCGGCTCCGGTCGCATGTTTGGGCCCTTTCAGGCCGTGCCTGGCAAGCAGGCCAAGGAGATGAACTTCAAGGTGGGTGCCAGCAGTGACCCGGGTTCCCTGGGCTTCAGCTACCGGGTCTCCGTGCAGGGATGTCATTAATCGCATCAGGGGAGCGCAGGCCCCCGGGCCGGCCTCCCGCCAGGGACATGGTCTGGATTCCAGGGGGGTTCCTGTTGATGGGCTCGAACAACCACTACCCCGAGGAGGCGCCCCAGCACCGACTGGAGGTGGGGGGGGTGTGGATGGATCGGGCCCCGATCACCAATGCCCAGTTCCTGAAATTCATCAAAGCCAGCGGTCACCGCACCCTGGCCGAACGGCCCGCCGACGCCTCCCAGTATCCGGGGGCTCGGCCCGAGCTTCTGGCCCCAGCCTCAATTGTGTTTGCTGCTCCAGCGGCGTCGGTGGACCTGGGCAATCACTACAACTGGTGGAACTACGTGGCAGGAGCCGATTGGCGCCATCCTGAGGGTCCAGGCAGCTCCATCAAGGGTCGGGACCACCATCCGGTGGTGCATGTCGCCTACGAGGACGCAGAGGCCTATGCCCAATGGGCTGGCAAACGCCTGCCCACCGAAGCGGAGTGGGAATGGGCGGCCCGTGGCGGCCTGGAAGACAAAGACTATGCCTGGGGCGACGAACTCCATCCCGGTGGAAGGATGCTGGCCAATACGTTCCAGGGCGACTTTCCCTATAACAACAGCCAACTGGATGGTTGGGAGCGCACCTCGCCCGTGGGCAGCTATCCCGCCAATGGCTATGGACTGGTGGACACGATCGGCAATGTCTGGGAGTGGACGCAGGATTGGTACCTCGACCATGGAGCCCGGCTGGAGTCCAGCTGTTGCGCCGCCAGCGCCAGCGCCAAGGAGCGCAGTATCTCCAGCGACCTGGGTGCCATTCGCATCCCCCGCAAGGTCGTCAAGGGGGGATCCTTTCTCTGTGCCCCAAGCTATTGCCGGCGCTACCGTCCCGCCGCCCGCATGGCCCAGGGGGTGGATACAAGCACCTGCCACATGGGTTTTCGCTGCGTGATCTCCAGACCAACGCCATGAATCTCACCAACGAACTGGCCAAAGAGCGCAACCGGGCGGCCGAGGAGCGCACCTTGATGGCCTGGATCCGCACCTGCCTGGCGCTGATCAGCTTTGGCTTCGGCCTCGACAAGATTGTCGGCGCAATCAACCGCACCCGCCTCGGCGCCGGCGGCCACGCCGACCTGAACGTGCGGCTGGTGGCCATGGCCTTCATCCTCACCGGCATCGTGGCCATGGCGGCCGCCACGCGGCAACACCGGCGCAACCTGGCCCGGCTGATCCGGGACGACTTCACCTATGCGCGCCAGACCTCCATCGCCACCGGCACCGCCCTGGCCCTGATGGCCATCGGCATCACCTCCCTGCTCATGCTCATCTGGGGAGCCCTGAACTGAGGGGAGCCGACGAGAAAGACCGGGGGAGGGCGATGGTTTTGAGATTCTGCGCAAATAGGCACAAAAATTTGGAGAACATTGCGTAAAGTGGATCTTGTTCTTGCAAAATGTCAGTATGGTTACATTAGTTACATCGGAATCCCTGCTCCAGTCTTGCTGAATCAGGAGTTCATGGCAATTTCTTAACACAACATGCCGACGTCGCTCGATCCAACCCAGCAGATTTCCCAACCATCGAGTGGCAACGGTTGGCGCTTGGGGCCCTACACCTTGTCGGAAGACGGCATGCTCATGCTGGGGGAAAGCCTGGTTTCGCTGAGCCCCTTGCAGAGACGCCTCCTGCAATGTTTCGTACGCCATAACCGCACCTTGCTGAGCAAGGAGCAGTTGATGCGCGAAGTCTGGGGCCATGAATTCGTCAGCGAAGTCAGCCTGGCGCGCGCGGTCCACAGCCTCCGGCAGGTGTTTGCCCAGGGGCCCCTTGGCAGCCAGTTGATCCGCACCGTTTACGGCACCGGCTACATCCTTGAGGCTTCCGTTCGGGATCTCGACCCCCCCAGCGCGTCCCCTGGCAGCCCAAGCCCCACTCTCTTGCCAGCAGCCCTGGCCCAAGACGATTACCTCGACGCCCTCCTGGCCTTGCGGCAACAGGATCCCAACCAGCTCTCCCATTCAGAATCCTTGTTGCGCCGCTGTTTAAAAGAACAGCCCCGGTTCACTCCCGCCCTGGTGGCTCTGACAGACACGCTGTTGCTGCGGCGAGCCTGCGGCGGCGACGATCCCACCAGCCTGTCCGAACAGATTGAAGCCCTGATTGATCAAGCCCAAGCCCAACAAACCATGACGGTTGAACTGCAGGCCCTGCAGGCCGAAACGATGCTGCAACTGCACCGTCGGCCCCATGAGGCCGAACAGTCCTTCCGCACCCACCAACCGATCGCCCAGGAACCAGGCCCTGGCCAGCGAACCTGGGCAAGGATGCTGCTGGGCCTTGGCGAATCCCGGCTGGCTCTGCAGTTGCTGGAGACGGGATTGGACCCGGAGCGTCCCTATGGCTGGCTGCTGGCGGCCCTGGCCCATGCCCATCTGGGCCAGTTTCAGGAAGCTCTGGTTGCCCTGAAGCGACAGCGGCAAACAATCAATCCGGCCTATTCCCTGCCCCTCAACCAGTTATCCGAGGCCCTGATCCTGGCCAGCCAGGGCAACGCCGAAGCAGCACTCTCCTGCTTGTCCGCTTCCGACATTCTGAACAAGCCTTTCGGCAGCCTGCACGCCATTGCCGCCACTGTGCAGGCGCTGGCGGGGCAGAAGACCCAGGCCCGATCCCTGGTGGGGGAAGCGCACCGCCTCGAACCGAGGCAATTGGGCCTGGCCAGCCTGTGGGCCCTGGCGACCCTGAACCTGGGTGACAAAGCGGGAGCAGAACATTTCTTCCGCCTGGCGACAACCTATGGCTGCGCCGCGGAGTATTACCTGCTGGATTCAGCTTTTCTAGCCCCCCATCAGCAAGATGCCGTAGTGACCCACTTTCGGAACCAGGTGAGCAGCAGGCCCCGCTCCCAAACCGAGACCCTCATCGCCATGGCCCCCTGGCGGAGCGACGGCCCCCCGGCCAGCCAAACAGCGTGATTCGGTGAATATCTTCTCGTTTTCTGAGCTGACAAACGTCGATGGGCTGGTCAAGCTGCGAGGAGTGCGCTTGAGCTTGAACCATGCCCAACGGCAAGCCGAACATCCTGATCCTCTGGGGTGATGACATCGGCCAGAGCAACCTGAGTTGCTATAGCGATGGCTTGATGGGGTATCAGACCCCCAACATCGACCGGGTCGCCAAGGAAGGAGCCCGGTTCATTCATTACTACGCCGAGCAGAGCTGCACGGCCGGACGCGCCGCCTTCATCACCGGCCAGAGCGTGTTTCGCACCGGACTGAGCAAAGTGGGCCTTCCCGGCGCCAAGCAGGGCTTCCAGGACGAAGATCCCACCATCGCCGAACTGCTCAAACCCCTGGGCTATCGCACCGGTCAGTTCGGCAAGAACCATTTCGGCGACAGGGACGAACACCTGCCGACGATGCACGGCTTCGATGAATTCTTTGGAAATCTTTATCACCTGAACGCCGAGGAGGAGCCGGAGCTGCGCGACTATCCCCAACCCGCCGACTTCCCCAACTTCCGGGAACGCTTTGGACCCCGGGGCGTCCTGCATTGCTGGGCCAATGGCGACGGCAGCCAACGCATCGAGAACACGGGCCCCCTCACCCGCAAGCGCATGGAGACAGCCGACGATGAGTTCATGGCCGAAGCCAAGCGCTTCATTCGCGATGCGGTGGCCACTGGAGAACCCTTCTTTGTGTGGTTCAACACCACCCACATGCACTTCCGCACCTATGCCAGGCCCCAGGACGTGGGTCGCAGCGGCCGCTGGCAATCGGAATACCACGACGTGATGCTTTATCACGATGACTGCATCGGCCAGATGCTCGATTTCCTCGACGAACTTGGGGTCACCGATGACACCATCGTCATGTACAGCACGGACAATGGTCCCCACATGAACAGCTGGCCCGATGCCGGCATGACCCCTTTCCGCAGCGAGAAGAACACCAACTGGGAAGGGGCCTATCGCGTGCCCGCCATGGTGCGTTGGCCCGGCCATATCGAAGCCGGATCGATTCTCACCGGCATTGTCAGCCACCTGGACTGGCTGCCCACCCTCTTGGCTGCGGCGGGCGAACCCATGGTCAAAGAGAAACTGTTGACAGGCCATCAAGTAGGAGACAAAACCTTCAAGATTCATCTTGACGGCTACAACATGCTCGACTACTGGACCGGCAAAACCGCCAGCAGTCCGCGGGTGGAGTTCTTCTACTTCTCCGATGACGGTGACCTGACCGGCCTCCGCTACGACAACTGGAAGTTCGTCTTCCTGGAGCAACGGTCCCAGGGCACATGCCAGATCTGGGCTGAACCCTTTGTGAAGCTGCGGGTGCCCAAGATCTTCAACCTGCTCACCGACCCCTACGAACGGGCCGACATCACTTCCAACACCTATTGGGACTGGATGTTCGACCATGTCTTCCTGCTGGTGCCGGCCCAGACCTACGTCGCCCAATTCCTGGCCTCCTTCCAGGAGTACCCGCCCAGGCAAAAAGCAGCCAGCTTCTCCCTCGACAGTGTGATGGCGGATATGGCCCATGCCGCCAGCGGCGGCACCTGAGCGGATCAAGGACTGGGGGATTCCGGGCGGGAGCAAGCCGATAACGTGGACCCACTCGGCCCCCCCCAATCCCTGGGCCCAGACCCGCTGCCCGCATGTCCTCCACCCTTGACCCCCGCGGACTCACCCCACGGCGAGCTCGCCGGGTGCTGCTGGGTGTGGCCGCCTCCAGCCTGCTGCTCGGCCTGGTGGCCTGCTTGCCCCCTCCGCTCGGATCCGCCCAGGCCACCGACGCCCCCAGCCGTGGGGTTGTGGCCCTGCCAACGGATCCCCGCTTGCCCCGGGCCGCCGACGGACGCCCCTATCCCGTCGTGCCGAGCAATCCGGCCACGATTGCTGGATTATTAACGGCTGTGGAAACGGCACTACGCTCTCCCACCACTCCAACCGCCGATCTGGCCCAACTGGGCCACCAGCAGCAGGTGATCTATCGGGCGCTGGCGCCCCGGCCGGAGCTGGCCAACCAGGTGCGTGCCTACCTGCCGCCCCGCTGGCAACCGGTGCTGGATCAGCACATGGTGGCGCGGCGAGCCTTTCTGGAAATGCGTCGCGGCAAAAGCCTGGCCGTGAAAGTACCGGCCTGGCGCATCATCCCCCCCGAACCAGCCGCCAATCTATTGCGCTATTACAACGACGCCGCCGCTGAAACAGGTATTGCCTGGGAGGTGCTAGCGGCGGTAAACCTGGTGGAAAGCGGCATGGGGCGCATCGACGGGGTGTCAATTGCCGATGCCCGTGGGCCGATGCAATTTTTACCCACCACCTGGGCGGAAGCGGGCATCGGGAAAGGAGGCAATATTCGCAATCCCCAAGATGCCATCCACGCCGCCGCCCGCTATCTGGTGCGTCGCGGCGGCCTCAAGGACATCCGCAAGGGGCTCTGGGGGTACAACAACAGCGACTACTACGGCCGCGCTGTCCTCGCCTATGCCTCCCTGATCAAGGAAGATCCTGCTGCCTACACCGGTCTCTATCACTGGGAAGTCCATTACCCCACCGTCGCCGGTGACCTGTGGCTGCCGGTGGGGTACGACCAACCCAAACCCCTGGCGGTGGCCACCTTCTTGCAAGAATCCCCCGCCAGCGCCCCGCCCGCAGCGGTGGCCGGAATCCTGATCAGCCAGCAAGCCCTGCCTTGACTGGCTCGCGCCAGAAAACCAACCCCAGGGGACGGCCTAACAATCAAACGATGTGCAGAAAGTTTGATCAAGAACAAAGGCTGGGGCACCGATAAGTTCCCAGCATCAGTCGCCCGCCGTCGCGCCCCTCCCCGATGACCATCCCAGCCCCGCGTTGCGCGCCTTTGTTGACCTACGCCGCGGGGCTGGGCTTGCTGCTTCTGGCGGTCCCCCAGCTAGCACCAAAGCCGGCCCTGGCGGCACCCCTGGACGCCGCACCGGTCGAGGCCGGCACCCCTGGCGACAGCACTCCCCCTTCCACCCCAAGCGAAACCAAGGCGTGGGCTGCAACAGCCGAGCTCTACGGCTTCCTGCCGATCCGCATGACCGGCACCACCACTGTGCGCGGCTTCAGCGCTGACACCGATCTTTGGCTCGGCGAGACGATCCCCCTGATCCAGATGGTGGGTTCGGGCCGAGCCAGCCTCGAATACGGACGCATCGGCGTGCTGGTGGATGCCAGTTACACCCAGTTAGGGGACCAAGCCTCCAAAACCACCGCGGACGGAATTTTCACCGGTAACGCCCAGGTCACCGCCATCCAAGGGGTGTATGACATAGCCCTGCGTTACCGCTTCGGCGACCCTGAAACGGCCATAGCCCATGCGGGCGCCTACAGCGTGATTCCCTATGCCGGTGTGAGGCTGCTGCACAGCGAACTGGGGGTCAAGGCCCAGCTGCGCGACAACAGCGGCAGCGGCTGGCAATGGCAGAGCGAGGGCAACCTCAACCGCACCTGGACCCAGGCCCTGGTCGGCACCCAGGCCAGCGTGTTTCTCACTCCCCGCCTACGGGCCTTCGCCCGTGGCGACATCGGCGGCTTTGGTCTCGGCGGCGCCGAAGATCTCTCGGGCAACGCCCAGGTGGGTCTCGGCTATGCGGTGGGCAACAGCACCCAGGTCAACCTGTCCTGGCGCTACGCCGGGATCCGCTTCAACAATGGCGGCTCCCCCGACAATGGCTTCAACACCGATCAAAACGGCATCGAAGCCGGTCTGAAGTTCTTTTTCTGAAGCCGACTCTTCGATCTGACTCTTGGGCCTGAAGGGCTGTGGTAGGGATTTGGGCCTCACCAGAAGCAACCATGCTGAACAACAACAGCGACCCCCCCGGGGAAAGGCTGGCAGCGGTACCCCTGCCCCTGGAATCCTTGCCGCCCCTGTCCCACCTCAACCTGGCGGTGGTGGGGCATGTGGAAATGGTGAGCTTCGTGGAAGTGGCCCAGCTGCCCAGCGCGGGCTCGATTACGGCCGCCCATGCCTTCCACCAATGCCCCGCCGGTGGCGGAGCGGTGGCGGCGGTCCAGCTGGCGCGCCTCACGGGCCAACCGGTGAAGTTCTTCACCGCCCTGGGGCGCGATGGAATCGGCGAACAGGCAGCCAGGGAACTGACCGCCCTGGGCTTGGAGCTGCATGTGGCCTGGAGGGAGGCCCCGACCCGCCAGGCGATTACTTTCATCGATGGTGATGGTGAGCGCACGATCACGGTGATCGGGGAGCGGCTGGCGGCCAACGGCAGTGATGTCTTGCCCTGGGAGGCGCTGACGGACTGCGACGGGGTCTTCGTGACGGCAGCCGACGCCGACGCCCTGAGTCAAGCGCGCCATGCCAAGGTGCTGACCGCCACACCCCGCACCCGGCTGGCGGTGCTTCAAGAAGCGGGGGTGCGGCTCGATGCCCTGATCGGCAGTGCCCTCGATCCGGCAGAAACCTATCAGGAGGGTGATCTCGATCCACCACCCACCCTCATCATTCGCACCGAAGGCCCCCGGGGCGGGCAGGTCAGCCCCGGGGGCCGGTTCCTGGCCCCCCAAAGAAACCGTCCGATAGCAGACACCTACGGTGCGGGCGATTCCTTTGCCGCCGGAGTGACGGCGGCACTGGCGGCCCAATGGCCGCTGGCGGCGGTGATCAGCCTGGGCTGCCACTGTGGCGCCGCCTGTCTGGATGGCCGGGGACCCTATGGGGGTCAACTCAGGTTGGCGAAGTCCGGGGAAGGGTGGGTCCGGGGGCTGGAGTCCGGGGCCGATAGTGGCTGAGGATATCGAGCAGATCCTCGGTATCGACCGGCTTGATCAAGACGCGATTCATGCCGGCCTTCAACAGGGCATTTTCAGTTTCGAGAAACACATCCCCTGTCATGCCGATGATCGGCAGTTGGTCATAGCGATGGTCCGGGCGATGGTCGCGGCGAATGCGCCGGGCCGCCTCCAGGCCACCGATACCGGGCATGGTCATGTCCATCAACACCATCTCAATGGGATGAATGGCCATGAGCGCGAGGGCCTCCTCCCCACTGGCAGCAGCGAAGACCGTGGCGCCATGGGTTTCGAGAATCTCCCGCAAACAATGGCGCAAACTGGGGTAATCCTCAGCCAAAAGAATGCGCAATCCCGCCAGGCGGCGATCCCCTGGATCGGATGGGGACATGCCACGCACCTGGGCCGGCCCATCAATGGCGGAACGGAACCCTGATCCGGCCAACACCAGATTTTCAGGCACCTGCAAGGGCAACAGGATAAAGAAACAACTGCCCCGGCCCCTTTGGCTATCCACCAACAACTGGCCGCCAAGGGCCTGGACAATGTCGCGACTGATGAATAGCCCCAAGCCGGTGCCCTCTTCGTCGCGGGTATGGACGTTGGCTAGACGCTGAAAGGGCCGAAACAGGCTGCCGATTTCGTTAGCGTCCAGGCCAGGACCCGTATCTTCAACGGCGATGCGCAGGGGATTGGCATCGGCGGTGCCGGGGGGCAGCAGACTCCAGTGCAAGCGGATCGTGCCCTGGCTGGTGAACTTGCCGGCATTGGTCAGTAGGTTGAGAATCACCTGCTTAAGCTTCATCGGATCAGTGAGGATGATGTCTGGCACATCAGCATCAATCTCGACCAGAAAGTTGAGTCGTTTACGCTCAAATTGAGGTGCTAAAATTTGATAAATAATGTTAGTCAGGTCTCGCACCTCCACACGCTCCAAGCGAATATTGGTCTGCTGGCCCAGGGGTCTCTGGGGGTCAAGCAAATCGTTGACCACATCCAGGGCGTGCTGACTAGCAGAAAGGATGGCGCCATACCTGGAACGATTATCCCGGTCGGACTGGGTGGCCAGGGCCTGATCAACATGGTTACGAATCGCCGCAAGTGGTGTACGAATCTCGTGGCTCATACGGCTGATCAGATTCTGGTTTTCAGCCAAAGCCTGCCGGGCGGCGGCGCCACTCTTGACGGCCTGTTGTTCGCTGTCTTTGATCTGATCCATCAAGGTGGCCACAATCAGACCAGCCAGGCCGCTGGTGATCACAAATAGATTTAGACCGTAGTAGTTAGTGGCACCCGAGTTAATGAATGGTCCTTCGCCAATGCTGGTGGCCCAGAAAGTAACAAAGGAGAGATAAAGGGCAGCAAAACAAGCTGCCAAGCGTCCGCGCACCAATCCTGGAATCACCACCAGGGGCCGATAAAGATCAAGATTGCTGGTGAGGGAAAGACCTCCTTGGGTAACAACCACAAACAGACTGAGTCCTTCCACCATAATCAGGGCCGGCAGAACCGCATCCACCAGATTGTCCCGCAGGGATCGACGGCGGCTAAACAGAATCAATAACAGGGGCGTTAGCTGGGCCTGGGCAATGCCGTTGCCAGACCACCAATTGAGCCAGTCCTGGGTGAAAAGAATGGGATCATCTGCAACGCCGCCGTGGTGCAAGGCCACCATGCCAAGGCTGGCGCTTAAGGGTTGCAGCACCAGAAAGACCAGGGCCACCAGCCACAACAGGTCGGACAGGCGCTTGAGGTCGGAGCGCAGGTTGAGATAACCAAAAGCAAAGGAACCCACCAGCCCTTCCAGCCCATTGGAAAAACCGATCAGCAAAGCAGGCCCCAGTGGCAAGCCAACACTGAGGCATAACACCAGTTGGCCCAGGACGATGCCAGGCCAGAGGCCAGGACCGAACAGAATCACCGCCGCCAGGGCGATACCTTCGGGGGCGAAGAACACGGGCGTCACCACCTGATTGTGAACATTCACCTGGAAGGAAGCCAGGCCAGTAAGGAAATAGAGAACAGCCAGCAAGGAGGATTGCAATAGCTGTTCCTTTCCCGGTCGACAACGACGCAGAAAATTGACTATTCCTTGACGACGCCACTGCAGGGAAGGAATAGAAATGGCAAGGGGTGACAGTTGGGGTCATATTAACAATAAAAAAACCGGCCTGAAAACCAGGGGATTACCATTGATCACAACCTCGCGAAATTAATAAAAATAATGATTTTACCCGATGGTAATTAACATCACTACCGATCCAATAGGCTTGAGCATTATTATATGTTGACACCTTGCCTCGTCACGACCCCCACCAAGTGCCCTAAAACGAAGCAACCCTGCCCGGCGCTGCCGGCCCCGACCCCCATGGACCGAACGGGCCCCGCCAGCGCCACCACCGCCGAAAACGCCCTAGCCGCCATGCGGTCCTCCGTTTTCGGCACCGATCCCATGGCGACCGCCCCCCCCGCCATGCCGACCATCGTGGCGCCGACCAATCCAAGGGCCCCGGTGAATGCGGGCCCCAAAAACGGCCCCAGGGACCCAGCCGATCTAGGCGATTTCATAGAGACTGCCGGGCTGCTGGAGTACGACCCTGAGGCGATCAGCCGCATCTACGCCGGCCATCCCCAGCGCTTGGCCCGCCGACTGCGCCAGACCCTGATCCCGATCAGCCTTTTTCTGCTGGGAGTGGGTACCGACAACCTCACCGGCCAGCTGAAGGTGCCCGAACGGGCCCGCGCCCGGGCCCGCGAATGCGCCGAACTGCTGGCGGCCTTAGGGCCGGCCTTCATCAAGGCCGGCCAGGCCCTCTCCACCCGGCCGGACATCGTGCCGCCGCTCCTGCTCGAAGAACTGGCCCAACTGCAGGATCAATTGCCGGGCTTTGATCCAGCGCTGGCCATGGCCTGCATTGAAGAGGATCTCGGTGCCCCCGTGGACAGCCTGTTTGCCTATCTGGAGCGGGAGCCGATCTCCGCCGCCTCCCTGGGCCAGGTGCATCGGGGCGTCCTGCACAACGGTCAGAAGGTGGCCGTCAAGGTGCAACGGCCGGGCCTGCGGGAGCAGATCACCCTTGATCTGTACATCGTGCGCAATATTGCCGCCTGGCTGAATCGCCGGGTGCAGCTGATCCGCAGCGATCTGGTGGGGCTGATTGATGAGCTGGGACGCCGTGTATTCGAGGAGATGGATTATCTCAACGAAGCCGCCAACGCCGAACGCTTCGCCGCACTCCACGCCGCCAACCCCCGTATCGCCGTCCCCGCCATCTACCACGAAGCCACCAGTCGGCGTGTGCTGACAATGGAATGGATTGATGGCGTCAAACTCACCAATCTCGAAGCCGTACGCAACCTCGGCATCGACCCTAACGACATGGTTCAAGTGGGCGTCGACTGCAGTCTGCAGCAACTGCTCGAACACGGCTTCTTCCACGCTGACCCCCACCCGGGCAACCTGCTGGCCCTCGCCGATGGCCGCCTTGCCTATCTCGATTTCGGCATGATGAGCACGGTCAGCCGGGAGGCCCGCACGGGCCTGATCCAGGCGGTTGTCCATCTGGTCAACCGAAATTTCAGCGCCCTCTCCAAGGACTTTGTCAGCCTCGGATTTCTAGGGGAAGAGGTGAACCTGGAGCCAATCGTGCCAGCATTCGAGAGCGTTTTTGGCCAAGCTATCGAGATGGGTGTCAGCCGCATGGACTTCAAGGCCGTCACTGACGATCTCTCGGGCGTCATGTATCGCTTCCCCTTCCAAGTTCCGCCTT
>CAMCQR010000022.1 GCA_945877115.1 Synechococcus sp. UW140 | reverse complement strand
CTGCTGCGGGACACGGCGGATCGGGTCCGCTATTCGCGCGATTGCCACGACTATTCGCCAGTGTTGACGCCCCTGCTGGCGGGCCGCATCGCCCAGTTGGTGGTGCGGGTCCGCAGTGTGGAGCAGGTGATGGCGGTGGCCGGGGCCTGCGCCCGCCATGGGGTGCCCCTCACCGCCAGGGGTGCGGGTACCGGCAACTACGGCCAGTGCGTGCCCCTCTGCGGCGGCGTGGTGATCGATCTGATGGGCCTCAATCGCCTGCGGCAGGTGGATCCAGCCAGCGGCGTCATGGTGGCTGAGGCGGGCTGCATCCTCGCCAATCTCGACCAGGAATTGCGCCTGCAGGGGCGCTCATTGCGGCTGGCCCCCAGCACCTGGCGCACGGCCAGCCTGGGGGGCTTCATCGGCGGTGGCTCCAGCGGCATCGGCTCGCTGCGTTGGGGGATGTTGCGCGATCCGGGCCAGCTGCTGGGCTTGGAGGTGATCACCGTGGAACCGGAACCGCGCCGCCTTTGGCTGGAGGGGGAGGCCTGCGAACCCCTCAACCACGCCTATGGCTGCAATGGCCTGATCACCGCCCTGCAGATGGCAACCACCGAAGCGGTGGCCTGGTGGCAATGGGTGGTGGATTTTGAGGATTGGGAGGCGGCCGTGGCGGTGGCCGAGGAGTTACCGGCCACGGCCCTGCTGATCAACAGCCTCTGCTTGCTGGAGGCCCCGGTGGCCGCATCGCTGCCCTCCCCCGGCGGCGCCCCGGCCGCCTCGGGGCACCGCCTGCTGCTGCTGGCCGCCGCCGATGCCACGCCCCTGCTCGAACCCTGGCTGCGCCATCGGGGCGCCACCTCGGTGTGGCACCAGGCCGAAAACGCCAGCCGCGGCCTGCCCCTGCGGGAGCTCACCTGGAACCACACCACCCTGCATTGGCGCAGCCAGGCCCCCGGCTGGACCTATCTGCAACTGATGCTGCCCCGCCCGGCCGAAGCGATGCTGGCCGCCCTGCGCCAACGCTGGGGACCGGAGCTGCTGCTATGGCACATGGAGGGGGTGCGATCGCAAGGCGAAAACCGCCTGGCGGGCCTGCCCCTGTTGCGCTTTGACGGCATCGAAAAGCTGGAGGCCCTGATCGCTGATTGCCTATCCCTGGGTGCCCAGTTGTTTGATCCCCACACCATTTATGTGGAGGACGGCGGCCTCGGCCTGGTCGATGCCGGCCAGGTGGCGGCAAAAGCCAGCAACGATCCCGCCGGCCTACTCAACCCCGGCAAGTTGCGGGGCTGGCTCGAACGCAATTAGTTGGAGCGCAATTAGTAGGTGTTGCCGCCGTAGCCGCTGTTTGAGAACCCCTGGCCGCCATAGCCGCCGCCGCAGAGGGAGGTGTCCTGGGCCTGGCGCAGCATTCGACCAATCGTTTGGTTCGGGGTGCTGGCACCATTGGCGATGGCGCTGAAATAGCGGGGGCCATCGGCGGTCAACAGCTGGCCGGAAATCGCCCGCACCCCGGTGAGGGTGCCGGTTTTGCCGTAGACGCGGCCATCGAGGCTGGTGCCGTTGTAGAGGTTGCGCAGGGTGCCCCTCTGGCCGGCGATGGCCATCGAGCCCAGGTAATAACGGCCGTAGGGATGGTTATCCATGCGCAGCAACAGGGCCGTAATGAAGCGGCTGGTGAGCCGATTGGAACGATCCAGGCCACTGCCGTCGTAGATGGTCACCCCCTGCATCGGCAAGTTCTGCTGCATCAACCAGCCGGTTTCGATGCGGGCGGCCCGATCTTCATCCCAGCTACCAGCCGCCTGGCGCAGCAACACTTCGGCAGTGAAGTTATGGCTTTCGGTGTTGGCCAGGCTCAACAGACCCAGCATCGAGGTGGAGGGCTCCTGGTGCACCAGTACCGCGTTTTGGGGCAAGGGGGACTGGGGGGACACCATGGCGATGCGTACATCACCGCCCTCCTGGGCCACACTGCGCTGCAGCAGGGTGCGCAGGCGGGCCGCCGGATTGCTCACCGCGTCATCGATGGCATTGCTGGTGATCGCCAGCCGGGTGATCGGGGCGCCATAGGCATAGGCCCGATCACCCACTTTCCAGCCCTGGGGCCACCAGGCCTGGGCAGGTTCTTCAGCCAGTTCCAGCTTGACCACCGAACCGGGGATGCCGGGGCCACCGCCCGAATTCATCGCCAGGCGGGCAAAGCGTTGCAGATGGGGTACGGCCAGGTCCGGATCCCCCTGGCCCAGGATGCGGAAGGTGCCGTCCGGCAGCCTCCACATCTGGGTATTGAGCCGGTAGTCCGGGCCGAGGCGATCGAGGGCGAAGGCCGTGCTCACCAATTTTTGATTGGAGGCCGGCGAGCGGGGCTGCTGGCCGTTGACATCGGCCAGCAGGCGGCCGCTGCGGTCGGCCATCGACACGCTCCACACCCCCCGTTCTCCGGCCAGGATTGATTCCAGGCGCGCCTGCAGGGCCGGGCAGCTCACCTGGCTTTGCAGCACAGGGGTGGTGAGGCCCGAGGGCAGGGGCGGCAGGGCGGCCACCGGCAACCTTTGACGCCTCACACTGGTGGGGGCTGGCAGTCCCGGATAGGCGGCAGCGGCCATGGGCGCCGCCAATGTCGCTAGAGCCCACCCACCCATCAGCAAGCGGGCACTGCAGCCAGGGCGTCGCCAGAAAACAACAGGCATCGAGAAGGGGGGGCGGGAGGACATGGGATCAGGTGGAGCCAAGTTTCATATCGGTGACGGTGCCGTTGAAGCGGTAGTTCGCTCCTTCCAGCTCGACGGGGGCACCAATCTTGATGGTCTGGTTGCCGAACACCACCCCGCCGCCGGTCTTGCGGCCCTGGGCTTCCAGAATGAAGCGGGCGTCGAAGGTGCCGAAGGTCTTCTGGTTGGGATCGGGGGAGCTCACCAGACGGCCGTCGGGAGTCAGAATTGATAAGCGCCGCTCCAGGGGTTGCACCTGCTTGATCTTGACCGTGCCGTGGGGGGAGTTGCGAATCACAATCGCCACCTTGCCTTCCTGTTCGGCTTGACGCACCAGGTTCGCCGCATTGGCGGAAGGCACCCCACGCACATCCACCGAAACCGTGACGGGTTGCAGGGCCCCCGTGGCGCGATCGACGGCGCCACTGAGCTTCGGACTCCAGAGCACCCCAACTGCAGCCAGCAGGACGGCAGCGCCAGCCGCCAGATCTACCAGGCTCCAGGAGCGGTTGGACGGGAGTTCGCTGGCCATGGGCAAAAGAAGGTGGGCGAAGTGTAGTCAGCTTGGCCCCACCCCACCAGCCCCCTCAACGCTGCAATCCCTCCAGCAGATCATTGAGGCCCCGCAACTGGCCCCCCAGTCCCACGCCGCCCTCGCCGGCCAGGGCCTCGGCGCGGCTTTCGCCATCGGGCCGCCGCTCGAAACTGCGCACCCAGCGGTAGCCGTCCGGGTCGAGGCGGTAGAGCTCCCACTCGCCCGGATGGGCGCGGCGCAGGGTCGATTCGGAGTCGGGCAGCAAGGCATAGGCCGCCTGCCAGGTGGCCAGAAAGCCTTTGCGGCGTTGACGCGCCACGCTGCCGATGCCCACCGCCGCATCCTCCAGGTTCGGATTGATCAGCACGACCGCGCCGCGGTGCGCCCCGCACAGGGCTTCCACCAGGTCGTATTCCGCCTGGCTGGGGGCCACCAGTACCAGCAGACCCTCGCCACCGCCCTCGCCACCGCCCTCGCCTTGGCGCCGCCTTTCATCGCCAAAACTGGCGATCCGGGGGGCGAGGATTTCGGAATCGCGTCGGGCCAGGGCCGCAGCGCCCTCGTCTGCGAACAGCAGGCGCCCCCCCTGGCCCGCCTCCGTCAGCAGATCCCCCGCCAGCCGCAGTGCCGGCGCCAGCAGCCGCAGGCCTTCAAAACGCCATTCCACCGTCCAGCGACCGCGGGGTTCGGCGGCCAGGGCCGAGCGCACGGCCATGAGGGTCTCGGCCTCGGCCGAACGCAAATCCGGGGGCAGCATGGGCACAGCCGATCAGAATCGGACCCTAGCGGCCTCCCGATGGGCTTCAGCCGGCAGCGGCCACCTCCTGCCGGGCCCGCTCCAGGGCCTCCGGCAGCGCCTCCAGGTCGGCGGCCCGGTGCCAGGGCCCCAGGCTGAGGCGCAGGCCGCTGGCGGCTTCCTCGGCCCCGTAGCCCATGGCCAGCAGGATCGGGCTGGCGGCCCCGCCCTTGGTGGCCCCGCCCTTGGCGGCACTGCAGGCCGAACCGCTGCTGACGGCGTAGCCCTGGCGCCAGAGGGCCCGCACCAGGGCCCGACCCGCCAGGGGCCGGCCGGCCGCCGTGCTCACCAGCAGGCTGAGGTGGTGGGGCAGTCGCGCGGCTGGATGGGGTTGGGGCCCACTCAGCCGCAGACCCGGCAAGGTCCTCAAGGTCTTCAACAAACCATCACGCAGGTCGGCCAGGGGATCGCGGCCGCCGTGGCGCTGCAGGCGGGCCTGGGCTGCGGCCAGGGCCGCGGCAAAGCCGATGGCCAGCAGCACCGCCTCGGTGCCGCCGCGGCGGCCCGCCTCCTGGGCCCCCCCCAGCAAGGGCGCCAGGTCGAGGCCCCGCCGCACCAGCAGGGCGCCGATGCCCCGAGGGCCCTGCAGTTTGTGGGCGGCACAGCTGAGCAGATCCACGGGCAGGGAGGCGAAATCAAGGGGGCGATGGCCCACCACCTGCACCGCGTCCACATGCAGGCTCACCCCGGCGCGTCGGCACTGGGCACCAATTGTTTCTAGGGGTTGCAGGCTGCCCACCTCGCTCTGCCCCCAGATCAGGGACATCAGCCGCGTCGGCGGCTGCAGCAGCGCCTCCAGCCGCTCCAGATCCACCAGGCCGGTCCGATCCACCGGCAGCCGAGCTACCTGCCAGCCCTGGCGCTGCAGCTGGGCGGCGGCCGCCTCCGTGGCCGGATGTTCCACCGCCGAAATCAACAGGCGCCCCACCGGCTGGCGAGCCGCCAGGCCCAGCAGGGCCATCTGAATGGCCTCCGTGCCCCCCGAACACCACACCACCTCATCGGGTTGGGCCCCTAAATGGTGGGCCAGGCTGCAGCGGCTGCGCTCCAGGGCTTCGGCCGCCGCCATCCCGAAGCCATGCAGGCTGGAGGGATTGGCCCACACCAGCGGCGCCGCCTCGGCCATGGCCGCTAGGGCTGCCTGGCTCGGGGGCGAGGTGGCGCAGGTGTCCAGGTAGTGCGCCAGATCCCATGGGATCCCGGTAATTGCGTTGAAGTCGCCGGTTGCGGGGGCCACGGCCTTAACCCGCCTGTCCCCCCCCATCCCGGGGCAGGCGGCCCATCAGCCGGTCCTCTAGGGAGTTGGTGGCAATCGCCACCAACTCATCCAGGGATCGCATGTCCAGCAGTTGTTGCACCCGGGCCCGGGCCTCGGAGCTGGGGCAGGCCTCGGGCCGAATACAGCCCTGGACACAGGCCACGGAGCAGTCGATGGCGGCGGCCTGGGGCGAGTCCTCTGCGACGGCCCGCTCTGGGTCGGCGAGGCGTCCATGGAACACCGCCTGCGCCGGGCCGGTCATGAAGACCGGTCCGCTGGCCCCATCCCACTCAATATCCAATGGGCCACCGGGCAAGTCGAGGCGGGCCCGGCGGTCGGCCAGGCCGAGGCGATGGCAGGCCACCAGGGTGGCGCAGGCGCCGGTGCCGCAGGCCAGGGTCGGCCCCGCCCCCCGCTCCCAGACCCGCATGCGCAGGTGGTCCGGCGCCAGGACCTGGACGAAATGGACGTTGGTGCGGGCCGGAAAGGCCCCGTGGTGCTCCAGCAGGGGCCCCAGCCCTTCGAGGTCAACGGCATCGAGATCGGCCACCGGAATCACCACATGGGGATTGCCCATGCCGGCGGCGGCCACGGCCAGGGTCTGACCCGCCACCATCAGATCGCCCTGGGGCAAACCGGCCGGTCCCACCGCCAGGGTGGTGGGGATCGTTTCGGGGCTGAGGCAGGGCGGCCCCATGTCCACCCGCACACTGCCGTCACCCTGCAGCTCGGGCACGATGGTTCCCGCCAGGGTCTCGATCGACCAGCGGCGCCCAGGACCCTCGCCATCCCGGTCGGCCAGAAATCGGGCCAGGCAACGGATGCCATTGCCGCACATCTCCGGTTCGGTGCCATCGGCATTGAAGATGCGCATCCTCACCTCACCCCCCTGCCGGGGCGGCAGGGCCAGGATCAGACCGTCGGCACCCACACCGAAGCGACGATCGCAGATCTGACGAACCGCTTCTGCATTCGGCTCCGAGTTGCCGACCTCGCTTAACATTCGGGCATCGATCAGCAGAAAGTCGTTGCCCAGACCCTGGTATTTGCTGAAACCTTGGGCCAGCCAACCGGTCAGGGGAGCATGGGAAGACGACACCAACGGTTTCACGCGATAGGGCCCTAATCCTATGCAGCAAGCCTTTGAGGCCAAACATCCGCGACTCGACACCTCCCTGCCGAGTATTCGCCATTTCCAGGAACTGATCCGCAACCGCAAACTGGTGCAGATCGAGATCAGCAGCGGCCAATCCCTGGAGGGTGTCCTGGCCTGGCAGGACAACCACTATCTGGCCCTGCGGGAACCGATGGGGGAGTCCCTGCTGCTGATCAACCGCGAATCGGTGGTGCTGGTGCGCAGCCTGCGCTGAGCCTGGCCATCCCTCCCCGTTGCGGCGGCTGGTGAGGGGGTTGTGGCACCATCGCCTTGGACATGCTGGCCCAGCCCCTTGAGCGACCCTTCTCGCTACCTCCCCCAGGCGATCGAAGAGAGCTGGCAACGGCGCTGGCGTGAGCTGGATCTGGACGTCACCCCGGAGGAGGGCGAGGGCGAACCCTGCTATGCCCTCTCGATGTTCCCCTACCCCTCGGGGAGCCTGCACATGGGCCATGTGCGCAACTACGTGATCACGGATGTCTATGCCCGCGTGCAGCGCATGCGGGGCCGCCGCGTCCTGCACCCAATGGGCTGGGATGCCTTCGGATTGCCGGCGGAAAATGCCGCCATTGAAAGGGGCGTGAATCCGGCGGACTGGACCGAGCAGAATATCGAGCAGATGCGGGGCCAGCTGCAACGGCTTGGCCTTTCCATCGACTGGAAGCGGGAGATCGCCACCTGCCATCCCGACTACTACCGCTGGACCCAGTGGCTGTTCCTCCAGTTCCTGGATGCCGGATTGGCTTACCAGAAAGAGGCCAGGGTCAACTGGGATCCGATCGACCAGACCGTGCTGGCCAACGAACAGGTGGATGGGGACGGGCGGTCCTGGCGCTCCGGTGCGAAGGTGGAAAAACGGTTGTTGCGCCAGTGGTTCCTGCGGATCACCGCCTATGCCGATGCCCTGGTCGATGACCTCCCCACCCTGACGGGCTGGCCGGAGCGGGTGCGCACCATGCAAGCCAACTGGATCGGCCGCTCCGAAGGGGCTGAATTGCGTTTCAGCGTGGTGGGGCCGGACGGTACCGCAACGGCGGAGCCCATCAGCGTCTTCACCACCCGGGCGGACACCATCTACGGAGCCACCTATTTAGTGCTGGCCCCCGACCATCCCCGCGTTGAGAGCCTCACCAGCCCCCAGCAGGCCCTGGCGGTGGCCGCCTTCTGCGATTTGGTCAGCGGCCAGAGCGAGCAGGACCGCACCGCCGACGACCGGCCCAAACGGGGTGTGCCCCTGGGAAGTTCCGTCATCAACCCCGCCAGCGGCGCCCCGATTCCCCTCTGGATCGCGGATTACGTGCTGGCCGACTACGGCACCGGCGCCGTGATGGGGGTTCCGGCCCATGACCAACGGGACTTCCTGTTCGCCCGCCGCCATGAGCTGCCCGTGCGCCAGGTGATCATCCCGGAGGGCTCCAATGCCGAGGCCTACCTGGGTGAAGCCTGGACCGAGGCTGGGCTGCTGATCGCTTCGGATCGGTTCAACGGCCTCACCTCGGTGGCGGCCCGCCAGGCGATCACGGCCGCCGCCACGGCGGAGGGCTGGGGCCAGGCACGCCGCCAGTACCGCCTGCGGGATTGGTTGATTTCCAGGCAGCGCTACTGGGGATGCCCGATTCCGGTGGTGCATTGCCCCCGTTGCGGCGTGGTGCCGGTGCCCGCAGACCAGTTGCCGGTGCAGTTGCCCCGGGATGGGGCCATCAGTGGCAAGGGGGCCTCGCCCCTGGCCCAACTGGAGGACTGGGTGAACGTGCCTTGCCCCAGCTGCCAGGGTCCCGCCCGGCGTGAGACCGACACCATGGATACCTTCATGTGCTCGTCCTGGTATTACCTGCGCTATAGCGATCCCCACTGCACCACGTTGCCCTTCCGGCGGGCGGCGGTGGACCAGTGGTTGCCGGTGGATCAATACGTCGGCGGCATTGAGCACGCCATTCTGCATTTGCTGTATTCGCGTTTCTTCACCAAGGTGTTGCGGGATCGGGGATTGCTGGGATTCGGCGAACCCTTTGAGCGCCTGCTCACCCAGGGGATGGTGCAAGGCATCACCTACCGCAATCCCCACAGCGGCCGCTACGTGGCCCCGGCCGATGTCAGCGACCCCAACGATCCCCGGGATCCCCTAAGCGGTGAGTTGTTGGAGGTGAGCTACGACAAGATGTCCAAGTCGAAATACAACGGCGTCGATCCGGCCCGGGTGATCGATACCTACGGCGCCGATACGGCCCGCATGTTCATCCTGTTCAAGGCGCCGCCCGAAAAGGATCTGGAATGGGACGATGCCGATGTGGAAGGCCAGTTTCGCTTTTTGCAACGCCTCTGGAGGTTGGTTGAGAGCTGCGTGCAGCGGGGGCTGACCCTGGCGCCCCTCGCCGTGCAAGCCCCTGCCGCCTCTGAGGCCGATCGGGAGCTGCGCCGGGCGGTGCATATGGCGATTACGGCCGTGCAAGCCGACTTGGAGGGCAACCTGCAGTTCAATACGGCCATCTCGGAGTTGATGAAACTCTCGAATGCCATGGCCGGCTTGATCGAGGCGGCCAGCCCAGCGGTGGCCCAGGAGGCCCTGCGCAGTTTGCTGCTGCTGTTGGCCCCCTTCGCGCCCCACCTCGCCGAGGAGCTGTGGCAGAAGCTCGGGGCCGACGGGGATGGCGGTGGCGATAGCGATGGCGGTGGCAGCATCCACCGGCAGCGCTGGCCCGAGGCCGATCCCACGGCGCTGGTGCGGGACACGATCCCCCTGGTGATCCAGGTCAAGGGCAAGGTGCGCGGTTCGTTGGATGTGCCAGCCGACGCCGACAGCGCCACCCTCGAACGGCTGGCCCTCGCCAGCGACATCGCCCAGAAATGGTTGGAGGGCCAACCGCCGCGGCGGGTGATTGTGGTTCCAGGCAAACTCGTCAATCTGGTGCCCTGAACCCTCCATGGCCAGCGATGATCCGCGACGATCCGCCCTGATCGCCTCTTTGCAGCTCCGCTACGCCGCCGCCCAGGCCGAAGGCAATGCGGCCGCCAAACAGGCCCTGTTCAAGGAAGCCGTTTACTTGAATATTCCCCCGGATCTCCTGATCCAGCCCCAAAGTCCCGCAGGGCCTGCGGCAGGCCCAACCTGATGGCAAGGTTGTTAAGTCAGCGTTCCATCCAACTGTCGTAGGCCGTTGGCCAGCTCCTGGCGGCGCTCCAGGAATGGAGTGGACAGCCGCAGGGCCATCATGTCGCCATGGTCGAAGTCCACCATGAGACTGCGGACGATGCGACCCGGCCGCGGCGCCAGGACATGGATCTGTTGGGCAAGCAGGAGGGCCTCGTCAATATCGTGAGTGATCAGAAGGACTGAAAGGCCTGTCTGCTGCCACAGCTGATAGAGAAATTCCTGCATGGATTCACGAATCTGCAGATCCAGGGCCCCAAAGGGTTCGTCCAATAACAACAACTTGGGTTGGGCCGCCAGGGCCCTGGCAATGGCGATGCGCTGCTGCATCCCTCCGGAGAGCTCGCGGGGCAGACGGCCGCCCGCATCACGAAGACCCACCACCTCAAGGAAGTATGCCGTACGTTCCCGCACTTCCAAACGGGGCAGGCCTTGGAGCTCCATGCCGAAGGCAACATTTTGCGCGGCGGTGAGCCAGGGATAAAGACTGTATTTTTGAAATACCATCCCCCGGTCCGATCCGGGTCCGCCCACCGGCAGACCGTCAAAAGTGATTCGACCATTGCTGGGAAACTCAAGCCCAGCCACTAGCCTCATGACGGTTGACTTACCAGAACCAGAACTTCCTAAGAGGGCCACAAATTGGCCCGTGTGAATGCTGAAATTGATGTCATCAAGAATGGCCAGACTTCCCCTGGATTGGGGGTAGCTTTTGCAAACGCCGTCGAGAATGAGGTCCATGAAAAGTGTTTTATTGGGCCCAACTACAACGTCTACGCATTAGCATGCGAAAGCCAAGATCAATCAATAGTCCAATAATGCCAATGACAATTAAGCCCAAAAAAATCTGATCTGTGCGTAGGAAGCGTTGGGCCAAGCTGATGCGCTTGCCCAGGCCATCTTCCGCTGCCACCAGTTCGGCAACAATCACCAAATTCCAGGCAGCCGCCATGTTCACGCGAAAGGCATCTAAGGCTTGAGGAATAATGTAAGGTGCGATCACTCGGGTCAGTAAATCAGCTCTTTTGCCGCCTAGAGTTAGGGCTGTTTCAATTAATTCACTGGGTACAAATTTAACGGCATCCATAATCATTAAAGTATTAAAAAATAGGGTGCCAATGAAAATCAATAAAATCTTTGGCAGCTCATCGACGCCGAAATAGATAATAAGCAGAGGGATGAAGGCTGGGGCGGGCATGTATCGCAGAATTCCAAGCAGCGGCTCCAGCAGGCGGCAAAGGGTGGTATTGGCCCCCATGGCGATGCCCAGGGGGATGGCTACCAGGGCCGAGAGGGCAAAACCGCCAAAGACTCGCCTGATGCTGGCCACCAGATCGGCCACCAGCTGACCCTGGGCCAATTGCTCCTGTCCGGCCAAAAAGACTGCGGCCGGACTTGGCAAAAACAGTTGATCGACGACACCCAGGCTAGAGATGGTTGCCCAAAGGCCGAAAACAAGCAGAATGCCAAGTAGACCCAGGCTCCAAGGATGGACCAGCAGGTGTCTCCTGCCCCGGCCTGAGAATGTACCCAAAGAAGTCATTTTACCGCGTCCACGAATTGGGGCTGGAACAGGCCCTCAAGCTGCGGAGGAGTCTTCGCCATCCCTATCGCCTTGAGGAAGCCACTGATCTGCTGGGCTGCGTAGGGCAAGGCCGTCATGCTGGTGCCGGGACGAAAAGCCTGACGGTTCTCGGCCAGGCTGTAGATGGTCGTTCCGGCGTCGTAAAGCTTGTAATCGGCTTCGCTGACCCCCGCCCGCTTGGACAAGATGGCTAGGGAGGGGGCTGGGTTGGCCTTGATCTCCTGGAGGGTGGCAAACCAGGTGTTGACGATTTTTTGAACCTTGTCTGGATGCTGGCTGACGAAGTCGCGGCGACAGACCAAATGGTCGCTGATGGCTCCGGGGAAATCCTTCGAGCTGAATAGGACTTTGCTGCCGGGCCGTTTGAGGGCCTGGGTCGTGAAGGGAGCAAAGACACCCACCGCATCCACCTTGCCGGCCACGAAGGCCGCCGCCGCCGCGCCGGTCTCTAGGGGAACAAAGGTAATGTCGGACTGGGAAAGTCGTGCCTTACTGAGGCCAAGCAATAACAGATAATGATCGACCGTTCCCTCTTCTACAGCGATCTTTTTGCCCTTGAGGTCCTGAACGCTCTTGATGCCTGGTGCCGCGATGATTTGGTCGTTTCCTGTCGAAATATCGTTCGTCAGCACGACTTGCAAATCGGCACCACCGGCCATGGAGCTGAGCGTGTCATTGAGGGTCTGGCTGTTGCAGTCCAGCTGACCGGCATTGAGGGCATTGATGGAATCGAGATAGCCATCAAACCAGGTCAATTTGACCGGCACCCCGGCGGCGCTAAACAACCCCTTTTCTTCACTGACTTTCCAAGGGAACCAGCCCGGCCAGGCGCTGTAGCCGATGCGGACCGGTGGATCTGCAGGCACGCTCTTGCCACAACCGCCTAATGAAACAGTGATCAGGCTGAGGGCCAACAAGGCCGAGAGCCGTTTGCGCTGGCTGGAACGGAGGGAGGGGGGCATGGGGTTCGGCGCAGGGCTTGGGGAAGAAGGGAAGGGGGCTCAAAGGACGGCGGGCTCCCGGAGGGAGTGCGGGGCCCGGGGGGCGAAGCCAGGGGCCTGGGCGTTGCGCTGTTGATGCAGCCAGCCATGCCAGGCATCGAAACCTGCTCCGGTGTTGGCAGAAACTCGCAATATGGTGCAGATAGGATTGACCTGGCGAATATGGTTTTCGAGGCGATCCAAATCGATGGATAGATAGGGAAGTAGGTCAATCTTTGTGATCAACACACAATCGGCCTCGCGGAACATCACTGGATATTTGAGGGGTTTATCTTCCCCTTCCGTGACGCTCAAAAGGGCTACTTTGCGATGCTCTCCCACTTCAAATTCTGCCGGACAGACGAGATTGCCAACATTTTCGACCCAGAGCAGGTCGAGTTCGGCGGGATCAAGGCGGGCGGCCAGCAGCTTCATGCCACCCCTCACCATGGAGGCATCGAGATGACAGGCTCGACCTGTGGTGATGGGGATCACCGGGATCCCCACGGCTTCAAGTCGTTCGGCATCGAGCTGGGTGGTCATGTCCCCTTCCAGCACGGCCATGGAGAATTCGTTGGCCAGCTGGGCCAGTGACCGCTCCAATAGGGAGGTCTTACCGGCGCCCGGACTGCTCATGAGATTGAGACAAAGCAGATGCCAGGCGTCAAATTGTTCGCGATTGTGTTCGGCTTGGTGCTGATTGGCGGCCAGCAAATTGAGGCCGATGGTGTCTTCAAGGGGCATGTGCATGACAATCAGGCAAAGGTGTAATCAACACTGCGAATACGCAGTTCACGACCACTGATTATTTCCTCCATAGGATGGCTGCAGCAGGGGGAGCGGTAACCCTGGTTTGGCTTCGGTTCATAAGGGTTCTGGCAACGAACACAGCGACCCATCAAGGGAACGGGATCGATGGCTAGGCGAGCCCCCTGCAGCCAGCTGTTGCTGATTGCCGCATCCCAGGTGAAGACCAACTGATCGGGTTCAACACAGGTGAAGGCCCCAACTTCAAGGTGAACCGTGTTTACCTGGGGATCCCTAGGGGCGTGGCTCAATTTCCACTCCTGCAGGGATGCCAGCAGGGCACGGGTCATGTCGATTTCATGCATGAGGGCTACCTCCACTTTTGATCAACTTCCATGTTGGCTTCCTTATGGATCCAAGCTGGGGGCGACTTTCTGGGCAATTGTCCACTCACCACGAGATGGGCCATCGTGTCGCAGATGACCCGTGTGGCCATGAGAGAGGTCATGTCACTGACGTCATAGGGAGGGGAAACTTCCACCACTTCAAGCCCGCAAACATTCACATTGCGCACAATCAGTTCCAACAGCTTCAAGGCTTCTCTGGGCAGCAGTCCGCCCGGTTCAGGCCATCCAGTACCTGGTACGAAGCCGGCATCAATACAGTCAATGTCAAAGGAGATATAAACACAATCAGTGCCATCGGTAGCCCGGTCGATGGCAAAGCGTGCTGCCGCTTCTAAGCCCATATCACAGATATCCGTGACTGTGAGGATGTTGGTTCCGCGCTCACGGCAGACCTTGACCCCTTCCCGGGGAACTTGCCAACCCCCAATGCCGAGTTGGACCAGATTTTTGGCAGGGGCATTGGCCATGTTGGTTGCATGGAACCAGGGGGTCGTGTGCATCCGCTCATCCAGGTCAATTTCCTGGGTGTCGACATGGCGGTCAAAGTGAATAATACCGACCTTTTTATCGCCTAGATGGCGGCATACTCCCCGTAGGGTCGGGAAGCCGATGGAATGATCACCACCGAGGATGATGGGGAAAGCCCCACTGGCAAAAACATGGGCGACTCCCTTGGATATTTGATCAAAGCTTTTTTCATTGTTAGCGGGAATCGTAAAGATGTCTCCCACATCACAGAGTCGGATCTGCTCCCGTAGATCGACTCCCATTTCATAGTTATAGGGGGTGTATAAAGCAGAAATTCGCCGGATTCCCTGGGGCCCAAAGCGGGTGCCTGGGCGGTAGGTGGTACCACTATCGTGGGGTACACCAAGAATGGCCACATCGAATTCACCGACACGGTGGACATCTTCGATGTACGGGGCTTTCATGAAGGTATTGATCCCCGCGTAATGGGGCAGTTCCCCCCGCGAGAAGGTGGAGATGCGACGATCGACAATGCTTTCCGCCGCCTCAAGGCCGTAACGCAGGCCTTGGTCAACCTCCTGTTGCCAGCCGGTCAACGGTAGGCGTTGCTCCATGGCAAGAGCCCTGGCGGCCTCGGTGTTCTGGGGAACATCAGCCGGGCCGGATGGAGGCAAACGATCAAAGGGGACGGCAGACGGGGGCTCCGGTGCAGAAGTCATGGGGGAGGTTGTTGATGAAGCGGCCTCCCGGGCTTTTATCCCTCCGTGTCACCAGCAAGAGCCGGTGGATTTCTCTTGGACCAGCATTCCGATGGAACCATCGAAATCGGAACCCTAGAAATCTTTTCCGCCCCGGCATCATACAGGAAATGATTAGGGTTTTTGGCATCAATGACTACACAAGGGCCGCCGACCTCGCCCAAACGCCGTTGGCCCCTTTTCCTTGGGTGCCCCTCCTGGCCTATCCGGCTGCGTGAAACCGCAGTTCCTGCGGATGGCCCCAATCCCCGCTGGCCTTGATACCCCGGTGGTTGTGGCAGAGATGGCGCAGGATCCAGAAGAGCGGTTCCGGGCTGGCCAGTCCCAGGGCATCCGCCATCCCATCCAGGCTGCGCTCCTGGCCGTCGGCGAGCAGCCCCTCCAGCCGGCTCTGCAGGTCCAGGACTTCGGTGGCGGCCTTCTTGCCGGCCTCCACGCCCGGTTGGTGATAGGCATTGATATTGACCAGTTCGCCATACAGGCCCACGGCCCGCTCGAACAGGGCGATCAGGGCGCCAAGGGCACGGGCGTCAAAGCGTTCGATGCTGATGGTCAGGTTCTGCCGATCGCCTTCGCTGAGGGCCGAGCGGGTGCCCTGCAGGAAGCCGGCCAGGGCGTCACCCGGATGTTCCTTGTTGAGGGGTTGAATCGAATCCGGATCCTCCAGGACCTCGATGAAGACCACAAAGAAGTTGTCCAGACCGTCGCGCAGTTGCTGGACATAGGCGTGTTGATCGGTGGATCCCTTGTTGCCATACACGGCCAGACCCTGGTGAACAATCGCCCCGTCGCGATTCAGTTTCTTGCCGATGGATTCCATCACCAGCTGTTGGAGATAGCGACTGAACACCTCGAGGCGGTCGCGATAGGGCAGAACCACCATGTCGCGTAAGCCCCGGCCGTCGCCGGCCGCATACCAGCAGGCGGCCAGCAGGGCGGCCGGATTGGCGCCCAATTCCGGCACGCGGGTGAGGCGATCCATGGCCGCCGCGCCGGCCAGAAAGCCCCGCAGATCGGCATCGATGAGGGCCGCCGGCAGCAGCCCGACGGCACCCGTGATGCTCGTGCGTCCCCCCACCCAATCGGGCAGGTCGAAGCGGGCCAGCCAGCCTTCTCCCTGGGCCTGCTGGTCCAATTGGCTGCCGGCGGTGGTGATGGCCACGGCCTGGGCCGCCCAGGTGCCGCCGAGGGCCTCCAGGCGGGCCCGGGCCTGCTGCATGCCGATGCGGGGTTCGGGCGTGCCGCCCGATTTGCTGACGACCACCACCAAGGTGGTACGCAGGCGCTCGCCCAGGGATTCGAGGGTGGTGGCGAATCCCTGGGGGTCGACGTTGTCGAAAAGATGGAAGGGCAATCCCCGGTGGGGTTGTTGCAGGGCCCGGAGGATCAACAGGGGGCCGAGGCCGGAACCGCCGATGCCGATCCAGAGCACATCGCTGAAGGGGATGCCGGCAGGGGAGACGATGGCTCCCGATCGCACCTGGGCGCCGAAGGCCTCCAGCTGGTCGACCTCGGCGGCGATGCGGGCCCCGGCGGCGGCATCGGGGGCCAGCTGGGGATCCCGCAGCCAGTAATGACCGACCTGGCGGCCCTCATCGGCATTGGCGATGGCACCCCCCTCCAGGCGCGCCATGGCGGCAAAGGCCCCGGCCATGGGGCCGGCAAGGCTCTCGAAATGGGATTGCTCCAGCCCCATGCGGCTGGCATCCAGCCAGAAGCCCAGGGAGGCGTCATGCCACAACAACTGACAGAAACGCTGCCAGAGCCCCCCGGGGTCATGGCCATCCAACGTCGGAAGCGATGTCATGGCCCCTCAGGACAGCTTGGCTAGCCGTCGAACCGTATCCAGGCAACGGGTCGAACGGCAAGCGACCGAAACGCACTGAGTGGGGGGACAGACACACGACCGTGTCAACCGACCCTGGACCGATGCGATAAAGCCTTAAGAATGGTTAACACCATCGCCGATTCCGCCCCATTGTTCCCGAGCGGATCCAGCCTGAAGGGCCAAGGGAGAGCTTGGGGATCGGGGGTTGGCCCCCGGGGTGCCCGCCGCCCTACCCGCCTGTCCCGTACGCGGCCGAGGGCCCTGATGGGTCTGGCACTGCTGGCACTGGCGGGTCAGGCCCTGTTTCGCAGCCCGTTGCAGGCCTGGCGAGCTAGCCAGATGCAGTCCCCACGGGCGGCGGAGATCCTCGGCCCCCTTTCGGCCCGTTTGCCCAGTAGTGAGGGCATGAGGCCCGACCCGATCGACTTTTCCAAGGAAGAACTTCGCGAACTGAATCGGCGTTTCGGCGTCCACGGCCCCCAGCCGGCCCTAGCCCAGCTGTTCACCGAAGGCCTCGACCAATTTCAGCCCCTGCGTAACCACACCCTGGGGCGGCTGGAGGATCTGCGGCCGTTGATCATCACCCACAGCCGCAGGCAGGAGATCAATCCGATGCTGGTGGCGGCGGTGCTCTACGACGAGCTGCAGCATGCCAAACCCGGGGAAGATAATCCAATCGCTGTACGATCTGGGCTGTTCAATACCCAGGGTCCGGCTCAGTTGGGATTTGAAGAGATGGTCAAGCAGGGCCAGCTTCCCGCGTCCGTCAGTCCCGAGCAAATTACGGAAGCGCGCCTGGAGTTGTTGGACCCTGATCGCAATGTGGAACTTCTGGTCGGTAAATTTGCCCGCCTCAGCCGGGCCCTAGGCCTGCCGCGCGGCCGGGTGTTGATGGCCAGTGATTCGTCTGCTGATGCCAAGGCCCTGGCCACCTTGGCCTACTTACACAATGGCAAGCTTGATTATCCTGGCCGGATCCTTCGTTATATGCAGGACCCGGCCTTGCATGCCCTCATCTATGGCAGGCGTTCTTCGCCGATCAGTGCCCTGATCTGATTGCTCTAGCAAAGAACATCCAGGGCAATCAGCCGTTCTTTGAGTTCGTTCCACTGAAAGCTGCGAGGATCGGCCCTTTCACCACCGAGGTCCACATAGCGGTGGGTTGTGATGTTCTCAGGCGGGATGCGATAGCGACGCATCCAGTCGGCTAAGACCAGGGCCATGGCGTCGTATTGGGCCTGGGTGTAGCCACTGTGCCCCGGGGCATCGTCCTCTCCGTCTAGGGGGGTTTCAAGGCTTAGATGGAGGGCGAAATTGTTGATGGAGCCCCCCACCTTGCGGTTGGTGATGACCCATTCGCCAGCGAAAGCCGAATAGCCAGCTCCAAAGGCCCGCTTGGCAGGGTCAAGGGCTTGAATGATGCGGCCATCCTCGCCAATGAGCACGTGGTAGCTCACCTGGCCATCATCATGGGGGTGGGGTGTGATGAAGGTATTGATCGCTGAACCCAACCCGTAAACGGTTTCATGCAGCACGATCACCCGTGGGTTGGGGTCGATGCGATTGCCGAAGGCATCCTTTTTTTGGCGCTCACTAAAATTGGAGGGGTGGATGCGGATGCGATTCACTCGCTTGTTCAACTGGGCGGAAAGATCGCGTAGCCGTTGGCCCATGGCCGGTTCAGGGGCGACGCAGGCATCGGTCAGGGGGGAGCGCCAGGCGGTTTGGGCGGGTGGCTGGGGCGCCGGCTTCGGGGAACCTGGCGGGGCGGGCTGGCCGCGCCGTACGTCATCCAAAATTTCCAATAAGGAAGGGTTCTGGCCACTGGGGCTGGGGGATGTCATCAGTCCCCGGGCCAGCCAGAGCGCCAGGCCGGTACAGACAAGGCTGGCGCCCGCCAGGGCGATCAGCAGAGGGGGCGTCCGGGGGGTCATGGCACCAGGGCAAGCCATTCGCGCCGACGTTGGAGCATGGCTGGCGAGGCCGCTGGATCGGAGTTGAGCCGATAACGAATCACCGCAGGGGCCGAGGGCCTAAGGCAGGTGTGCTGCACCAAACCATCCCGACAAAACAGAATCGCCAGGGGATTCCCCTCTCTGGCCCTTTGGACCAACAGGCTGGTGAGTTCCTTTTCCACCATGACGCGCATGCCTTCGACCGCCAAGAGCTCATCGCCTACTTGAAGCCCAGCAACCTCGGCGGGTCCATCACGCACCACCTGTTTGATTCTCAATCCGGCAGAACCTGGGCTTTCCACCTGCCACCCCGCGCATGGATGGGAGGCGGGTATGGCAATCAGGTTTAACCCCACATCCTCGAGGTAGTTCTCAACGGGAGGATCTTGACGACTTTCCAGCCAAAAGGGCAAAAGGGTGGACAGATCTGCCGCATGGTCTGAGAAGGCCGCCAGCAAATCCGCCTCTCCGTATCCCCGCCCCCAACGACCATGGCTGGCCCACAACTGACGCAGCACAGAGCTGAGGGCCGATCCGTGGCGCCGGAGGTGCAGATCGAGAATCAGGGCCAGCACAGTGCCCTTGATGTAGTAGCTGACCTGATTGTCACTGGAATAGGCATCCTGCCGGTAGAGCTTGACCCAGGCTTCCTCACTGCTCTCGCGCAGGCTCTGCACAAACCGGCCTGGGGTGCGGAAATAACGACAAAGATCATCGCCCAGGTCGGCCAGCAGCTCGGATTCGTTGCTGAGACCGGCGAGCTGGGGCAAAAAGAGGTCGTAGTAACTGGTGATTCCCTCCACGAACCACAGGGTGGGCACGATCACTGGCCCGTCGTAGTCAATCGGCCAGAGGGGGGCTGGCCGTAAACGCCGTCCATTCCATTGGTGGAGATATTCGTGGGCCACCAGCTGCAGCAGCTTGCGCCTGCCCTCGGGTGTCGCCAGGGCACGGCGGCCAAAGACCAGTACGCAACTGTTGTCGTGTTCCAGGCCGCCATAACCCTGTTCCAGTAGGTGCAGCACCAGGAGATAGGTCTGCGCCGGCGGGGCGGCCATACCCATCAGTTGGCAGCAGGCCTGACATACCGCTGCCACCTCCTCCAACCAGCGGGGGGCATCAATGGCGGGGTCCTGCCCCCAGGTGACCCAACGATGGGGGACCCCGGCGACGGCGAAGGGGCGGGCCGTCAGCTCTCCGACCTCCACCGGGCTGTCCACCAGTTGGTCGTAATCGCGGGCCAGCCAGCCTCCCTGGCCGTCCTCGGGCAGGGGGACGAAAGCCTGCCAATCCGGGGGCAGCCGTAATTCCAGGGCGTGGGGATGCCAGCGTTGGCCATCGATCTGCAGGGCCACCTGGGCCAGCACAACAAAGCCGTGATCCGACTGCAGCAGGCTGGTGCGCACGCTCGATTCAACGGCCAGCAGGCGATAGCGGAGGTTGACCGGTGCCAGATCGTTCAATCGGGCCCGCCAGTGGGCGGGGCCAAGGCGCTGCAAGGGGATCGGCCGGTCCCCCTGCATCAGGCCCAGATCTTCGAGCGTTCGGACGTAATCGCGGATCAGGTAGGAGCCTGGGGTCCAGGCCGGAAGGCGGAGGTCGAGCTGGGTGTGCGCGGGTGTGAAATCGAGTTGGGCCAACACCAGATGGCGACTGGGTTGACGCAGATCCAGCCTGAGCCGCGGGGCCGCTGCGGCGGCCTCAACCATGGACTTCGAGCAGGGCCGTGGGCAGGCTCTTCGAGGCATCCTGCAGGGCCTGGCGAGCGGCATAGGCCCGGGTGATTCGGCCCAGAAGGGTTTGGAGGGTGTGGGAGCGGCTCAATTGCTGCAGGTCTCCCACCAGGGCGAGGGAGCCATCGGCAGACCATTGCCAGCCCAGCCTCTGGCCCCCCTGCAGTTGCACGGAGATCGCTACCGGCAGGCGTTGGCCGGCAAAGCCGAGCAACTCGCCCCCTGGTTCGCCCGTTAGGCCGAGGGAACCGAGAGCCTGGTGCAGGATGTCGGCATCCCGGAGAACGGTTGGCAGGATAGAAAGATGGGACATGGGCTTGATGTCCTTCGCATGCCGGGTGCAGACAAAAATAGCCAATCGGAGCAGGCCTTTCAGTGGCCACTGCCACAGCCTTGGCCCCAAGCCAGTAGCCAGCACCAGCGGCCGCTCAGGCTGGGGGTGATGGCCTCCGGGGCCGGCAGCAATTTTGAGGCCCTGGTCAGGGCCTGCCGCCAGGGGCCCTTGGCGGCCAGCGTGGAGTTGCTGGTGGTCAACCGCGCCGATTGCGGCGCCCAGGGGCGGGCCGAGCGACTCGGGATCCCCACCCAGCTTCTCGATCACCAGCTTCACCCCAGCCGGGAGGATCTCGATCGCGCCCTCATCACCGCCTTCCAAGCCAAGGGGGTGGACCTGGTGGTGATGGCGGGCTGGATGCGCATCGTCACCCCGGTGTTGGTCGGGGCGTTCCCGCAACGGTTGGTGAACATCCATCCTTCCCTGTTGCCCAGCTTTCGGGGCCTCGATGCGGTGGGCCAAGCCCTGGCCGCCGGCGTGAGCCTCAGCGGTTGCACCGCCCACCTGGTGGCCGCCGAGGTGGATGCCGGCCCGATTCTGGTGCAGGCCGCGGTGCCGGTGCTGGCGGTAGATACCAGGGCCAGCCTGGCGGCCCGGATCCAGGTCCAGGAACACCGCATCCTGCCCTTGGCCGTGGCCCTGGTCGCCGCCCGGCTGGGGTCTTTACGGATAGAACGGCAATAGCGGTAATCCCGTGCTGGCCGGCAGCCCTGCCATCAGGTTGAGGCATTGGACGCCCTGGCCGGCCTGGCCCTTGATCAGGTTGTCGATGGCGCTCATCACGATCAGTTGGCCGGTGCGCCGATCCACCTGCACCGACAGCAGGGCGCGGTTGGTGTTGCGCACCCACTTGGTGGAGGGATAGGTGCCCACCGGCAACACCTCCACGCTGGAACTGTTGCGATAGGCGGCGTTCAGCAGCGTGGTGCAATCGTCCGCCGTCAGCCCCGGATCCCCCAGGCGGGCGTAGACGGTGGCGAGCAAGCCCCGCACCATCGGCATCAGATGGGGGCTGAACTGGAGGGCCACCGGGTGGCCGACCACCTGGGAGGCCACCTGCTCGATTTCGCTGGTGTGGCGATGGCCCACGACGCCGTAGGGC
The DNA here is from genome assembly GCA_945877115.1 of Synechococcus sp. UW140. Lineage (GTDB taxonomy): Bacteria > Cyanobacteriota > Cyanobacteriia > PCC-6307 > Cyanobiaceae > Cyanobium. Next base: position 12,814 of record CAMCQR010000022.1, on the reverse strand, counting down.
GCCACGGCCTCCGCCGCCTCCGCCAGCAGCAGATGTTCCTTGGCGGCCCGGCCGCCGCCGGAGGTGCCGGTTTTGGCGTCGATGATGATGCCGGCCGGTTCAATCAGCCCCTGGTTCAGGAAGGGCAGCAGGGCCAGCAGGCTGGCGGTGGGAAAGCAGCCGGGAGCGGCCACAAGCCGGGCGGTGCGGATCTGCTCCTCCTGCCACTCCACAAGCCCATAGACCGCTTCTTGGCAGAGATCGTTGTCCTGGCGCGGGGTTTCCCTGGCTTCACTCGCATAGACCTCCTGCCATTGCGCCAGGGAGCGATAGCGGTAATCGGCGGAGAGATCGACCACCTTGACCCCCCGCTGCAGGAGCTCGGGCACGAGCCGGGCGGCGAGACCGTTGGGCAGGCTGAGCACGGCCAGGTCGGCCACGGCCGCAATCGCCTCCGGCTCCGGGGGCCGCACCACCGGATCCCCCTCCAGGGGCAGGAACGGGGTGATCTCACTCCAGCGGCGACCACTGCTGCGTTCTCCCCCCAGAAAGGTGACCGAGAAATGGGGATGGTCCGCCAACAGGCGCAACGTCTGCAGGCCGCCATAACCGCTCGCGCCGATGACTGCGATGCGTTTGTCTGCCGCCATGCCAAGGAGTAAAGACGAGGATCGTAATGGTCCTGCCCAGGGCGCCTGCCACGGTTAGGAGGCGTGGTGGGGGCCAGCCAGCGTCTAATCTTTGGTGGTGATTTGACCAGATCTCCTGGCCTTCACCCCAGTTGACCCTCACCCCAGTGGAACGGACGGAAGACCCCGCCCCCGCCCGACCAGCTCCTGATTTCAGTGTTCCGTCCATCCGTTTCGATGGCATTGCCGATGCCCTGGCGGCCATCCGCAATGGGGAGTCGGTCGTGGTGGTGGACGATGAGAATCGGGAGAACGAAGGCGACCTGATCTGTGCTGCCCAGTTTGCGACGCCCCAGCAGATCAATTTCATGGCCACCGAAGCTCGGGGCCTGATCTGCCTGGCGATGGAGGCCCAGCGCCTGGATGCCCTGGATCTGCCGCTGATGGTGGATCGCAACACCGATAGCAACCAGACCGCCTTCACCGTCAGTGTGGATGCCGGTCCCGAAAATGGTGTCAGCACAGGCATTTCCGCCGAGGACCGGGCCCGGACCATCCAGGTGGCTATCCATCCAGACACGCGTCCAGCCGACCTGCGCCGCCCCGGCCACATCTTTCCCCTGCGGGCCCGTGAAGGCGGGGTCCTCAAGCGGGCCGGCCACACCGAAGCGGCCGTGGATCTGGCCCGTCTGGCGGGCCTGTACCCGGCGGGTGTGATCTGCGAAATCCAGAACCATGACGGCTCCATGGCCCGCTTGCCCCAGCTGGTGGCCTATGCCAGGCGCCATGGTCTGCGGTTGATCTCCATTGCCGATCTGATTCGCTATCGCCTCGATACCGAGCGCTTCGTGCGCCGCCAGGCCGAAGCCAACATGCCCAGTGCTTTCGGTAGTTTCCGGGCGATCGGCTACCGCAATGAACTGGATGGCAGCGAGCATGTGGCCATCGTCAAGGGCCATCCCGAGCAAGCTCCAGCGCCCGTGCTGGTGCGTGTCCATTCCGAATGTCTCACCGGCGATGCCTTCGGCTCCCTGCGCTGCGATTGTCGGCCCCAGCTGGAGGCGGCCCTGCGCCTGATTGAAGAGGCCGGAGAAGGGGTGGTGGTCTACCTGCGCCAGGAGGGTCGCGGAATCGGCCTGGTGAACAAACTCAAGGCCTATAGCCTGCAGGATGGCGGCCTGGACACCGTAGAAGCCAATGAGCACCTTGGCTTTGCTGCTGATTTGCGCAATTACGGCGTCGGGGCCCAGATCCTCAGCGATCTGGGCATCCAGCGCCTGCGGCTGATCACCAACAATCCCCGCAAGATTGCCGGTTTGGGTGGTTACGGCCTTGAAGTCGTCGATCGGGTGCCCCTGGTGATGGATCCCGGTGACCACAACGCGGCCTACCTGCAGGTCAAACGGGTGAAACTGGGCCATCTGATGGGGGAGCCCACGGCTGCCGCCGGCCCGGTTGATCCCCTCAAGCAGGACACACCGCAGGGCCTCAGCGCCGTACTGGCCTGGGACGGGCCCGTCGCTCCCTCGGCCCTGGCGGCGCGCCTTGAGGCCCTGCGCCAGTGGGCCCAGCAGCGGCAGTTACTGCTCAATCACGAAGAGCATCCGCGCCTGCTGGCCCTGCTGGAGCAGCCGCGGATCGCCCTGTTGCTGGCGGCCCACGAATACCGACAACTCACGGCCGCCGACCTGGCCGGATCCCTGGAAGCGATGGCCCAATGGTCAGACACGACTTCCGTAGCGCTGCTGCTGGCGCCCGATGTCCAACGCCGGGGGCATCCCAGTGGGGATCTCGAACCGGAGCGCCGCGGGCTCGCCGACCTGGGATCCACCCCTGAAGCGGCGGTTTGCCCCTTGCTGAACCTCAAGGCCGGATCTTTCATCCGCTGGGCTTAAGTTTGAGATAATGCTTTATGGCCGCGCCAAACGATTGACCCCAAGGAACGATGTGACCCTCACCGAACTGATTGGGACCAACTTGGGGTGCTTTGCAGCAGACTCAGGAAATTGTTGAACCTTTGGGCATCAAGTTCAAGGCCGCTCATGATTGGAGTGACTTTGAACTTTTGATGCCAAGGCCAATCATCAAAGCGTTATGCTTCAATCTTAACGCTTTTGATTCGGCTGCCATTCCGTAGCTTCAGCACCACATCCATATCCCCCGTCTGGCCAAAAACCGTGTGCTGGCCATCGAGGTGGGATTGGGCCCCATGGCACAGAAAAAACTGACTGCCGCCGGTGTTCTTGCCGGCGTGGGCCATCGACAGGCTGCCGGCCTGATGCTTGTGGCTATTGATTTCGCAGGGGATCGTGTAGCCAGGACCGCCTGTGCCGGCCTGTCCCCTTGAGCCTTCGCGGCTGTTGGGACAGCCTCCCTGGGCCATAAAGCCATCGATGACACGATGGAAGCTGAGCCCGTCATAGAAACCTTCGTTGGCGAGCTTGACGAAGTTGGCCACGGTGCCGGGGGCCTCTCCATCGAATAGCTCCAGCTTGATCGGGCCCGCTTCGGTGTCCATCAGGGCGGTGGTCATGGTGCTGGGATTGGGGACCCCAATCCTGCCAGCCCATGGGCGGACCCCTGGCCTAGAGAGGTGCGGGACCCGTCGCGCCATCGGCCATGGACAGCTGGGAGTACCTCGTGATCCACATCAACGTGGAACCACCCAAACCGCCCCCTGGCGCGTCCCCTGCCGAATCGGGCGGCGGCGATTCCCCTGCCGCCGCCGAAGGGGGCAGCCCACGCCCCGTGTTTTCCGATTCGTTTTTGAAGAAGGAGTTCCCGCAGTTCTACGAGCCCAGAAGCGGGGAGGGGGCTACCGGTCAGCCCCAGCATCCCGCCCAGCAGCTCCAGACCTTTCTCAACGGCCACGGCAGCCTGGGCTGGGAGCTGATCGGTGTCTTTCCGGTGGGGGTGCTCTCCATGCTGTTTTTTCGCCGGCCTAAGGCCCCGTCCCAGGAGCCTGCGCCGGCAGCTTTGCCACCCCAGCCGGAGACGGCCATGGAGGCCATCCTCGCCCGGCTTGAGGCCCTGGAGAAACGCCTTGCTCCCGTCCCGTCCCCAGCACCTGCCCGGTCGCTAGGCGATCGCCCGATTGCGGCTGGGGATTCCCCCGTCCCCCAGCCAGGGCAGGGCCAGCGACTCCCCCCAGCGGCGGAACTGTTGAACCAGGCCCAGCTGAAGAGCCTGGCGTCCGAAACCCCCATGCCCAGCAGCCTGGCTTCCAGGGCTATCGGTCTGCGTTCGGCCACCAGCCTGGCCAACCACGGAGCCCGCTATGGCTACCGCCCAGGCCTCTGCAAAACCGGTCCCAACGGCCTGGTGGCCATCTACACCGGTCTGGGTCCCGCCCAGGGGGGTGGCAAGGAACGGCGGCTGTGGATTGTGGTTTCCGCCCAACGGCTCGAACAGGGCTGATCGCGCCGGCTTGATGATTCCCCTTCCCATCCCATGGCGCCTTGCAGTAGAGAGGCACCACTTTGCTTGTGCTTTTCCATGGCCAGTAGTGCCAGTGCCGACCTTGCCACCGCCCGCCTCGGCATCCTCGGAGGCAGTGGCCTCTATGCCATGGATGGCATTGAAGACGGGCGGGAGCTGGAGCTGGACACCCCCTATGGCCGTCCCTCCGACAGTCTGCGCATCGGTCGCATCGGCGATCTGGAGGTGGTGTTTCTGGCCCGCCACGGCCGCCACCACACCTTCACCCCCACCGAGGTGCCCTATAGGGCCAATATCTGGGCCCTGCGCTCCCTGAATGTGCGTTGGATTCTGTCGGTTTCGGCGGTGGGTTCCCTGCAGGAGCAATACCGACCCCTCGACATGGTGGTGCCCAATCAATTCATCGACCGCACCCACCAACGCCCGCTGACCTTTTTCGGTGAAGGGGTCGTCGCCCACGTGACCGTGGCCGATCCCTATTGCGCTGCCCTCAGTCGCATCCTCGAAGATGTGGGCGACAGCCTCATGCCTGAGGGGCGGCACCTGCATCGGGGCGGCACCTATCTCTGCATGGAAGGCCCGGCCTTCTCCACCCGGGCCGAATCCGAGTTATATCGCTCCTGGGGCTGCTCTGTGATCGGCATGACCAACCACACGGAGGCCCGGCTGGCTCGGGAGGCCGAAATCGCTTACGCCACCCTGGCCATGGTGACCGACTACGACTGCTGGCACACCGAACATGCCTCGGTGACGGTCGAGATGGTGATCGACAATCTGCGCGCCAACGCCGCCCTGGCCCAGGAGATCGTGCGGGTTGCGGCGCAGCGGGTGGGGAACCAGCGGCCGGTCAGTAAGGCCCACCAGGCCCTGCGCCATGCCTTGATGACGTCAGTGGAGAGTGTCCCGGCCGAGACGCGCCGCAAGGTGGATCTGCTCACCACTCCCTATTGGGGCGCTTTCACGGGTTGAAGCGGCAGTTGGGGGCTGGAGATGGTTGGATTGTGATGCGATTCAGCATCAAAATTTTAACCAGCAAACGACTACCCCCCGGCTTCCCTGGCCAAGGCCGCCCGCAGGGAGGAGCCGTGGTCGGCGAGGAGTTCTCCAGCCTCCTTGGCCCCCAGGCCGCTGAGGGTCATCATCAGGGCCAGCTTCACCGAACCATCGGCGGCCGCCAGCTGGTCGGCGGCCACTTGGCGGGAGATACCGCCCAGGTCCACCAGGATGCGCAGGGCCCGATCCTCCAATTTGGCGTTGGTGACGGCCACATCCACCATGCGGTTGCCGTGGACCTTGCCCAGGCGCACCATCACTCCCGTGGAAAGAATGTTGAGCGCCATCTTGGTGGCCGTGCCCGCCTTGAGTCGGGTGGAACCGGTCAGTAGCTCGGGTCCGGTCAGCAGTCGGATATCAATGTCACAGGGCATGGGAACTTGGTCGGCGGCCACACAGGCCAGGGCGATGGCCAGGGCCCCCAGCTGGCGTGCATGGGTCAGGCCGCCCAGCACATAGGGGGTGGTGCCGCCCGCGGCGATGCCCACCAGGGCATCGGCGGCCGTAAAGCCCCGTTCCTCCAGGTCGGCTGCTCCCGCCTCAAAGCGATCTTCCAGCCCCTCGGAGCTGCGCAGCAGGGCCGGGGCGCCACCGGCCAGCACCCCCTGGACCAGTTCGGGCGGGGTGCAGAAGGTGGGTGGGCATTCGGCCGCATCCAGCACGCCGAGACGGCCGGAGGTGCCGGCACCCAGATAAAAAAGGCGTCCCCCCTGGCGTAGCCGTTCGCTGATCGCGTCCACCGCCGCCGTCAGTTGGGGGGCAGCGGCGACCACCGCCCGTTGGGGTTCCAGATCGTTCTGGCAGAAGAGCGCCACCATCTCGGCGGTGCTGAGTTCATCGAGGCTTTCGCTGAGGGGGTGGGCCTGCTCGGTGAGCAGGTGGCCCCGGTCGGAATCGGGGCGGCTCACAGCAGGCCCTCCAGGCGGCGGCGAAAGGCTTCGACTTCGGGATCCTCGGAGGACCCGTCCGGTGGCGGTGGATCTGCGGCGGCGGCGTTCTGTTCTTTCCAGCGTTCCACATCCATGTTTTTGACAGGCGGTGCGATCAGGAGCCGATCCTCCTCGCTGCTGGGCATGAAGCCGGCGGGAACGAACCTGGCTTCATAGCCAGCCTGTTCGCAAAACAGTTCGACTTCGCCACGCTCGAGGGTTTCAACGCAGGGCACCGGAAAGTCCTGGGCCTCCAGCAAGCCGGCGTAACGCTCGGCATCATCAGCCGCCTCAAACAGCAGCACGACCGTTTGGCCGTTGACTTCGATCGAGTGGATGCCCTCCTGATCGCTGCCGGGATCAAAGAGCAGCACATGCACGGGCATCGCCGAGGGGTCTATTACGGGCACGGCGGAATCGGTCTTTCTGCGGCTTCAGTTTCCCATTTGTGCCGTACCGGCCTAAGCCTCCGCCGCTTCGGCTTCCGCTTCCGTCTGAAGTTCCAGCAGTCGGCGATAGAGGGCCTGTTCGGCCTCGCCGAGGCTGGCGGGGACAACGATGCGCAGTTCGACGATCTGATCGCCGACCTCGTCGCCCTGGCGCAGGCCCCGGGCACGCAGCCGCAGCAGTCGGCCGCTGCTGGAGCCGGCAGGAACCCTCAGGCGCACGGGCCCGTCCAGGGTGGGCACCACGGCATGGCAGCCCAGGACGGCTTCCGGCGCCGAGAGTTCGAGGCTGTAATGGACCCGCAGGCCCTCGACCCTGAGCCCTTCGGGGGTGCGTACGCGCAGTTGCAGAAAGTGGTCCCTGCCGCCAGGGGCCACGCCCTCCAGGCGCAGACGCCAGCCATCGCCGGCCCGGGGCGGCGTCCACACCTCCACCACGGTGCCATCGGGTAGGTCGAGCTCGACCCGCTCGCCGGCGAGGGCCTGTTCGGGCGAAAGCGCGACGACACTTTCCTGGTCCGTACTGGCCCGTACCGGCGGGGGTGGGGCCGGGGAGGGCGTGACCGCAGCGGCGCCGAAGGGCCCCCAGCGGGGCAACCAACTGCGGGGAGGGTCGTCACCATCTTCCCCGGCATCGACCGGGGGCGATTCGGGGGCGGGGTCCTCCCGGTCCGATGGGCCCGGTCGGGTGCCGAAGAGGGTGTCGAGGTAATCCTGAAACTCAGGAAAACCGTTGGCAAAAGGGGCGTCTCGATCGGTGGGACCATCGTTGAGGCCTTCGCCGGCCTCCCAGACCCGACGCCTCAGGGGGTCCGAGAGAACCGCATAGGCCTCATTGACCAGCTTGAAGCGTTCTTCGGCGACGGGATCGTTGCCATTGAGATCGGGATGCCAGCGGCGGGCTTGCTCCCGAAACGCCTGCTTGAGCAGGACCCCATCGGCGCCAGGGGCCACATCCAGCACCTGCCAGTAATCAACAGTGACGGCCATCAACCCAGCGAAGTGACGTCATGGCATTTAGGGGCCATCGTTCCAGGGATCCTGGGGCCCCGGGGGACGGCGCCGGATTTCGGGGGGTGGCTCCTGGGTTTGCCGATCCCAGTCTTCGTCGCTGCGGGGCCGATCCCGGCGGGTTCCCAAGGGACGGTCGCTGCGGTCGAGGTCCCTTGGGTCCTGATCCCTGGGGTCTCGCTCCCGTGGGTTTCGGTCCCTCGGGGCTGAGTCCCAGGAGTCCAGGATCCTCGGGTCCCGGTCCCGGAGGACTTGGCTCCTAGGGTCCTGCTCCCTTGGGTCTCGGCCGGAACGGTCCTGGCCGGGGAAATCCCGATCGTCGGCATCGCGGCGCCAGCCCTGCCGCTCGGGGGCATCCAGGGGGTCCCGATCCCGATCCCAGCGCGCCGGCTCGCGCCAGTCGCGGTTGGCGGCGGGGGTGTCCCAGGCATTGGCACCAGGGGAGCGGAAACGGTCCGTCCCAAAGGAGGGGGGGCGCATCGGAGTGCCCCAGGGATCGGAGCGCCCGTCCCGGTCCCAATCGTCCCAGTCGTCATCGGCAAACAGTTCATCTTTGATGGAGCCCAGGGTGTTTTTCAGACCCTGGAGGGGACCGCCCTCCGGCCGGCGTTCACCCATCAGGCGGCGGTTGAGCCCAAACAGGGCTTCCTGCAGGCCGCTGACCGCCAGTTCAAGGTCGGGGGGCTCCTCCTGGCGCAACAGATCCTGAACCTCCCGGAGCGCCAGTTCGACCGCCCGCTGTTGGCGTTCGGCGCCGTAGGGACCCAGCTCCAGGGCCGCATCCCGAAGCCGACGTTCGGCTTGGGCCAGCAGGGTCAGGGCCCGATTGCGGCGATCGACGGAGGCCCGTTTGCGTCGGTCCTCCACGGATTTCAGTTCGGCCTCCTCCAGCAATTTTTGGATTTCGTCTTCGCTGAGGTTGGAGCCGCCCTGGATGCTGACGCTCTGTTGGCGGCCGGTGGTGCGGTCGGTGGCTGAAACCTGCAACAGGCCATTGGCATCGATGTCAAAAGACACCTGCACCTGGGGAACGCCGCGGGGGGCTGGAGGGATGCCGGAGAGGCGGAAGCGACCGAGGGATTTGTTGTCTTCCCCCATCTGGCGTTCGCCCTGCAACACATGGATTTCCACCGAGGACTGGTTGGCCTCCGAGGTGCTGAAGACATCGGATTTGCGGACCGGAATCGCCGTATTGCGCGGAATCAGCACCTTCATCAGGCCACCGATGGTTTCCAATCCGAGGGAGAGGGGCGTGACGTCATTGAGCATCAAATCCCGCAGTTCGCCGGTGAGGATGCCGGCCTGGACGGCGGCGCCGATCGCCACCACCTCATCGGGATTGACGGATTGGCAGGGCTCCCGCGGCACCAGGGTGCGCACCATTTCCTGCACCATCGGCATGCGGGTGCCGCCCCCCACCAGCACCACATCCTCAATGGAATCGGCGCTTAGATTGGCATCCCTCAGGGCCTGCTGCACCGGCCGCAGCAGGCGGTCTAGGAGATCGGGGCAGAGCGCTTCAAAGGTGCTGCGCTCCAAGCTGGTTTCGATATGGAGGGGCCCTTCGGCCCCGGTGGCGATGAACGGCAGGGAGATCGGGGTGCTGCGCACCCCGGAGAGTTCGATTTTGGCCTTCTCGGCGGCCTCGGTCAGGCGCTGCAGGGCCTGACGGTCGCGGCGCAGGTCGATGTTGTGCTGGGTTTGAAACGCCTCGGCCAACCAATCCACGATGCGCCGATCCCAGTCGTTGCCACCCAGCTGGGTGTCGCCGCTGGTGGCCTTGACGTCAAACACACCGTTGGCGATGCGCAGCACCGATACATCAAAGGTGCCGCCACCTAGATCAAAGACCAGGACCCGCTTGACGGCGCTGCGATCAAAGCCGTAGGCAAGGGCAGCCGCCGTGGGCTCGTTGAGGATGCGCTCGACGGTGATGCCGGCCAGGCGACCGGCGTCGCGGGTGGCCTGGCGTTGGGCGTCGTTGAAATAGGCCGGGACCGTGATCACCGCGGCCTCCACCGGTTCACCCAGGTAGGTGCTGGCATCGTCGATGAGCTTGCGCAGCAGGCTGGCCACCAATTCTTCGGGGGCGTATTCCCTTTCGGTGACAGGGCAGACCACGCGCACGTTGCCCTGGTCGTTGGCCCGCACCGTGTAGGGCACCGCCAGGCTGCCCTCTTCCAGTTCGTCCCAGCCCCGGCCCACGAAGCGCTTGAGGTTGGCGAAGGTATTGCGGGGATTCAGCACCAGCTGGCGCCGGCCCAGCTGGCCCACCAACAGCTCCTGGTCCCGGTTGAAACCCACCACCGAGGGGGTGGTGCGGCCTCCCTCGGCATTGGCGATGACCTGGGGCCTGCCGCCCTCCAGAACGGCCACCACTGAGTTGGTGGTGCCCAAGTCGATTCCGACGATGCGGCCCATGCCCTTCTTGGTGTAACCCGTCAGCAAGCGCAACGCTACTGGGCAGCTGCAGGCGTTAAACCAACCTTAAACGGCCAGGGAGGGGGTCCTGCCTAGATTTGTGGCCAGAAATTGCTTTTACATACGAATCAGTGTGATTGCTTCTAAAATCCTTCTGATGGGCGCCCCATGACCAGCTCTACCAAGGCCGAAGCCTTTGCCTTGCGTCGCAGGCCCCCACTCGAAAAGTTGATCGACAACGGTTTTCGCCAGTCCACCATTTTAATGGCGGCCATGGTGGCTTTTATTTTGCTGGCTATTTTTGCCACTGTCTTTCTCGGAGCCCGGGAGGCAATCAGCACATTCGGGTTGAAATTTCTCACCACTTCGGCCTGGGATCCGGTGAATGAACGCTATGGGGCATTCACCGCTATCTACGGCACCCTTGTGTCCTCCCTGCTGGCCTTGCTACTTGCGGTCCCCCTCGGCATCGGAACGGCGATCTTCATCACCGAGGATTTGCTTCCGATTCGCCTGCGCGACTTGATCGGGATGATGGTGGAGCTGCTGGCGGCCATCCCTTCGGTGGTGCTCGGCTTGTGGGCCATTTTTGTGATGGAGCCTGCGATCCGTCCTGCCCTGGGGTTTTTACACGACACCCTGGGCTGGTTGCCCTTCTTTTCGACGGTGCCCCAGGGCCCCGGCATGGCTCCAGCGATTTTGATTCTTGTAGTAATGATTTTGCCAATCATCACAGCCATCTCTAGAGATGCCCTGAATCAGGTGCCCATCGAGTTGCGTCAAGGGGCCTACGGCATTGGTACGACCCGGTGGGGAGCGATTTTCAACATTATTCTGCCCGCGGCGATCTCGGCGATCACTGGAGGTGTGATGCTGGCGTTAGGCAGGGCGATGGGCGAAACAATGGCAGTAACGATGATCATTGGTAATGCCCTTAATTTCAACCTTTCATTATTGGCACCTGGAAATACGATTTCTTCGATGCTGGCCAATCAATTTGGTGAGGCCGATGGCATCCAGGTGTCGGCTCTGATGTATGCGGCCCTGATTTTGATGTTGCTGACTTTTGTTGTCAACATTCTGGCCCAGTGGGTCGTTCGTCGTTTGAGTCTCCGTTACTGATTAAATAACATGGCTTTTCCTGCTGCTAACCCTGTCACTCAATCCGTCTCTGGATTCAAACGTGGCACATTATTCTTCAAATCCAGCCTGCCCCGCAACCGTTTCAATGTGTTGTTCAACGGCATCGCTGGTGTCTTCGCCACCATAGCTGTACTGCCCCTGTTTTTGGTGCTGGCCTATGTGTTGTTCAAGGGCGGTAGTCTGCTGCGGCCGGGACTGTTCACCCAGTTGCCCCCCGCCCCTGGCCTGAGCGGCGGTGGCATCGGCAATGCCATTCTGGGCACCCTGCTGGTCACCCTGTTGGCCTCCCTGATCGCCATCCCGGTGGGGGTGGGAGGGGGCATCTATTTGGCCGAATATTCCCGCAAAGGCTGGTTTGCGCAGTTCGTTCGCTTTGGCAACGATGTCTTGGCCGGGGTGCCATCCATCATTAGCGGCGTTTTTGTTTACGGCGCCATTGTGGCGACCAGGGTTTTCTTCAACCAAAGCTATAGCGCCCTAGCCGGTGGCATTGCCCTTGCAGTATTGATGTTGCCGACGGTCATCAAGACCACCGATGAGGGCCTCAGACTGGTTTCTAATGACTTGCGCCTGGGGGCCTATGGGGTCGGTGCCTCCCGTTTTGTCACCATCACCCGCATCACTTTGCCTGCGGCCCTAACCCCGATTGCCACAGGTATGGTGCTCGCCATCGCCCGAGCCGCAGGCGAAACGGCCCCACTGATTTTCACAGCCCTATTTTCACCTTTTTGGCCGGAGGGAGTCTTCAATCCCATCGCCACAATGTCGGTGCTGATATTCAACTTCGCCATCATGCCCTACGAGGCCCAAAACCAGCTGGCCTGGGCCGCTTCTTTCGTTCTGGTGATGATGATTCTCCTGGCGAACTTGGTAGCTCGTAGGATTGCGGCAAGATCCAAAACCTAAAAATTCCCGTCCTTCATCCTGCCCGTTTCCCATCCTTCCTTCTAAGACCATGACAGCATCGACCTCACCTCTCGGCGGCCACAGCCTCTCCCCCTCCGCGGGCAGTATCTGCATGTCTTTGCAGAATGTCTCCATCTCCTATGGAAGCTTTGAGGCCGTCAAGAATGTGTTTCTTGACATTCCCCACGGCAAGGTCACGGCGTTCATTGGACCTTCAGGTTGTGGCAAGTCCACCGTGCTGCGGGCCCTGAACCGCATGAATGATTTGATTCCGGGTTGCAGCTTGAAGGGCCGGGTGGTTTTTGATGGCCAGGATCTCTACGACCAGCGCGTCGATCCTGTTGAGGTGAGGCGCCGGATCGGTATGGTTTTCCAGAAGCCCAATCCCTTCCCCAAGAGCATCTACGAGAACATTGCCTTTGGTGCCAAAATCAATGGTTATCGCGGCGATATGGATGAGTTGGTGGAGCGCTCCCTGCGCAAGGCGGCGGTTTGGGATGAATGCAAGGATAAATTGCGTGAAAGTGGCTTCTCGCTCTCGGGCGGCCAACAGCAGCGCCTCTGCATCGCCCGTGCCATCGCCACGGAACCGGAGGTGATTTTGATGGATGAGCCCTGCTCAGCCCTTGATCCGATCTCCACCCTCAAAATTGAAGAAACTATGCATGAGCTGAAGAGAAACTATACGATTATTATTGTTACACACAACATGCAGCAAGCCGTGCGAGTGGCGGATATGACCGCTTTTTACAATGCTGAAGCCGTTGAAGGGGGCTCGGGAAAGGTGGGTTATCTCGTCGAATATGCCCCAACCGAAAAAATCTTCAACGCCCCAGCCGAGCAGGCCACCATGGACTAT
>CAMCQR010000021.1 GCA_945877115.1 Synechococcus sp. UW140 | reverse complement strand
GGGGATGGGGGGGGGACCAGGCGACGGGCTCTCGGTGTCGTCGGTCTCGGGGCTTGGGATCCCTCGCTTGGCCTGCTTGGCCTCGTATGGGCATGCCGGAGGACGGCCTGGCCCGCAGCTCGGGCAAGCGGGAATCGATCGTGGCGAGCGGCGCAAAGGCCTGACCTTCCCTCTCGGCCATGGCCTGGCGCGTCGCTGCCGGGCCGGGAATGGATACAAAAAATCGGTGGATCTCGTGCCAAGGACGAGCTCCACCGAGTTGGATTGAAGAACTGATGGGCTCTGGGTCAAGGATCCGGAAAGATCAAGATCCAAGGGGATCAAGATCCGGGCGGATCAGGTTTCGAAAGGATCGAGATCCAGACGGATCTCGATCCCAGCGGATCGGGGTCAGAGGATGAAGCCGCTAGCCGCCAGGGCGGGGTTGCCGGTCAAGGCAATTTCCATGTCGGCGTTGTTGTTGCCGGTGTTGTTGAACTGAACGAGGCCCGCGACATAGCGGATCTGGCCGAGAGCCGAGAAGGCAGCGGCACCGATGAAGGTGAAGGCTTGGTTGCCATTGACGCCCGTGTTGGCGTCAATGGCGGCAACGTCGATCTTGTCGAGCAACGTGTTGAAGTCAGTGATGGTGTCGCGAGTGTTGCCGACGGGCGACTCCGTTGTAGCGACGTAGATAAAGCGGTCGTTGCCAAGGCCGCCCGTGAGGGTGTCTCTACCGGCACCTCCGGTGATGAAGTCGTCGCCGGCGGCACCATTGATGCTGTCGTTACCGGCGGCACCGTTGATGGTGTCGTTGCCGCCGCCGCCGGTAATGATGTCGTTACCGGCGGCACCGTTGATGACCTGGCCTGGTATCTCGTCATTGATGATGGTGGACGAGGCAATAACGCTGCCCATGACGAAGTTGGCGTTGACGCCGACAGGATTGGACAGCGTCATCTGGAACGTTTCGTCCTGCTCGAAGGTGGTGTCGCCCTGCACCAGCACATTGATGGTGCTGCTGGTCTGGCCGGCAAGAATCGTGCCCGTGCCAGTGGGCAGGACGCCGTTGCTGAAATCCGCCGCATTGGCAGGGTTGACACCATTGCCCGTCACGGCGTAGGTGAAGGTGGTGTTGGTCAAACTTGCCGTGCTCAGCCTGGCCGTGAAGGTATGGGCTGTGGTGCCGGCGTTGCCTTCATTGATCCCCGCAATCGGGCCGCTCAACGAAAGTGTGATCGGAGCCAGGATGATATCGCTGGCGGCGAGGGTAGCGACGCCGGTCATGCCGATCTGGAAATCGGAAGCCAGATTGACGTCGACGTTGCCGTAAAGCACGCCGGCATTGAAGCGCAGTTGGTTGGCGGCAGAGAAGGCCGCTGCCCCGATGTACGCGAACTGGGGATAGCCGGTGGCACTGAAGTCCAGCTTGTCCGTGCCGGTGAGGAAGTCGGTGATCGTTTCGAGGAAGAGCGGGTTGTTGCCGATCTCAGCGATGTCGCTACCGAAGACGAAGCGATCGGCGCCGGCGCCGCCCGTCATCGTGTCAAAACCAGCGCCACCGTTCATGGCGTCGTTGCCGCCAGCACCATCGAGAAGGTCGTTGCCGAGCAGACCCAGCAGGGTGTTGGCACTTGCGTTGCCGATGATGGTGTTGTCGAGGTTGTTGCCGCTGCCCTGGAGGGCGCCGACGTTGCGCAGCGTCAGGTTCTCGAGGTCAGCGGCGAGGGTGTAATTGACGGCCGCATCGACGATGACGCTGTCGGTGCCACCGCCGCCGAGTTCAATGATCACATCGGCGGCATTGTCGACGATGTAAATATCATTGCCGAGCGTGCCTTCCATCGCGTCGGCGCCGGCACCGCCATCGATGATGTCGTCGAAGGTGGTGCCGATGAGGACGTTGGCACCAGCGTTGCCCAGGATCTCAAGGCCGAGGCTCAGTCCGACATTGGCGAGGCTGGCATCGATGTTGATGGCCGCGAGGCCGGTGCGATCGGCGGCGGTGAGAAGGCCGGTGCCGATCACCAGGCGCTCAATGCCGCTGAAAATCTGGACGACACCGAGATTGTTGACGGCGGCGATGACGATATCTTGGGCCACGGTCTGGGTGAAGCGCACTTCGTCAATGGCCAGGCCATTGCCGACGCGGAAGCTGCGGCCTTTGTTCACCAGCTCCAACTGGGTGAGGCCGGTGTCGCCGAAGTCCTCGAAATTGAACAGGGCGCCGCTTTCGACGATGTAAATATCATCGCCATAGCCGCCGTCCATGTTGTCGCGGCCGCCGAGAGCGGCGCCACCGGTTCCGGGGACCAAGATGTCGTGGCCGCTTTCGCCCAGCATTTTGTCCCAGCCACCGCCGCCATACATGGTGTCGTTGCCTTCGGAACCGTGCATCACGTCGTCGATGGCTGCGACGGCCACGGCCGGCTCTGGGTCAAGTACTCCGAGCACGACGATGCCGTCGCCGCCGTACATCAGATCATCACCCACACCGCCGTTCATGAGGTCGGCATCGAGGCCGCCATACATGGTGTCGTTGCCTTCGCTACCGAACATCAAATCGGCGCCGATACCGCCACGAACGATGTCATTGCCGAGTTCGCCGTAGAGGAGGTCGTTCTCGGCGCCGCCATCGATGACGTCGTTGCCATCACCGGCGTGGATGAAGTCAACGCCACTGTCGCCGTTGATGGTGTCGCTGCCCGCTTCGCCATAGATGGCGTCGTTGCCGCCGCCGCCGGAGATCACATCGGCGAGGGCGCTGCCGACGATCACCTCGCTGGCGTTGCCGATGCCATTGGGATTGAGAACGCCGCGAGCATCGACATAGCTGCCTGGATTGCCAACGTAGGTCTGGTTAGCAGCTGTGGTTCCGACATAACCGGAACGACCGATGGAGGCAAATACCAGGTTGCCAGCGGCGTCAAACACCTGTTGAGGCGTGGTGGAGGACTGCAGGTCTGCCAGGGTTGTCACCCGGGCTGGCTGGCCCGCATCAGCCATCTCGACCCTTTGATCGGGAACGGAGAAGATGTCGGAATACAGGTTCTTGGCGCCGGTGTTGCGCATCACCAGATCCGCCATCAACGTGCCGTCGATGCCGTCATTGAAGAACTCGGTACCAGCAATCCGGCCCAGGTAATAGAAGTTGTCGCCAGCCTGCAGCGCCATGTTCTGCATGGCGAAGACGGCATCAAACAAGGGGCCGAGCATGCCGCCCACCACCTCGCGCTCGGCCAGGCCGCCGATCCAGGCGTCGATGGAGTTGTAGTCCTTGTTGGCGGTGCTGCCGGTTCCCATCCAGGTGGGGTTAGCGAAGGCTGCCGTAGCCGCCGCCTTGAGGGCGTTCATGTACGCCGTCTGCTCCGCTGCAATGGTGCTTTCGCGCAGGGCGTACCACTGGGCCAACGTGGTGTAGGTGCTGTAGGCCGGTCCGGCTGCGCTGCGGGCAGCCGCGCCGAACTTGGTGAAGAGGTCATCAGCGGCATAGCCCATCATGAAGTTCTTCACCGTGGCGTTCTGGTCATCCAGGCTGCCTTTGAGCGCATTGCGGAAGCTGGTCCAACTGTTGTAGGGATTGAGGGTGGGCTGCAGCAGGGCGGGTGCCAGGGGCTGGACGGCGGCCCGCATTTCGTTGAGCGTGGGCTGGCCTGAATCCCGACCCCGCACCAGGTTGAGGGTGGCCAGGTCGAGCGGTTGGCCCAGCAGGTTGTCGCGCAGGGCATCTGTGATCTTTTCATCAATGCGCATGCCCACCTGATTGGAGCTGCCTTGGGCAATCTGGCCCGCCGTGGCGCCTGGCAGATAGCTCTGCGGATCGGTGAAGGCGGCGATCAGGCTTGTGTCGAAGTCCACCTGGATCTTGTCGGCGGCTAGGCCGGTGGCCCCTGAGGTGGCTAGGCCTGCGCTGGTGAAGGAGAAGCTGTTGGCATTGATCCTGGTAATCGTGAAAGTGCCGTTCAGCTGGAGCGGGGTGATGCCGCCGATCGCCAGGTCGACCCCTGTGATCGTTATCGTTTTGCCGTTCTGGAGACCATGGTTCGCCAGGTTCACGGTGATCAGCCTTGAGCCAGCGGTGGTGACCAGGTTCGAGCCGTTGATCAACTGCCGCATCCCCAGGGCCTCGGGGAGCATGGAGTGGCCGAGCCGATAGACGCAGTTGGCGAACTCTGAGCTGATGCTGGCATCAATCAGGGGATTGACACCAGCGAAGCCGGCGATATTGGGGCTAAGTTTACGGTTGAATTCAGTAAAAATCATGTGCTGGTAGATCATCTCTACCTTCAACTTGGCCATCTGGAAGAGGTCTTCACCCGTGACATTGCTGGTCACATTGGTGAGGGGATCGGTCCAGATCCAACCGCCTGAAGGCTGCTCGCCCGTGAAGCCATACGAAGCCTTCAGGTCGCTGAAGACCCGGTTGTGCTCGTTGAGGAATACCTCATGAATCTGGGTAAGGCCGATGTTTTCATTCATCCGGCCATCGCCGGAAACGAAGTGGGCATTGAGGATGCTGGGATCGACAAGATCACGAACCGAGCCAACTGCGGGATTGGTGTTGAAGCTGACTCCTGGAATGTTTCCTTGCCAGTTGAAGCGTTTGTCGTTCAACCAGGCATGGCGCGTCGTCGCCAGCACGTAGGCGGTTGGATTCGCAAGGGTTGCGGGGTCGCGGGCTAGGTCGGTGTCTTTGACATAGACGTAGTCACCGGTCACCTTGTTGAGGGCGAGCAGCTGGGGCATGCCGTCGGCGCCAAGAATTGGCGAGCCATAACCATCAAGGGCCACCAGCGGGACAAGGGCTTGGTCGGCGTCGTGCAGGGTGATGCCTGGCTTGGTGGCATTGGCCTTGAGCAGGGCCCAGGTGGCGACCCCCGATTTGGTTTCGCCATTGACCGTGGCGCCGGAATTGAGCAGTCGCCCGGTGATCAGCTCGTTCCAGGTTGGTGTCAGCGCCGCGTTGCCGGGCTGGGCTTTCCAGGTGGCGACATCGAGGTATTCCCGCAGGAACACGGTGCGGCTGTCATCGGAGCCGATGTTCTGGCTGTTGTCGATGAAGGCAGAGGCCTGGTTGAAGCTCTCTGCCCTGGTCGGTGTGAAGGTGAGTTGATAGGAGCCTGGGGGAGTGACACCCGGGATGGTTGGAAACGGTATGGCCGAGACCGTGACTCCGGTGGTGGGGACCAGGTCATTGATTTCGGTGACCAGAGCCTGAATATTTGGAGCCTGAATATCGATGATGATGCTGTTGAGCACCAGCCTGCCGACATAGCCACCTGTTCCAGGGGTGGTGATGGTGGAGACCGGATCCCAGCTGGGAGTGTCCTGACTGGCAAGATCGATACCCATCTTGGTGAGCAGGGAATCGGTCGAACCGGAACCCCAGTTCACGGTCACCGTTTTGCTGCGGGACGCGAACATGCTCTGGGCTTTTCCGCCCGTGGTCCCATACAGGCCGTCACTGGGCAACAGTTTGACGTCGACGACGCCTTCACCGCCCTTGTCGACGAAGTCGAGGCCATGGTCGAAGAACTGGCCCAGCTGGGCCATGAAGTTGCTGTAGGGGAGGGGGTTGACGGCCCCTGAGGTCGGCGAGATGCGACCGGTGGGATTGTCTTGCAGCTTGAGCAGCTGCTTTTTCGCGTAGTTGGGATCGGCGGGATTGAGGCTCGAGAAGCCGATGGGATTACTGCTGTCGGCAATCAGGTTGCTGAGGATGCGCGGGTTGAGCGCATCCTTCACTCGGCCGCCAAGCACGGTGGTGGTGCCAAGCGTCACCACCGTGCTTGGCGCGCGGACAGCGGCAGAGAAAGGAGACGAGATGACGTCGTTCGACTTGCCACCTGCGGCCGTGAGCCGGTTGTAGGTGAGCCTGGGGAAGAGGGTATCGCCGGCGCCGAACCACCAGTTAACGGCAAGGGGGTTCTGGCTGTGGTTGGCGAAGCCCTGGTTCCTGCGGATCCCCGTGGGGCCGAAGGGCGCTAAGCCACCCTGCTCTTCAGGCAGCCAATCAAAGCGGACGCGGGACAGCAGAAAGCGAAGGTCGGCAATCGATGCCATTGATTTTTCTTAAAAGTTTCGTGCCGAATGATGTTGGTGATGCGTCCGACCGAAATGGGGAGGGATCCGTTAAGAATTTTTCATGGTTTGGTGCCGTTCTTGCGCTGGTGCCACTGAAAACAGCTGTTGCTGCAACGCAAGGGGCTCCTGGCCAATCTCGCCACTGAGACGGCTTGGCGTTCAGCGATGGCGGTCAGATCACGGATTCAGATGCGCGCATCACAGCAACCTTTGCTTCACCGGCAGGAGGCCCTCAGCCGAAGGCGCTAAACAGCAGCACCATGGCGATCACGCCACCAAAGACGATCAGGGCGTAGAACTGCACCCGTCCGGTTTCGAAATACTTGAGACCCTCGCCGCTGCCCAGGGTGAGCAGGCCGGTGAGGTTCACAACCCCATCCACCACCTTGGAATCGACATCCAACACCTTGCGGGCAATCTTGCGACTGCCTTGTACGAAGAGTTTTTCGTTGATGGCATCCAGGTACCACTTGTTGGCGAGAAAACTGTTCACGGCTGGGAAGCGGGCCGCCACGGCCTGGCCCAGATCGATGCGGTGCAGGGAATAGGCCAGGACCGCCAGGCTGATGCCCGCCACCGAAATGGCCACGGAGGAACCGGCCAGCGGCAGAAAGTCCCGCCATGAGAAGTGCTCCGCCATCTCGGCGGCCTCATGGGGGTCCACCAGGGCCGCGAAACGACTGTTCCAAGGCATCCCCAGCAGGCCGATCAGGACCGAAGGAACCGCCAGAACCACCAGGGGCATCGCCATCTGCCAGCCGGATTCGTGGGGATGGTCGGCGAGGTGGCCATGGCCCTCTTCAGCATGCGCCTCATCGCTGGATTTACCGGCGGCGGCGAGAAGCTGGGCCTGCAGAACCTTGTCGTTGCCCCTGAAACTGCCCTCAAAGGTGAGGAAGTAAAGGCGGAACATGTAAAACGCCGTCATGCCGGCCGTCAGGAAGCCGGCCGCCCAGAGGATTGGGAAGTGATGGAACGCCTGACCCAGGATCTCGTCTTTGCTCCAGAAGCCCGCCAGGGGGGGGATGCCGGCAATGGCGACGCAGCCAATCAGGAAGGTGGTGGCCGTGATGGGCATGTAACGCCGCAGCCCCCCCATCAGCCGCATGTCCTGGGCCAGGACGGGCTCATGGCCCACCACCTCCTCCATGGCATGGATCACCGAGCCCGAGCCCAGGAAGAGCATGGCCTTGAAAAAGGCGTGGGTCACCAGGTGGAACATGCCGGCAACGGGGGCACCGCAACCCATGGCCAGCATCATGTAACCCAGCTGGGACACGGTGCTGTAAGCGAGACCCTTTTTGAGGTCCTGCTGGGTAAGGGCGATCGAGGCGCCCAGCAACAGGGTGATCGTGCCAATCACGGCGATCACGGCCTGGACGGCGGGAAAGGGGGCATAGACAGGCTGCAGGCGGGCCACCAGGAACACTCCGGCCGCCACCATGGTGGCCGCATGGATCAGGGCGGAGATGGGGGTCGGGCCCTCCATGGCGTCAGGAAGCCAGACATGGAGCGGAAACTGGGCCGATTTGGCCATGGGGCCCATGAACACCAGCAGGCAGAGCAGAACGGCTACCCCAGTCGTTAGGGATCCGTTGGCGACAGCCCCCTGGAGGCGGGTGCCGATCTCTTCAAAGCCGAAACTGCCGGTGGCCCAGAACAGGCCCAGAATGCCGAGCAGCAGGCCGAAATCACCGACTCGGTTCACCACAAACGCCTTCTGGGCGGCATTGGCGGCGGCATCTCGGTCGTACCAGAAGCCCACCAGCAGGTAGGAGCACATCCCTACCAGCTCCCAGAAGACATAGATCTCCAGCAGGTTGGGGCTGATGACCAGTCCGAGCATCGAACTGCTGAATAGGGCTAGGTAGGTGAAGAAGCGCACATAACCCTTGTCATGGGCCATGTAGCCATCGGAATAGACCATCACCAGCACGGCAATGGTGGTGACAAGGGCCAGCATCACGGCCCCCAGGGGGTCAACCCGGAAGCCCATCGGCAGGTTGAAGGTGCCGGCGCTGGCCCAGTTGAACAGCATCTCTGTCGGGCCTGCCCCTGCCAGTTGTTCCGCCAGCACGGCGTAACTGAGCACAGCCGCCGCCCCGACACAACTGATCAGGAACAGGGCCACCGGCTTGCGCAGGCGATTGATGGTGCGATTGAAGCTGATCAGACCGAGACCCGTGAGGCAGGCGCCCAGCAGGGGGAGCACTGGGATCAGCCAGGCGAGCTCAGAAGCGGACGGCATCCTCAGGGGACGGCTGCAAGGAGTGTAGGCAGGTCCGGCAGGGAGGGCTCAACCCAACCAGTGGGCCAAGGCTGTGCGTTGGAAGCTGGTGGCCGCCAGGCCAATGCTTGGGTGCGCCCACCACAACAGCCAAATGGCCACCACAATCCCCAACTGGGCTGGCCGCAAAAATTCGGCCAGGACCACTTTTTGTCGTCCATCCAACACCGCAGCGAAGGGAACGACGGAGGTCTGGGCCTGGAGTTCGCTGGCGGCACTGCCAAAGCGTTGCCGCAGGCGGCGATCGCCATGCCAGATGGCAAAGAGATGGTGGGCAATCAACCCGAAGCAGGTGGCCACCATGAAACTGCTGCCGATCCACAGCAGGTGGGTGGCGCACCAAAGGATCTGACCGACGGCCTGGGGGTGGCGGCTGATGCGGATGATGCCGCTGCCATAGAGCCGCACCTGGGGGCGCAGCAACGCCGGGATCTCCAACAGGTTGTAAGTGGCTGGGTAGAGGAAGAAAAAGCTGATCGCTGTACCCAGCCAGACCAGGGGCACCATCCAGGGCCGGTCCTGAAGATTCCAGAGACGCCAACCGTCATAACGATGGGCCAGGAAGTAGGCGATCACCACCACTGCAGCGGGGATGCTCGCCAGGGCAAATAAGAGGCGCCAGGTCCGGGCGCCGATGCGTTCTTCCGCCCAGGATCGCAGGGCAGCGCCACCGCTGTGCAGCACCGCGAAACCAAACAGTAGGGCGAGCATTACCCAGGAGCTGTGCTGGGACACCGGTGCAAGAGTGGGTATCAGGATGGGCTCCATGGGGTGACTCCCGCGGCCAACCTAGAGTTTGCTGCTGCGTGCCGGTTCGGCCATCGGCGCTTACCGGGCTCACCAGACTCTATGGCCGATCTGCCTTTCACCCTCGACCAGCTACGCATCCTGCGGGCCATTGCCAGCGAGGGCAGCTTCAAGAAGGCGGCCGACAGCCTCTATGTCACCCAGCCTGCGGTGAGCCTGCAGATCCAGAATCTCGAGAAACAGCTGGATGTGTCTCTCTTTGACCGTGGGGGGCGCAAGGCCCAACTCACCGAAGCAGGCCATCTGCTGTTGAGTTATTGCGACCGCATTTTGAGCCAGTGCCAGGAGGCCTGTCGGGCCCTGGATGATCTCCATAACCTCAAGGGTGGTTCCCTGGTGGTCGGGGCCAGCCAGACGACGGGCACCTATTTGATGCCACGCATGATCGGGTTGTTTCGCCAGAAATATCCCGATGTCGCGGTGCAGTTGCAGGTTCACAGCACCCGTCGTACCGGTTGGAGTGTGGCCAATGGCCAGATCGACCTGGCCATCATTGGTGGCGAACTGCCCGCCGAACTCAACGACCTGCTGCAGGTGGTGCCTTACGCCAACGATGAGCTGGCCTTGGTGCTGCCCCCGAAGCATCCCCTGGCACGCCTGCCCGAACTGACCAAGGAAGACCTGTACAGGCTCGGCTTTGTTTGCCTGGATGCCCAGTCAACGACCCGCAAGATGGTGGATCAATTGTTGTTGCGCTCCAAGCTGGATGTGCAGCGACTCAAGATTGAGATGGAACTGAATTCCTTCGAGGCCATTAAAAATGCTGTCCAGGCTGGTCTCGGGGCCGCTTTCTTGCCGGTGGTCTCCATTGAACGTGAACTGGCCGCAGGCACCCTGCACCGTCCTCCCTTGGCCGATCTGCTGGTGCGCCGCCAGTTGAAGCTGATCACCCATCCGGCCCGATACTGCTCCAGGGCGGCAGAGGCCTTCCGGAGAGAGGTTCTGCCCGTGTTCGCTAGCCCCGAGAGCCCCCTGCGCCAGGGCCAGGCCCGCGGTGAAGCATCGGTGGCCTCTGGTGCGGCTTAACCCCTAGGAGGGCCAGGGGGGAGTTCCGGTCAGAACTGGTCGGCTTCAGGGGTGATGCCGACGCTGCTATCGGGTGCGGCTCCGGCCACCCCTTTCTGCAGAAACTGGTTTTGGCTGGCATCGGTTTGGTAGACACAGCGCACGATGGGTTTGTCGCGGACAGAACCGACATAGGCAAAGGTGTTCATGCGCTGTTTGCATTCGCGCAGCTGCTCCGCCGTGATGGCCCCCTCCTTCTGCAACACGGTCCAGTTTTCCCGACGGATGACGCAGCCGGGCTTCAGGGTCGGTTGGGTGACGAAGCTGCTGCTTGGATTCATGGTGGTGTACATCTCCACATTGATCACAAAGGCGCTCGCTCCCCATTGGCGGCAGAACTCGGGATCGGGAACGGCCATATCGAGCTGCTGGCTGCTGGCAATGTTCCCCTGATTTCCCACGGTGGTGCTGGTCACGGCACTGCCGATGCCAATGCCCACCACCAAGACTCCGGCCAGCACCGCCAGGGTGCCGACGTTGAACTTAAATCCCGGCCCCCCCTCACCGCCCGGTCCACCGCCGCCGGGTCCTTTGCCGGATCCCGCAGGGCGGGCGCTTTCGCGACCGCCATAGGGCGGCTCCTGGCGCTTCGGCCCGTAGCGATCCCGCGAGCGATCGTCGTAGGAGTCGCCAGGGGTGTCGCGATACATCCCGGGACCTCGGTCCCGAAAGGCGCGTTCATCCGGACGGGAGCGGCTCAAATGGAGTCGGGGGTGCGTGGCAGCCCCATGGAAAAATTCTGGACGCGGGCCGTTGGGTTGTAGCGGATCTCGCCGGCCTGCAATAGCTGCCGGATGACCCCTTCCAGTTCAGAGCCGATGCGCCGCAGGTTGTAGTCGGTCAGATCGGCCCCAGCTTGGGCTTCTACAAGGGTGCGAAAGCTGGCATGCACCTTGGCTAGCGCCGCCTCATCCCAGAGAAACTCATTGTCCGGATCGATGTCCAGCGTGAGCTGGTCTGCATCGGGCAGGAGATCCCCGTTTTCGACACGGGCTGTGAACAGCCTCACGTGGCGGGTGGTGGACTTGAGCAGGGTATCAGCCATGGGACGCCGGTTGCGCGGCAGAAGGGGGACGGAAAAAGGTGGTACCTAAGAGTCGCCGCTTGCGGCGTGTACTGACTCTAGGAACTCCTGGGGCCCGGGGGCTAGGGCCCTGCCGGCACGGTGCGGGGGCGTTGGCCGATAGGGTTGCCACCAGTTGGATGTTGTCTTCGTGCGTGTCGCCATCGCTGGGGCCGGGTTGGCTGGATTGGCTTGTGCCAAGTACCTCTGCGATGCGGGCCACACGCCGCTGATTTTTGAGGCTCGCGATGTCCTGGGGGGCAAGGTGGCCGCCTGGCAGGACGAGGAGGGTGACTGGTATGAAACGGGATTGCATATATTCTTTGGTGCTTATCGCAATATGCGTCGTCTCTTCAAGGAGTTGGATATCGAAGATAGATTGCAATGGAAATCCCACTCCATGATCTTTAATCAACGCGAGGTGCCCGGCACCTATAGCCGTTTTGATTTCCCCGACCTGCCGGCGCCTTTGAATGGGTTGGCGGCTATCCTTGGCAACAACGATATGTTGAGCTGGCCCGAAAAAATTTCCTTCGGGCTGGGCCTGGTTCCGGCCATGCTGAGGGGGCAGGGTTATGTGGAGGCCTGTGATCAATATTCTTGGAGTGAATGGTTGCGGTTGCATCGCATCCCTGATCGGGTCAATGACGAAGTGTTCATGGCCATGAGCAAGGCTCTCAACTTCATCAATCCTGACGAAATCTCCAGCACTGTCGTGCTGACGGCCCTCAACCGCTTCCTGCAGGAGGCCGACGGTTCGCGCATGGCCTTTTTAGATGGCAATCCACCCGAACGCCTATGTCAGCCCCTCGTCGACTACATCACTGAACGGGGGGGGAAAGTGCAGCTCAATGCCCCACTGAGGCAGATTGAGATAGATGAAAAGGGAAGGGTCAAGGCGTTCCGCATCGGTGGGGTTCGAGGGCAGGAGCCCCAGGTGGTCGAGGCCGATGCCTACGTCAGTGCCATGCCGGTGGACCCCTTGAAATTGCTTTTGCCTGAGCCATGGAAGTCCCTTCCCTATTTTTCAAAACTGGATGGATTAAAAGGTGTACCAGTCATAAATATACATCTCTGGTTTGATCGCAAGTTAACGGATATCGATCACCTCTTGTTCAGTCGTTCTGACCTGCTAAGTGTTTATGCCGACATGAGTAATACATGCCGGGAGTATGCCGATTCTGAGCGTTCCATGCTTGAGCTGGTTTTCGCCCCAGCCCACGATTGGATCGGACGTCCCGACGGGGAGATTGTTGCCGCAACCATGGAAGAGTTGAAGCGCTTGTTTCCGGCCCATTTTCTGGGGGAAAATCCGGCTATTCTTCGCAAGTCGATTGTTGTCAAAACACCGCTTTCGGTTTATAAGACGGTACCTGGCTGTCAGCAGTTGCGTCCCGACCAACGCTCGCCGATTGACAACTTCTTCCTTGCGGGTTGTTTCACCATGCAACGATATCTGGCTTCGATGGAGGGGGCCGTGCTCAGTGGCCGACTCTGTGCCGAAGCGGTGGATGCCAGTGGCCAACCCTCCGTTGCTGAAGGCGTTGCCACCGCCGCATTTGTACCTGTTTGAGTGTGACCCTTTCGTCGGCCCCCCAGGCAGGATTGCCCCTCCATCCAGACCTGGATGAGGCCTATGACTTGTGTCGTCAAGAAACAGCCCGCTGGGCCAAGACTTTTTACCTTGGCACCCTGTTGTTGCCCCTCGCCAAGCGTCGGGCGATCTGGGCCATTTATGTCTGGTGTCGTCGCACCGATGAATTGATGGACAGCCCCCAAGCCCAGGGACTGCCAGCCGACGAGCTGGTGGCCCGCTTGGATGCATGGGAGAGCAAAAGTCGCCAGATGTACCAGGGTCGGGTGAGCGATGCCTTGGACCTGGTGATGGTGGACATGTTCCAGCAATTCCCCCAGTCCTTGCAACCCTATCTCGATATGATCGAAGGCCAGCGCATGGATGTGCGTTGCCAGCGTTATGCGACGTTTGCTGAGCTTGAATTATATTGTTATCGCGTTGCCGGAACCGTTGGCCTGATGTGTCAGGCCGTGATGGGCGTGGATCCCGCCTACACCACGGCGCCGTGGAGCGAGCATCCCGATCCGACGGAAGCGGCTGTGGCCCTGGGAATTGCTAACCAGCTCACCAACATTTTGCGGGATGTAGGCGAGGATCGGGAACGGGGACGCATTTATCTGCCCCAGGAAGATCTGCTGCGATTCGATTATACGGAAGCTCAGCTTTTTGGCGGAGTTATTAATGACAACTGGCGCCGCCTGATGGCATTTCAGCTTGAAAGGGCTCGTTTCTGGTTCGCCCGTTCCGAAGCAGGAGTGCGTTGGCTTTCGGCCGATGCCCGCTGGCCTGTGTGGACATCCCTACGCCTTTATCGTGGCATTCTCGATGTGATCGAGCGCCAGGATTATGACGTCTTCAGTCGCCGGGCCTATGTGCCTACGGCGGGCAAGCTGCTGGATCTACCAGTATCCTTTTTGGTGGCTCAGGTGCATTGATTGTTGCTGCGACTGGTTGCCCGCCTCGCTTCTTCACTCCATCGGGGCCAACCAGCGCCGCAGGATCGGATTGACCCGCTCAGGGGCTTCATCGTGGGGGCAGTGACCCAACCCCTCCAGGACGACAAGTTCTTGAATGCAGGCAAACTGGTCGGCCCAGTGCCGTGCTTCGACGGGATCTTCCCAGGGGTCCCTGGCTCCCCAGATCATGCGCACGGGCACCGTAAGGCGAGCCAGGTGGTCGGGCGCGAGGTGATCTTCGAACAGATTCACGAAGCCGCGAAAGCTCTCCACCGCCCCCACATCCAGGGCTGGCTTGAGCAGGAACTGCACGAGTTCGTCATCCAGATTGGCGCCACTGGGGTAGGCCTGGGCCAGCACCTGGCGGATGAAGCTGGGGCGTCCCACAAAACGGAACAGGGGCGTCAGTATCCAGCGCTGACGAACCAGGTGTTTCACGAGGGGTCGGCTGGCCCGCTCCCATCCCGGCAGGCGGGAGAGGCGCCGCTCATCGAGGGTGCGTTGGGCGCAATCGATCAAAACCACCTGGTAGGGGGGGTGGCCTGCACGCTGGAGGCGATCGGCAGCCACCAGGGCGACGAGCGCTCCGATCGAATTGCCAATCAGCTGGACGGGCCCCGCAGGCACCACCTCCGTTAAGAAGGCCTGCACCTGGTCCGCCCAGAGGTCGAAGCAATAGCGGACGGAACCGGCCTCAGCCGGCTCCCCAAGCAATTGCGATCGGGGTTTATCACTTGCACCAAACCCAAGCAGGTCGAGGGCATAGACATCAAGTCCCGGATTGAGGTTCCCGATGTTGTGGCGCCAGTGGCTGACGCAGGCACCGAACCCATGGATCAAAAGAACCGAACCTTGAACACCCTGGCTCGTGTCGGTTGCTTCGTGACGAATCCAATGAATACGGTGCGATCCCCAGGTCCAGGGGACCGGCGGGATGGCCGGCCCGGATATGGCCATCAGACTCCGACGGTCTGGTTGGCAAGGAGGTCCTTGAGCTTGGCCAGTTCGCCGGCCCAACGGGGGTCAGGGGCTTCGCTGTCCACGTTGTCGGTGTGTACGACCTTGTCGGCTGCACGACGCTGGGCGACGGGGGCGCCACTGGCGGGACGGCGATCGGTCGGGGCGGCTCCGCGAGCATCGCGACGCTCCGACACCTCGACCCGCAGGGTGTTGCCACCGAATTCACGACCATGCAGTTGGCCGATCAGGGCCTCAGCCAGCTTCTCGTCATCGACGTTGGCGAAGCCGAAACCACGGCAAACACCCGTCTCCCGGTCGGTCACGGTCTTGAAGCGAACGCCTTCGCCGACACCCTGGAACAGGGCCACCAGCTCGTTTTCGTCAAAAGTCTGCGGCAGGTTGCCGACGTAGAGGCGAACGCTCATGGGAGAAAGAGAGAGAGAAAGGGAAGACTTCGGCAGGCGGTGGAATCACGCCATTGGAACAGATAGTTAATCACGTCATCTCCCTTTGCCTCGCCCGGAGCCAGCCTTCCGCTTTGGTTTGGATCAACATCTGGTCCTGGTTCTGGGCTGGCAGTCGGCCCATGGCCCGTTCCCTTTTCAAGTAGTCCAACAGCTGGCCCAGCAGGGGGCCGGCCGGAAGGTGCAGCAGTTGTTTCAGGGTGTGCCCGTCCATGGGGGCAGCGGGGTGAAAGAGGGGGTCGTTGGGGTCACGCCACCGGCCCAGGGCCGTTTCGGCCTGGCTGGGCTCTATGAGAAGCAGCAGGGCGGGCAGGTCCGACTCCAGATCGACCTGCAGGCGGAAGCGATCGTCCTCACCCAGTCGCTCCAGTGCGCCACCGATCCCAGCTCCCTGGAGGCGTCGCAGCCATTGGTGCAGGCTGCCGACTCTTTTCTGCAGGCGGCGACTGGCCTGGAGTCGACCCAGGCTGGCCGCATCGAACAACAGGGCGAGTCGTGCCACCGGGAGGGCGGTGAGTGCTTCGTCTGGCGTGAGGCCCCGGGCTTGGGCCTGGTCCGGCGTCAGCGCTGCCAGGGGCAATTCCGCGCTCTGTTGGGGACCGTCGACGGCTAGCCAGGGTTCCAGCAGGCCGTAATCCAGGGCCAGGGCCAATCCTTGATGGCCTGAGACGCTGGTGGCCATGCGATCTAGTTCGGCAAGCACCCGTTCTGGAGCCACCTGGGTCAGTCGGGCCCGGTGGTCCCTGATCCAGCGGCCGCTCGGGCCATCGATCGGCAGCGCCAGATCCCCCGCCAGCCGCATTCCCCTGAGCAACCGCAGGGGGTCGTCCACCAGATTGGCCTCACTGAGGGCCCGCAGCCGGCCCGCGGCCAGATCCTGGAGTCCATGGCAGGGATCGACCAGGACGGCCGCTTCGCTGCCCTGGGGCAGGCTCAGGGCGATGGCATTGATGCTGTAATCGCGCCGCCGCAGGTCCGTCGCCAACGTGGCTCCCTCCTGCCGGGCAAGATCCACCGTCCAGCCGCGGACCACCAGCCGGGCGATGGAGCGCTCCCGATCCAGCACCACAACGGTGCCTCCGTGGCTTCGTGCCAGGGTCTGGGCCAGTTCGATGGCCTCCACGGGCACCACCAGATCCAGATCTGGCCTGGCGTTCAGTCGCCCCAGCAGGCCGTCCCGCACCGCTCCCCCCACCAGGGCGCTTCCCGGGGGCAGTTCCTGGAACGGGATCGGCCATTGGGGGGGGTCGAGCAGCTGCCACAGGGCCCGGGCCTGTTCCCCCGGCGGGCGGGTCAGAATGGATTGAAGGTCGGGATCGGGCGGCATGTGCATCTGTGTCGATTGCCACTGGGTCGACCGCTGCCAGGCCTATCACGCCGTCGAACGTCAGCATGGGGCTCCCCATCTCAGCCCAGCCCCGGATTGGCAACCCCACGAGCCCCGTATCCACGTTCAGGTCAGGGATCTGCCGGACGGAGCCGTGGGAGTGGAATGGGATGTGCGCGCCTGCGCTGACTTTCGCCCCGAGGTGGGCCGCTGGAGCCGCCTGAGGCCAGGGCAGGCCTTGCCCGCATGACGACCGCAGCGCTCGATTCCTGTCGTTGGTTGTTGGCCTTGCACAGCAGCAGTGATCTGCTGGGGGTGGGATTACAGCCCCTCGGCCGGGCCGAAGGCCCTGTGCTGGCGGTCTTTCCCGGGGGGCGGGACCTCTCCGCTGGTCTCCTCGGCGCCCTTGAGCAGGTTCTGCCCGCTGCGGCCTGGCCCTCCCTGGGCCGCCTGGCGGTGGCGATCGGGCCTGGGGGGTTCACCGGTACCCGCCTCACCGTGACCCTGGCCCGCACCCTGGCTCAACAACTGGGGATTCCTCTTGATGGGGTGGGCAGTTTCCAGCTGATGGCCCAGCGCCTTCTGGCCGGCGAACAGAGCCCCGGATGCGGTCCCGTTGCCCTGGTTCAGGAGCTGCCGCGCCATGGATGGGTGGCGGGCCTCTATGGCCTTGATGCCCTGGCCCCGGGTGGTGTGGCCGAAGTCAAGGTTCCTCGCTTGTATCGCAGCGAAGCTGATCTGGAGGAGGCGATGGGAGCAGCACCGCGGCACCCGGCTATGGCTCTCGTGCCCCAAGATGTCGAGCAACTTTTGCGGTACGCCCAATCGGCGGCCCTGGCCCAACGGCCCGGACCCTGGCAGTCGGTTTTGCCCCTCTATCCAACCAGTCCGGTTGAGGTTGGGCAGCCTTGAGCCGCACCGCTCCATCACGGCGGGCCCAGCGTCCGCCGCCACCGAATCGGATCGCCCGCGAACCCCAGGTTCGAGGCCGCCGCCGCGGCCGCCGGCGGAGCCGGGGCCCTTCCAGGCTCCTGCTTGTGGGGGGGCTGGCCCTGCTGTGGCTGTCGCGGGGGTGGTGGTGGCCCTCGCCACCGCCACCCCAGATGATTCTTGTCTTGGGGGGCGATACCCAGCGAGAAATTGTCGCTGCCCGATTGGCCCATCAGGATGGCTTGCCCGTAATCGTCAGCGGCGGCAGCAATCCGGAATACGCCCATTGGCTGTTCCGGGAGCGGGAGGGTCTGGCGCCGGATCAGGTGCAACTGGACTACCGGGCCCGGGACACCCTCGGTAATTTCACCTCGCTGGTCGATGATCTCCGCCGGGCCAGGATCCGCCATGCCCTGCTTGTCACCAGCAGTGACCACATGAACCGGGCCCTGCTGGTGGGCCGGATCGTGGCCGGCAGCCGGGGCATTCAGCTGACGCCGGTGCCCGTGCCCTGCGGCCAATTCTGTGTGGTCGAAGGCAGGCGCAAGGTCTGGGGGGACGGGGCCCGGGCCCTGCTGTGGGTGCTCAGTGGCCGCGATCTGAGGGGCTGGGCGGCAGAGCGGTTGCGATTTCTGGGAGCCTAGGCGGCCCGATTCGCCTGCTCTTGATCGGGCCGGCGTCAAGGAGGTCGTTGATCTCCCGCTGTAGGGCTTGCGTCGTGGCATCCAGGTCGCCACGACGGCGGGAGGCGGGTGGGGGGATCAAGGGGCCAATGCGGATATGCACAGGGACCAGCCGCAGGCCCCCCGTGCGGCCCAAGGCCCGGTGGCTGTTGAGGATGGCCACCGGCAGAAGGGGCACCCCCAGCCGCGCCGCCAGCAGGGCCGCCCCAGCCTGGGGGGCATGGATCCGACCATCGTGCTGGCGGGTGCCGTCGAGAAAAACCCCGGTGGCCCAGCCCTGGGCCAACCGTTCACTGGCGGTGCGCAGGGCCTCACGGTCACTGGCACCGCGGGCAACGGGGTAGGCCCCGCAGGCCTTGATCAGGGGCCCAAGCAGGGGCACTCGGAACAACTCTTCCTTGGCCATGAACGCCACGGGGCGGCCGATGGCGTGGCTGATGATCGGCGGGTCGAGGTGGGAGCCGTGGTTGGCGACTACCACCAGGCCCCCGCTCCGGGGCACATGGCCCAGGCCGGTGGTGCGACCGCGCAGCAGAATTCGGTAGATCGGCCAGACCAACAGGTTGCTGATCATGGAGTAGCCCAGGTCTGGTTGGGGACTGCCCAGCAGCGCTGGGCGCTCGAGGCGCCGCTGGCCTAAAGGGCCTGGAACGCCCATTAGCCCAGATCCGTCGCCGAGGCGACCTGGCGACAGCGGAGTCCGGGGCAGCCTCGCTTGATCAGGCCGCTGAGCACGTTGCCAGGACCGATCTCCACCGCCTCATCGATGCCTTCGCGGCTAAACTGCTCCATGGTTTCCCGCCAGCGCACCCCCGTAGTCATCTGCAGGAGCAGGCGTTGTTTGAGCAAATTGGCATCGGTGCTGGGGCTGGGATCGGTGTTGCTCAGCACCGGGATGGAGGCTTCGGCGAAGGGCACCGTCTCCAGATCCTTGGCAAAGGCGGCCGCGGCCTGGGCCATGAAAGGCGAATGGAAGGCGCCGGAGACCGCCAAGGGGATCGCCCGCTTGCACAAGAGGGCCTCGCTCACCGCGCTTACTGCTGTCGGACTGCCGGAGAGCACCACCTGGGCCTCACTGTTGTCATTGGCAATCACCACCCCTTCGGTGGCGTCCACCAGCTGCTCCAGCTGGGGCCTGTCAAAACCCATCACGGCGGTCATCGCACCACCGCCGGCCGCGGCCATCAATTCGCTGCGCCTTTGCATTAGGGCGAGTCCAGTGTCGGCGTCGAACACGCCGGCGGCATAGAGGGCCACCAATTCCCCCAGGCTGTGGCCCGCCACCAGGGCGGGCTGGGGGCCTGCGGCCCGTAGGGCATCCACCAGCAGGCTTTCAATCACAAAGAGGGCCGGCTGGGTGTTGCGGGTGTCGTTGAGGTCGTTGGGGCCGCTCCCTTCGGCGTCATCGCTGCCGGCGCAGATGGCCAGGAGATCCCGTCCCAGCCGTTCGGAGGCCAATGCGAAGCGCTGGGCGGCTCCGGGAAGCTCCAGCACCCCTGCTGCCATGCCCAGTTTCTGCGAGCCCTGTCCAGGAAAGACCCAGGCGACTGCCATGCACCCTCATGCCCAATGACCGGCAGGAGATTACGGCCCGGCCCTTCGGCTTGGTTCCAGGGTCATTGGGCTGGACCGCTCCAGCGCAGCAGGGCCCCACCCCAGCTCAGACCCGCCCCGAAACCACTGCTGGCGATCAGATGGCCAGGCTGAATCCTGCCATCGCGGACGGCTTCGTCGAGCATCAGAGGAATCGTGGCGGCGGAAGTGTTGCCGTAGGCCGCCAGGTTGCTGAGCACCCTTTCCCGGGGGACCGCAAAGCGATCGGCTACGGCGTCAAGGATCCGTTGGTTCGCCTGGTGCAGCAGTAGCCAGTCGAGTTGCTCGGCCGCCAGGCCTGCCTGCTCCAGCAGATCGGCGAGCACGATCGGCACTTCGCGGACGGCGAATTTGTACACCTCCTGGCCGTTCATGTGAATGGTGCCGAAGCCGCCCACCTCTCGGGAGAGGTCTTCCACCAGGGGGAGCCGGGCGCCACTGCGGGCCAGGGTGAGGCAGCCATTGCGTTGGCCATCCGAGCGCATGCGGAAAGCCACAAGGCCATCCTGCTGGGCGGGGCAGGCTTGCAGGGCTACGGCCCCGGCCCCATCACCGAAGAGCACGCAGGTGCGCCGGTCATCCCAGTCCACCCATCGGCTCAGCAGGTCGGCGCCGATCACCAGCACCTTGTCCATGCTGCCGCCGCGGATAAACTGGGCTGCCGTGATCAGACCGAACAGGAAGCCGCTGCAAGCCGCTGTCAGATCAAAGGCCACAGCCCGATGGGCCCCCAGGACCGCCTGGATCCGGGGGGCGGTACCGAAGAGGTCGTCGGGGCTGGAGGTGGCCAGCAGAATCAGATCCAGATCCTCGGCCCGCCAGCCCGCCAGATCCAGGGCGGCCTGGGCGGCGGCACTGGCCAGGCTGGTCAGGGATTCGGTGTCAGAGGCGATCCTGCGGCTGCCGATACCGGTGCGATCGCGGATCCAGTCGTCGTTGGTCTCAACCCGGCGGCTGAGCAGATCGTTGCTCACCACGCTCTGCGGCAGGGAGCTACCAGAAGCCACCAGTTCCATGCCGCGGGGGGGCAGGAGCTGGGGGATGTTGAGCAATTCGGTCGCGCTGAGCACCACTGAGGATTGGCCCATCGTTGGGTCAGTCAACCACAGGTCGCTGCGGCCTGCGGGGACGATCCCAGGTTATGGAGGTCATCCATGACGCGATGGCTGGCGGCGGAGTGGGCCAGGCGCAGGGCGCTGACGACCGAGAGGGCCTTGCTGCTGCCATGGCCGATCACGCAGATGCCATTGACCCCAAGCAACAGGGCGCCGCCATGTTCGGCATGGTCGAGGCGCTTTTTGATCCGCACCAGATTGGTGCGCAGAAAGGCGGATCCGACTTTGCCGCGACGCCCCCTGGGCAGTTCGGCCCGCAGGACGTCCAGGAGGACGCCCCCTACGGATTCCAGGAATTTCAACAGCACATTTCCCGTAAACCCATCACAGACCACCACGTCGAAATCGCCGGAGAGCACATCCCTGCCCTCGCAGTTGCCAGCGAAGTGGAAGCGGGTTTCAGCGGCCAGCAGGGGGTGGGTCTTGAGGGCGAGGTCGTTGCCCTTGCATTCCTCCTCACCGATATTGAGAAGACCAATGCGCGGTTGACTCACCTGCAGCACATCCCGGCTGTAGATATTTCCTAGTAGGGCGAACTGGTGCAGCCAGGAGGGTTTGCAGTCGGTGTTGGCTCCGACGTCCAGCACCAGCACCTGTTGCTCCGGATCACGGGTGGGGAAAAGGGCGCCGATGGCCGGCCGCTCGATGCCATTGAGGCGACCAAGTCGAAAGATGGCTGCCGCCATGACGGCACCGGAGTTGCCGGCCGAGTAGACGGCCGTCGCCTCGCCACTCTTGACCAGGTCCATGGCCATATTGATACTCGCGTCCCGCTTGCGGCGTACGACGGTGGCTTCGTCGTGCATGGCCACGGAGGGCCCGCTTGGAACCATGCTGATCAACCCCCGGGCCAGGGCTCCATCGAGGGCTTCGCGCAGGCCCAAGGCCTCGATGCAACGGTGCAGGGGTTCGCTTTCCGCGACGAAGCGGATGCGGACGGGCAGCCGTTCCACGGCCATGAGACAGCCTTCAAGGATGGCCCCCGGCGCGTTGTCCCCCCCCATGCCATCAACGGCCACCCAGAGGCGCTGGTGGTCCTCGATGACGGCGTCTTCGTCGTTGAGGCCCCCTTGCTGCAAGCGCCGCAGGGGGTCGAAGACGAGGGGTTGCAACACGTTCCCGGCCACGGAGGTGGCGGCTCCGGCCACGGAGGTGGCTGCACCGGCCACGCTGCCGGCCATGGAGCCGGCCGCCGAAGCGGATTCCGCCAGGGAGGTGATGGCGGCGTTGCGTCGATACCAGATCACCAGGCGCCGGATCGTGCGATTCGGCTTGGTGCGCCGGCTTGTCATCCGCCGGTCGGCCGGTCGGATCGGGTCAGGCTCCTTCGGTGGCAACGGGTTCAACGATGCGCTGGAACAGATAGCCGGTGCCCCGGGCCGTGAGGATCAGCTCGGGGTTGGCTGGATCATCTTCCAGTTTGGATCGCAGCCGGGAGATGTGGACATCCACGACCCGGGTATCGACGTGACGTTCCGGGGTGTAGCCCCACACATCCTTGAGGATTTCACCGCGGCTGAAGGGTTCTCCCGAACGGCTCACCAGCAATTCGAGCAGGCTGAATTCCATGCCGGTCAGGCGGACGCGTTCTTCGCCCCGATACACCTGGCGTTTGTTGGTATCGATTCGTAGGGTGCCCACCTGGATGACGCCGGTGTTGGGGAGGCCAGCCACCTGTTCTTTCTCAACCCGCCGGAGCACGCAGCGGATCCGTGCTTCCAACTCCTTGGGGCTGAAGGGTTTGACGACGTAGTCATCAGCTCCCAGTTCAAGACCCGTGATGCGGTCGGCGACATCGCCAAGGGCCGTCAACATCACGATGGGCACGTCCGATTCCTTGCGCAGCTCCTGGCAGACCCCATAGCCGTCCAGTTTCGGCATCATCACGTCCAGAACTACCAGGTCGGGCTGGCAGTTCTGGAAGGCCACCAGGGCCTCTTCGCCATCACAGGCCGTCACCACCTGGTAGCCGATCATCGAAAGGCGCGTTTCCAGGATGCGACGGATGCTCGCTTCGTCATCCACGACCAGGATGGTCTCTTTAGCTGGGACTGGTGCCGTCATCGCGCCGACGAGCTCGTTACAACGGATCGGTCCTACTGAAAAGGGCTGAGGGCCGCCCCGTTCACTGAAAGCCACCTTTCTTCATAAAAATCTGTCCTGGACCGACCTTGGCCCGACCCGTTTCCGTTTACATCTGCCAGAGCTGTGGCGCCCAGACCCGCCAGTTTTTTGGCCGTTGTTCTAGCTGCGGCAGCTGGAATTCCCTGGTCGAACAAGCCGCCGCGGGGACGGATGGCCGCCGCCGCAGGCCCCTGCCGGCCGGGGCGCATGACGGGGGGGCAGCGGCCGGTCGACCCCAGCGCTCCGAACCGATCACGTCGGTGGGTGAAACTCCCTTGCGGCGCCTGGCCAGTGGTTACGGCGAACTGGATCGGGTGCTTGGTGGCGGCCTCGTGCCGGGCTCCCTGGTCCTGCTGGGCGGCGATCCGGGCATCGGCAAATCAACCCTGTTGTTGCAATGCGCCCGGGCCATGGCCGGCCAGGTCTCGGTGCTGTACGTCAGCGCCGAAGAATCGGCCCAGCAGGTGAAATTGCGCTGGCAGCGCCTGGCTGAGCCCGGGGCCCCCGTTGGGGACGCCCTGCGCCTTCTGGCTGAAACCGACCTCGAGCTGGTGCTGCAGGAACTGGAGGCCCTGCGGCCCGCCGTCGCCATCATCGACAGCATCCAGGCCCTGCACGATGGCGAGCTGGCCAGCGCCCCTGGTTCGGTGGCCCAGGTGCGCGAATGCGCCGCGGCCCTGCAGCGGGTCGCCAAACGGCAACACACGGCCCTGGTGCTGGTGGGTCATGTGACCAAGGAGGGCCTGCTGGCCGGGCCCAAGGTGTTGGAACACCTCGTGGATGCGGTGCTCACCTTCGAAGGGGACCGCTATGTGAGCCACCGCCTCCTGCGGGCCGTCAAAAACCGCTTTGGGGCCACCCACGAGTTGGGGGTCTTTGAGATGCGGGGCCAGGGCCTGGTGGAGGTCAGCAATCCGAGCGAGCTGTTTCTGGGCGGTAGTGCGCCCAGCCCGGGCAGCGCCGTCATCGTGGCCTGTGAGGGCACCCGGCCGCTCCTGGTTGAACTCCAGGCCCTTGTCAGCCCAACTAGTTACGCCAGCCCCCGCCGCACCGCCACCGGTATCGGCACCAACCGTCTGCATCAGATCCTGGCGGTGCTCGAAAAACATCTCGGTCTGCCCCTCTCCCGGTTCGATTGTTATCTGGCCGTGGCCGGCGGCTTGCAGGTGGAGGAGCCGGCCGCCGATCTCGGCGTGGCCGCCGCCGTGGTGGCCAGTTTTCGTGATTTGGTCCTACCCCCGGGCACCGTGCTGATCGGCGAGCTGGGTCTGGGGGGGCAGCTGCGGCCCGTGGGGCAACTGGAGCTGCGTCTGCAGGAGGCGGCTCGGCTGGGTTTCCGCCGGGTGGTGGCTCCGGCAGGAAGTGGGCTGGAGGGGCAGGCGCACCAGTTGGGGCTGCAATTGTTGCCCGCCGCCACCGTGGCGGAAGCCTTGGTGGTGGCCTTAGGCGTGGACCCCCAGGCCCAGGACTGACCGCAAACGGGCTGTTGAAGTAGGCAACTGAATCAGGTAACTGAATCAGATTGAATAGGTCTTAATCAAAAATAAACGTCCACCGTGCCTCGGCCAGTGGTTTTTAACCAGTTCTGGGCCTCGATGTAATTGTTTGGTGCCAGTCGGATCGCCTTGGTCCAGAAATCGGCCGCCAGATCGAAACGTCGGTCAGCTTCATCCTGGTCTCCCCGCTCTTCGGCGATCGAGCCAAGGTGGTGATGGATGACGGCCATATTGTTGAACACCTGCGGCATGTGGCTGTTTAGCTCCAGGGCTTCGTTGTATAATTCCATTGCTTTATCGTGGTCACCATTGCTGGTAAACACTAGTGCCATATTGTAAAGAATGAAGGCCTTGTCGTTCGGGTCGTCTTCCAGTTTTAGCGCCTCTTCATAGTTTTCCAGGGCTTCGGCATATTCCCCGTCCCCCTGGGCACTCATGCCGTCGCGGTAGTAGGCAAAAGCTTCCTTGGCACGACGGTTCGTGGGCATGACCTTCAAGATCAGGTCCGCCATCACCGTGAAGCTTTTATCAATGAAGTTGTCGTTGCGCTGGGAGCGGGGCACGCGGAGCTACAAGGCATCGGCCCCCCATCCTGCCCGTTCCCTGTCCTTTTGCCCCCCTGGCCCCTGAACCGGAGGCTGGCTGGCCGCTTAGGGGCCTGGCGGATCGCCGCTGTTCCTAACCTGACATCGCCCGTATCCATGCCTTTGCCTTCCCAGTCCGTCATTGATGCCATCCCTGCGGACCCGACGCCTGCAGGGGACAGCCCTGGACCCAGTCTTTTGCTGGCCGTGGAGGGCATGAAATGTGGTGGCTGTGTCCGGGCGGTCGAGCAACGCTTGGCCCAACAGCCGGGCGTTCGCCATGTCAGCGTCAATTTGCTGACCCGCACCGCCTGGCTGGAGCTGGCCAACGCCAGCGTCGACCTGCCTCCCTTGCTGGCCAGTCTCGAAAGCCTGGGCTTCAGCGCCCATTCCCGTGACCAGGAGGCCCCTCTGGTGTCCCGCCGGGACCTTCAGAAGCAGCAGCATTGGTGGCGCCATTGGCAGCAGTTGCTGGTGGCCCTGGCGTTGCTGTTGATTTCGGGGCTGGGCCATCTGGCCGAGGCCGGTGCCCTTGGGACCAGTGCGGTGGCCTCATTGTTGGCTCGCAACGGTTTGCATGCCGTGGTGGCCACCACGGCGTTGCTGGGGCCCGGTCGCCCCATCCTGCAGTCGGGGGTCCGTTCGGCATGGGCCGGTGCCCCCGGCATGGACACCCTGGTGGCCCTGGGGGTCAGCAGCGCTTTTCTGGCCAGCCTCTATGGCTGGCTGTGGCCTGCCAGTGGCTGGCCTTGCTACTTCAACGAACCGGTGATGCTGCTGGGTTTTGTGCTCAGCGGCCGCTTTCTGGAAGAACGGGCTCGATGGCGCACGGGCCGCGCCATCGAGCAATTGGTCGAACTACAGCCCGATGAGGCCCTGTTGATCGTTGATGGGGGCCCCCCTAGGCCGGTGCGGGTCGGGGCCCTGCGTCCCGGAGATCGACTGCGACTCCTGCCCGGCGACCGGATGCCCGTCGATGGAGTCGTCCGGGACGGTTGCTCGACAGTGGATTGCTCCGCCTTGACCGGCGAAAACCTGCCGCTGCGGGTGGAACCAGGCAGCGAACTGCCTGCCGGCAGCCTTAATCAGGAGGCCCCCCTGGAGCTGGAGGTGCTGCGCTCCGGGGCCCACAGTGCCCTGGCCCGCATCGTTCAGATGGTGGGCCAGGCCCAGGCCCGCAAGGCGCCGATCCAGGGCCTGGCCGATGCCGTGGCCGGACGCTTCAGCCTGGCGGTTCTATTGCTGGCGGGGGCCACCTTTCTGTTCTGGTGGCGATGGGGCTCCAGGCTTTGGCCTTGGGTGCTGACGGCCTCCGACCCAGGCGCCCATGGTGGCCATGGCATGGCAGCCGTGCCCCTTTCTCCCCTGGCCCTGGCGCTGCAGCTGGCCATTGCCGTTCTGGTGGTCGCTTGCCCCTGCGCCCTGGGGCTGGCCACACCCACCGCCATCACCGTCGGCCTTGGTTCGGCCGCCCGTTCGGGACTCCTGTTCAGGGGCGGTGATGCGATGCAGGCAGCGGCCGGGCTCAAAACCGTGCTGTTTGACAAGACCGGCACCCTCACGACGGGATGCCCCCGCGTCACGGCCGTGACGGTTTGCCCTCAGATCCCAGCTGGGGGGGTGGCTGCGGCGGGGATCGCCACAGAAGCGGATTCCCCGCTAAGTGCCGATCGACTGGTCCAGCTGGCGGCCAGCCTGGAGCAAGCCAGTCGCCATCCCTTCGCCCACGCCCTGCTCCAGGAGGCCCAGCAGCGCCAACTGCCCTTGCTGGGCCTGGGGCCCTCCGAAGCCGTGCCGGGGGAAGGTCTGGTGGGGGTCCTGGATGGGGTGGCGGCCAGGCTGCGGGTGGGCCGCCCCGAGTGGTTGGCGGCCCAGGGCGTTGCCGGGGTTGCGGCGCCGATGGCGACCGGGTCCCCGAACGGGGGATCCCTACTGGCGGTGGCGGCGGACGGGGTTCTGTTGGGCTGGATTGGGTTGGAAGACCGTCCCCGGGCCGATGCCCTGTCCACTTTGGCCAGTTTGCGGTCCCAGGGATTGCGTCTCGGACTGCTCAGTGGTGACCGTCAGGGCAGCGTGCAAAGACTGGCGTCCGAGGTGGCTTTGTCGACCGATGAATTGGCTTGGGATCTGCGTCCTGAGCAGAAGCTGCAGCGGATCCTGCTGGCCCGGGAAGCGGGGCCGGTGGCCATGGTGGGGGATGGCATCAATGATGCTCCGGCCCTTGCTGCCGCCGACCTTGGCGTGGCCATCGGCACGGGCACCCAGATCGCCCAAGAGGCGGCCGGCCTGGTCATTCTCGGGGATCGGCTCGCGGGCCTGCCCACGGCGTTGGCCATCTCCCGTCGCACGATGGCCAAGGTGCGGCAGAATCTTTTCTGGGCCTTTGGTTACAACCTGCTGGTTCTGCCGATCGCCGCTGGTTTGTTGTTGCCCTTTCAGGGAATCCGCTTGACCCCCCCCCTGGCGGCTTTGCTGATGGCCCTCAGTTCAATCACGGTTGTGCTGAATGCGGTGCTGCTTCAGCATGGGGGCAGCACCTGGGGAGGGGCCAATCGTGAACCCTGAGACGCCCCTGGCCACCGGCTTGACCCGCGGCCGATTTGTGGTGCTGGAGGGGGTCGATGGCTGCGGCAAGACCACCCAGCTTGAGGCCCTGCGCCAGTGGCTACCCAGCAGTGGCCTGATGGCGCCTGGCGCCCGTTTGGTGGTGAGTCGCGAGCCGGGGGGGACGGCCCTGGGCCAGGCCTTGCGGACGTTATTGCTGCATCCGCCCCAGGGTGTCCAGCCCCTGTCCCGGGCCGAATTGCTCCTCTATGCGGCCGACCGCGCCCAGCATGTCGAAGCGCTGCTCTTGCCGGCGCTGGAGGCCGGTGATTGGGTGCTTTGCGATCGCTTCACCGGATCGACAGCCGCCTATCAGGGCTATGGCAGGGGCTTGCCCCTGGCCTTGATCGACACCCTGGAAACCCTGGCCACCGGTGGCCTGCAGGCCGATCTGACGCTTTGGCTGGATGTGCCCCAGGCCGAGTCCCGCCGCCGCCGGGGGGGGCGACCGTCCGATCGCATCGAGGCGGCGGGGGAGGCCTTTCTGGCCCGGGTGGCCGACGGCTTTGCCACCCTGGCCGCCCAGAGGGGGTGGACACGCATTGAGGCCGGGCAGCCGGTGGCTGCTGTGACGGAATCCTGTTGCGCTGCGATCCTTCGCTGCGTTTCTTGCTGCTGAGTGATCCCGATCTTCTGGCCGATTCCCTCGGCCAGAAGATCGGGATCCCCTCCCTGCAGGGGTTGCGCCATGGCCTCCACCAGGCCCTGGCCTTCCCAGGGTTGGTGACCCAAAGCCTGCTGTGTTGGCCGGGTCCCTAGCCTCCATGGCTCTGCCGGCTCCATGTCTTGCCGATGGCGCTTCTTTCGCTGCAGCCGCTGCGATGACCGATGCTTCCGCGCCCCCCGTTCCCCTGTTCGCCGACCTGCTGGGGCAGGAGCTGGCCATCCACTTGCTGGCGGCGGCGCTGCGGTCGCGCCGCCTGGCGCCGGCCTATCTGTTCGCCGGTCCCGATGGGGTGGGTCGGCGCCTGGCGGCGTTGCGCTTTCTGGAGGGGGTGGTGGCCACCAAATCCGCCAGCGCTGGCCCAGTTGCCGCTTTGGATGTCCTGGCGGGGGATGCTCGCATCCGGCGCCTGATGGCCCAGGGCAACCACCCCGATTTGCTGTGGGTGGAACCCACCTTTCAGCACCAGGGCCGGTTGATTCCGGCCTCCCAAGCCGCTGAGAGCGGCATCAGCCGCAAGGTGCCGCCCCAACTCCGGTTGGAGCAGATCCGCGACGTCTCCCGCTTTCTTTCCCGGCGACCGGTCGAGTCGGGGCGCTGCATGGTGGTGTTGGAGTCGGTCGAGTCGATGGCCGAGACGGCCGCCAATGCCCTGCTCAAAACCCTGGAAGAACCCGGGGATGGGGTGTTGGTGTTAATCAGCGCCGCCCCCGATCGCCTGCTCCCCACGATCCGCTCCCGCTGCCAGCGGATTCCCTTCCGCTCCCTGGCCCCAGAGCAGGTTCGGGCCGTCTTGCAGACCGCCGCATCGGCAGGGGCGCAAGGGGTCTCCCCGGATACGGCCTCCCCCGATGGGGCGGTTTGCATCCCCGATCCCCCCGAACTCCTGGAACTGGCGGAGGGCTCCCCGGGGGCCCTGCTGGACCATCGCCGGCAGTGGCAGTCCCTGCCGGAGGGTCTGGCCGATCGCCTCCTTGCCCTGGGGCCGGACCCCTTGGCATCTCTTGCCCTGGCCCGGGACCTGAGCGAAGCCCTGGAGGGGGAGCAGCAGCTGTGGCTGCTGGGTTGGTGGCAACTCGCCGGCTGGCGCCGCCGCCAGGATCCGGTGCGCTGGCGTCGGCTCGAACGGCTGAGGACCCAGCTGCTGGGCCATGGTCAACCTCGTTTGGCCTGGGAGGTGGCGTTGTTGGAACTCGCCGCGTTGCCTGCTCTTGCCTTTGGGGCGGCCCGCCCGCCTGGCACTTAGACAGGGAGAAAAGGCGACGGCCCTGGGTGATGGAGCGTCTGGAGGAGTGGCGACAATTGCTGGCTGCTGGCCAGTATTTCAAGGTGGTCTGCGGCGCCGGCCATGAGGTGGAGGCCGATGTCGAGCGGCTGGCCTACGTGTACACCCTGGCCGGTTGCAATGGTTTTGATGTCTCAGCCAAGCCAGCGGTGGTCGAGGCCTGTGGCCGCGGCATTCAGGCCGCCGCCGAGGTCGCTCCTGCCATGGGCCTCCGGCTTGGGGTGCGCCCCTTCATCACGGTGAGTGTGGGCATGCCGGGGGATCACCACGTGCGCAAGGCCGTGATCACTAATAATTGCGTCGCCTGCGATCTTTGTATCCCGGCCTGTCCAACGGCGGCGATCACAGCGGATCTGGTCGTTGTGGACCCGCTGTGCATCGGCTGCGGGCGCTGTGAGGCCGTTTGTCCGCCAGCGGCGGCGGCGATTCGTTGGCGCCACGATGCAAAATCCCTCCGCACCATCCTGCCGGCCTGTCTACAGGCGGGGGCCGAAAGCATCGAACTCCACGCCGCCGTTGCCGATGAGGAGGCCACATTGGCCGAATGGCAGGTGGTCAACGACTGTTTGCCCGATGGCCTGGTCTCCCTATGCCTTGATCGTCATTACCTTTCCAACCACGATCTGCTGGAGCGGATCCGGCGGGCCCATGCCGTGGCCGGAAACCGCTTGCTGCTCCAAGCTGACGGCGTGCCCATGGGTGGTGCGGCGGGATCGGGCTGGAAGGCCACACTCCAGGCGGTGGCGATGGCGGATGTGATTGAACGAGAACTCAAGGCGAGAGATCTCCGCTATCGGCACTTGCCTGTTGTGCTTTCCGGGGGCACCAACCAGGGGACCGGTGAGCTTGCCACCCGTTGTGGCGTTCCGTTTGCGGGGATCGCCATGGGCAGCCAAGCTCGTCAATTGGTCCAGGCGGGCCTTACGAACGTTGTGGTGGGCCGGGTGGATATGGAGCTCAAGGCCCTGGTGGCTGAGGCCCACGCCATGATTCAGACCAGCTTGGCAAGACCGAAGCCATGCGGAACTTAGGCCACGGCGCTGGCATTGTCTTTCTCGCGCCGCGCCGCTGATTCGGCGGCGGCGGTGCGG
The DNA here is from genome assembly GCA_945877115.1 of Synechococcus sp. UW140. GTDB lineage: Bacteria > Cyanobacteriota > Cyanobacteriia > PCC-6307 > Cyanobiaceae > Cyanobium. The sequence continues at coordinate 4,387 of CAMCQR010000021.1, read as the reverse complement.
GCAGCAACCATGACTGCCGTCAGCGGTTCCACTTGTTCACCGACGGGAAGCTCAAGGCAATAGCCAGCCCCGTAGACGGTTTTGATGAAACGAGGTTTGCGGGGTTCTGGCTCCAGTTTGGTGCGCAGATGGCGCACATGGACCCGAATCGTTTCGATGTCATCGTCCGGCTCGTAACCCCAGACCTCCTTGAGGATCAGGGATGGGGAAACGGTTTGGCCATGGCGTTGCAGGAGGCAATGCAGAAGCTCAAACTCCAGATGGGTGAGCCTGACCGGATCGTCAAACCAAATGGCTTCAAAGCGCTCTGGAACCAGGGTGAGGGGACCGTAGCTGAGGATTTCGTTGTGTTTGCTGGACAGTGGTGCCCGTTCGCTGCGCCGGAGCAGGGCCTTGACCCGGACCATGAGTTCGTCCAGATCAAAGGGCTTGGTCAAGTAATCATCAGCCCCTGAGTTGAAGCCGCTCACCTTGTCTTTGGTCCCCCCAAGGGCCGTGAGCATCAAAATGGGGATCTTGGAAGTTCGTTCATCCCGTCGCAGCCGCTGACAGAGGGTCAGTCCGTCAACCTTGGGAAGCATCAGGTCCAGCAGGATCACATCCGGGCTGTACTGAAGTGCTAGTGCCTGCCCCTTGATGCCGTCGTCAGCGCGCTGAACATCAAAGCCGCCATGTTCCAGGTGACCCGCGACCAGGTCACGCATGTCACCGTCGTCCTCAATAATCAGTATGCAGGGTTTCATAGCAGGGTTAAGGCGAACCGCAACGGTGGGCAAATCTCCCAATTTTGCGGGGATTCAAAGCCATTGTCGCCGCCGAGGCAAGCCAATGAAAGGTCCGTTGGTCCCCTTTGAAGCGCTGGTTGCAATCCTGCGGTCAATTAGCAGGCCCGGGGTTCTGTTCGAAGGTTTCGAAACCCTTGTGCTGCACTGGCCTCAATGCCTAAGACAAATCGTGCAACCCCAACGAGCCAAGGGCATGGATCTTAAGGAAATTTTTGATTTCGGCGTTTGATATTGAGCACATCCCTTCTTCTGCCCCCGCCTGAGGGGGTCAGAAAGCAGCCCCAATCCCCAATGGACTAGGCGCCATAATCAAGTTATCCATCAAGGCTTTGCTCCTATGGGCCAAAGTTAGGATTGACTTAACAATGGACCTGAACTCCCCGGGCGGGATTCGAACCTGCGACCAATCGGTTAACAGCCGACCGCTCTACCACTGAGCTACCGAGGAATGGACCGGAACGACCCGAAGGCCGAAATCTCCCAGAACCCTTGGAACCTAGCCCTCAACCTGGCCCTCGGGCAAGGGGGTCAGCTGCCTTCTCATGCTGGCGCCACTGCACCATGGCCCTGCAAGGCCCCGTTCCATCAGAGCCGCTCCATCACACAGGTCCAGTTCTTCCAGTCGGTGGGTGATCCAGAGGGCGGTCAGCGGTTTCTCTGGGTCACGGCAAAGCCGGCGGATCAGGTGCAGCACCTCGCGTTGGCTCTCGGGATCCAGCAGGGCCGTGGGTTCATCCAACAGCAGCAGATCGGACTGGGCGGCCAGGGTGCCGGCAATGGCCAATCGCTGTTTCTGTCCCCCGCTGAGGGTGTGGATGGGACGTTGTTCGAATCCCTGTAGGCCGACCTGACCTAGGGCCTTAAGCACCGCCTGTTGGCGTTGTTCGGTGCCCATCGCCCCTCTCAATCCAATCATCAAGTCACTGCCGCAACTTGGCAGCAGCAACTGGTGATCGGGGTTTTGAAAGACCAGGGCGGGCCGCAGGATTGTGTTAATGCGCCCCGCCTGGGGTTGCAGGAGACCCGCGATACAGCGCAACAGGGTGCTTTTGCCGCTGCCGTTGCTTCCCACCAGCATCCAGAGACCGGCACGGGGGATGTGCAGGTTGCAGTGACTGAGGGCCGGCTGGCCCGTTGGCCAGCAAAAGGTGAGATCCTCCACGTCAAGGGGGGAGGCAAGGCAGACCGTTTGTGCGTCCTGGACCATCGGGATCAGCCGTCCAGGCTGAAACCTGGCCGTTTACCGCTGGCGCCGATGGCTGATTTCTCGTAAATCTGGATGGCGACAACCTCGGTGCAAAGCAAGCTGATGCGCTTGTGCTCGTCCTTTTCACAGGTCAGCTCAAGCAACTTGGGATGGCCTGCTTCCATCGCCTGTCGAAGGTCCTGATAAAGCGACTGGGCTGCTGCCAGGTCCTTGCGCTGGACAGCGACCGGCATGGCGGTGAGGCGGAGAGAGAGCTCGACGACGTACATGGCAAAGACTGGGACCGCCCCACTCTGGCCGAAAGCTGCCGCCTTCAGGGTGGGGGCAGGCAAGGGTGGGTTTAGGGGGTGGCCAGCTCGATGCGGGCGACCGGGGCTTGGTCCTGTTGCTGCTGGCGATAGGCGGCCAGTTGATCGCCAATCTGTTGGCGGACGATGTCGCGGTATTCGAGGAAGTGTTCGTTATGGGCGCAAACCGCCAGATATTGCTCGGCCACGGCTGGATTGGCGATGAGCATGTGGCCCAGATGGTGCCAGAACGCCCAACGGGTGCTCCGGACTACCCCTTGCCGCCAGCAGACAATCAGCAGGGCACGGACGATGACCCATTCAGGCATCTTGAAAGCCGGTTTGACTCGCGGCGCACCTAACTTTAGGAAGTAACGATAGACACGGTCGAGGTATTGACGTGGCTCGTAGAGAGTGCAGAATGCATCAACATATTCATTGGCGATGTCTTCTACGGGCCGGGTCGGGATGAAGTTCATCAATGTGGTCTGATTGATGTTGCCCCCATTGGCAATTAGTCGATCCTCTTTGTCGAGTCGGTGCCACAGGGCCGTATGGGGCAGGGCCTGAAGCATGGCAAAGGTGGTCGTGGGAATGCCCGTCTGCTCGGCAAAGGCCACGATGCGTTGGCCGGCACCGGCTTTTTCGCCGTCAAAGCCGATGATGAAACCGGCAATCACCCGTAGGCCGGCTCGGGTCACTTTGTCCACCGATTCGTGGAGAGGGGAACGGGTATTTTGGAATTTTTTGGTCAGGGAGAGACTTTCGGCATCGGGAGTCTCAATACCCATGAAGACGGCGGCAAAATTGCAGGCCATCATGAGGTCGATCATCTCGTCGTCATCGGCGAGATCAAGGGAGGCTTCTGTGTCGAAGCGAAAGGGATAGCCGTGATCTCTTTGCCATGATTCCAGGGCTGTCAGTAAGAGTTTGACATTACGTTTATTGCCAATGAAGTTATCGTCAACCATGAAGATTCCACCGCGCCACCCGATGTTGTAAATCACCTCCAGTTCGGCTATCAGCTGTTGGGGTGTTTTGGTTCGGGGTTTACGTCCATAGAGCACGATGATGTCGCAGAACTCGCACTGAAACGGACAGCCCCGCGAGAACTGCACACTCATGGAGTCGTAGGCGGCCATTTCGAGCAGGTCGTAGCGAGCGATCGGGGTCAGGCTGACGTCGGGCTTTTCCCCATTGGCTGTGAAGCGCCCACCTTTGACACCGCGTTGCAGGGCTTCAACAAAAAGCGGCAGCGTGATTTCCCCTTCGTCCAGGATCAGAAAGTCCGCTCCAGCCGCACTCAACTCGTCCGGGGTTGACGTGGGATAGGGACCACCAACGGCGACGGGTTTACCAAAATGACGGGCCAGATTGATCTGGCGAATAATATCATCTTTTTGCACAATCATGGCCGACATGATGATTAGGTCTGCCCATTGCCATTCCTCAGTGCTGACCGGGCGTATGTTCACGTCCACAAGTCGGAATTCCCATTCCTGCGGCAGGATGGCTGCGACGGTGATCAGTCCGAGGGGGGGGAGCAGGACCTTGCGTTGGACCAGTTCGAGAATTTTTTCGTAACTCCAAAAGGTTTTGGGGAATTGGGGGTAAACGAGTAAAACTTTCAAAATTGCGAGTTCCTGATAGTTCTTATTTTCAATAATCTTACTTCTGTCTGCCTGACCCCTTTGTGCTGTCTAAGCCCTTTGCATTCGATCCTGGGCGGCTGCATTTGCTTGGGCTGGCTTGGATTGGCCCGACCTCTCTCGGCCTCTAGGTAATTATTCTCATTGGCCCAGGGCGACCTGGCAGGGGGGCTGCAAGCGCGTCGGCAGACCCCTAGGATTTGCTTCGTAAAGCTTCATGAAGCCTCTCATGACGATTGCTGTAGGGCGGGCGCCATCGGCCCGGGGATGGTTTGACGTCCTCGATGACTGGTTGAAGCGCGACCGCTTTGTTTTCGTGGGGTGGTCCGGTCTGCTGCTGTTCCCCTGCGCCTACCTGGCGCTGGGCGGCTGGCTCACCGGCACCACCTTCGCCACCTCCTGGTACACCCACGGCATTGCCAGTTCCTACCTGGAAGGTTGCAACTTCCTCACCGCCGC
>CAMCQR010000020.1 GCA_945877115.1 Synechococcus sp. UW140 | reverse complement strand
GCTGCCCTCCAGCCGGATCTGGGGCAGGCCACTGGCGGCCAGGCGCCTCTTGCTGGCTTCCACGCCGACGAAACCCACCGGCATGCCGATCACCAGGGGGGGCGGGGCCACGTTGCCGACAGCCACCAGGTCGAGGACACGCTCGAGGGCGGTGGGGGCGCTGCCGATCAGCAGCAGGGCACCGGGATGGTCCTCCAGGGCCTGGGCCACGGCGGCGGCCGTTCGGGTGTCGGCGGGGGGGGCCACGGCCGGGGCCCACTCCAGCAGCGAGTGCACCGGATTGGCGTAGGTGCGCCGGGCCATGGGGGCCACGGCGGCGGCGGCCATGGCGGTGTCGGTGAGAATCGGTGCCCCGGCCCGCAGGGCAGCGATGCCGGCAGCGCAAGCCCCGGGGCTGAAGCGCAGATCGCTGGCCAGGCTGAGGTCGCCGCCGCTGTGCACCAGCCGCTCCAGCACATCCCGCTCGTTGGCCTCCAAGCCGGTATCGCCCAACCAACCGCGGATCAGGCGGATGCTCTCGATGAAAATCGGGTGATCCAGGGCTGAGCTTCCAGAGCTATTGGAGCCACCAGAGCCACCAGTGGGATCATCAGCCGGCACGGACATGGGCCAACGATTGCGTGTGGGGTTCCCCCTGAGACTCTCAGACCCCCTGCACCTTTTTCCGGCCCTCACCTGACTGGATCCCCAGCCCATCCGATGATCCCCCCACCGCCTCGGCCCCGGCCATGCCCATCCACCTCTATTGGGGCGACGACGAGGCGGCCCGCAACCGGGCCGTGGAAGGCCTGGTGGCAAGCCTGCTGGATCCGGCCTGGGCCAGCCTCAACCTCAGCCGCCTCGATGGCAACGATCCCGCCCAGGCCATGCGCGCCTTGGAGGAGGCCCGCACGCCGCCCTTCGGTGCTGGCGCCCGGGTGGTGCTGCTGCAACGCCAACCCTTCTGCGCTGCCGGCTCCGCCGAGCTGGCCGCAGCCCTGGAGGCCGGCCTGGCCCTGATCCCCCCCGACTGCCATCTGCTGCTGGTCAGCCCCGGCAAACCGGATGCCCGCCTGCGCAGCACCAAGGCGATCAAGGCGGTGGCCAAAGAGCAGAGCTTCGCCCTGCCCGCCATCTGGGATGGCGGCGGCCAGGTGGAGCTGGTGGCCCGCACCGCAGCCGAACTGGGCCTCAAACTGGAGCCAGCGGCGGCGGCGGCGTTGGCGGAGGCGATCGGCAATGACAGCGCCCGCCTGGCCAACGAACTGGAAAAGCTGTCCCTTTATGTCGGAGATGGGGCCCCCATCACCAGCAGCGCCGTGGCGGCCCTGGTGGAGGGCCAAAGCGGCAGCGGCCTGGCGGTGGGAGATGCGCTGCTGGCGGGTCGGCCCGCCGAGGCCATCGCCCTGGTGGACGGCCTGTTGGCGGCCAATGAGCCCGCCCTGCGGTTAGTGGCGGGCCTCTCCAGCCAGATCCGCGGCTGGCTTTGGGTGGCGCTGCTGGAGAAGACCGGCGAGCAGGACGCCAACGTGATCGCCAAGGCGGCCGGCATCACCAACCCTAAGCGGATCTACGTGATGCGCAAGCAGATCCGCGGCCGCTCCCCCGAGCGGCTGCTGACCCTGCTGGGGCAGCTGCTGGAGGTGGAAACGGCCTTGAAGCGCGGCATGGAGCCCGGCGCCGCCTTCCGCGACGGTTTTCTGCTGACGGCCGAGGCCCCGGCGCCCCCCCCACGCCGCGGGCCTGGATAATCGAAACCACGTGCGTGGGGCGGTCAGCGATGGCCTTATTGGTGCAGAAGTTCGGCGGCACCTCGGTGGCCGACGTGGAACGGATCGGCAACGTGGCACGACGCATCGCCCAGTGTCGTGAGGACGGTCACGATCTGGTGATTGTGGTGTCCGCCATGGGCCACACCACCGACGAGCTCACGGCCCTGGCCCGTGCCATCAGCCCCAATCCACCCCAACGGGAGATGGACATGCTGCTGGCCACCGGCGAGCAGGTATCGATCGCCCTGCTGTCGATGGCCCTGCAGGCCCTGGGGGTGCCCGCCGTCGCCATGACCGGCACCCAGGCCGGCATCGTTACCGAATCCACCTTCGGGCGGGCCCGCATCCTCGAAATTCGCACCGATCGGCTGCGCCGCCTTTTGGATGCAGGCCATGTGGTGGTGGTCGCCGGCTTCCAGGGCACCAGCAGCGGCGTGGCGGGAACCCCGGAGATCACCACCCTGGGCCGCGGTGGCTCCGACACCTCGGCGGTGGCCCTGGCCGCCGCCCTCGGCGCCGACGCCTGCGAGATCTATACCGATGTGCCCGGCGTGCTCACCACCGATCCCCGCAAGGTGGCCGACGCCCAACTGATGGAATCGGTGACTTGTGACGAAATGCTGGAGCTGGCCAGCCTGGGGGCGGCCGTCCTGCATCCGCGCGCTGTGGAGATCGCTCGCAACTACGGCGTGCCGCTGTGGGTGCGCTCTAGCTGGAGCGACAACCCGGGCACCCAGCTCACCAGCGGCCCCGCCCGGGCGATCGGCAGCGAGGGGCTGGAGCTGGGTCGGCCGGTGGACGGGGCCGAACTGCAGGACGGTCAGGCAGTATTGGCCCTCGCCCATGTGCCCGACCGCCCCGGGGTTGCCGCCGACCTGTTCGAAGCCCTGGGGGCGGCCGGCCTCAACGTCGATCTGATCGTGCAGGCCAGCCACGAGGCCGCCAGCAACGACATCGCCTTCACCGTGGCCGATTCCCAACTGGAGGCCGCCCGGGCCGTCTGCGAAGCCCTATTGGCCTCCCTGCAGGCCGATGGTGCCACCCTCAGCAGCGAAGGGGGGATGGCCAAGATCAGCATCGCCGGCGCCGGCATCATGGGTCGCCCAGGCATGGCGGCCCGGCTGTTCGACACCCTGGCGCGCCTGGGCATCAACCTGCGCCTGATCGCCACCAGCGAAGTCAAGGTCAGCTGTGTGGTCGATCGGGAGATGGGCACCCGCGCCCTGCGGGCGGCGGCGACGGCCTTTGAATTGGGGGACCAACAACTGCGGGACGGACCCCTGCCGGCCGATCCCCTGGCGCCGGCGGTGCGGGGCGTGGCCCTGGACCGGGACCAGGCCCAACTGGTGGTGCGCCGCGTGCCGGACCGCCCCGGCTCGGCGGCCCTGGTGTGCCGGGCCCTGGCCGACGCCAGCATCAGCCTGGACGGGATCGTCCAGTCCGAGCGCACCCACACCAGCGGCGACCAGCGCAGCCGGGACATCAGCTTCACCCTGCGGCGCGACGATCGGCCCGGTGCCGAAAGGGCCCTGGCGCCGGTTTTGGCCCAATGGCCTGGCGCCTGGCTCGAGGAGGGTCCCGCCATCGCCCGCGTCAGTGCCGTGGGGGCGGGTATGGCCTGCACCGCCGGCACCGCGGCGCGCATGTTCCGGGCCCTGGCGGCAGCTGGCATCAACATCGAGATGATCGCCACCAGTGAAATCCGCACCAGCTGCGTGGTGGCCGAAGCCGATGGCGTGCGGGCCCTACAGGCGGTCCATGCCGCCTTCGCCCTGGGGGGCGAGACGCTGCACCGGGCCGAAGGCAGCGAAGCGCCTGGGTAAACAGCGTGCCCCCGCACGACTGGCGCGGAGATGCACCATGAAAATCCTGGTGTCGCGCCAATCGAAATCGATGGACTAGCAGGTTCTAGCCTGAAATCTGCCGACGCACACGATTCACAACACGTCTGGAAAGATCAGCAAGCCGATCCCGCTTAGGTTGATACGGAACTCTCCATAGCGGTTCAAGTTCATGCCAATCGACACGCTGAATTGAAGATTCATAGCGCTGGCCCAAGGCAGACCAAATAATCTGACATTCAGGCTGTCCAAGCCGTATCGTTTGCGCATAGACCATATCCAAAAGCTCCCTGATTAGCCCAGGGTTTTGATAGCTGATAATTGTGGTGGCATCCACCTTGCCATCAAGACAAACAACACCATCGCGCTCCATTGATCGCAGCCATTTGATGGTTTCAGGCATGGTTAGTGCATAGCGATCTTGAGCAGAAGCAGCTTCTACCTCACCCCAAATCGTCCTCTCCTCAGCCAGGTGACGCAAAACCAAAGCGGACTTGCCAGGGGCCTGATGGGATTGCAACCAATTCAAATCAGATCGCCTGAAGTAAATCGTGTGATCAAAATAGATGATTCGGTTAAAAATTGCAAATTCCGGAAACTCATCAAAAAACTGCAAAAACTTGATATATTTAGCCTGAATCGAGGATTCTCGATAATCAGAAGTCACCGGCAAACTCTTGACAAGCCTAAATTGCCATCCCCTGGCTTCGGCAAGCGCACGATAGGACTCCGAATTGCTGAAAAATACGCAATACCGGCCCCGCACTGCAGGATAAACTGTTCTGATCTGGCCACCAAAAAAACAACTAATTAATAACGGAATGTCTGCGTTGGCCTCCATCAGTATTCCTCGCGTTTCAACCAGTTTATTCGACCGCACAGCCTAAGTCACATTAGAGCGGCCCCGTCAGCACCCCACCCAGCGAGGTGGCCATGGCGAAAAGCAGGCGCTGCAGCAGCTCTGGATGGCAGGCGATCGCCTCGCCACGCCCAGTGATCGACGTGCCAGGGCTGCGGGGCGTGACCCTGTCGCGGCAATGCATCCCCGGGTCGTCGCAGCGGGAAGCCAGAGCTTCAAGGGGGCACCCCGCTTTGCCCTCCTGCCGCTGACAGGTGGATGGCAGCTTGAGTAGGTTGAAAGCTCTGAAACCGGCGATCGGCCGCCTGCCCTGTGCCTCGATTCAGCCGTTGGTGGCTCCCTTTATTGGCCGCTGGCCTGCTGCCCTTAAGCGGCGTGCTGGGTGGCTGCCAGCCAAAGCGCCAGCCTCCGGCAGCCACGACCGTGGCGCCAAGAAGAGTTTCAGCACTGGGTCGGATCGAGCCGGAAACCAAAATCCGCAAGGTGGCCATCTCCAACTCCCTGACTGGAGATCGTGTCCAATCCCTGATGGTGGATGAAAACCAAATCGTCAAGCTGGGCCAACCCCTGGCCATCCTGAACAGCCAGGGCACCCTCAAGGCCTCCCTTGATGAAGCCGAGGGCCAGGTGGCCATCTCGCGCAGCAAATTGGAGCAGGTGCGGGCGGGCGCAAAACAGGGGGAAATCGATGCCCAGCGCTTCACGATTCAAAGCCTGCAGAACAAATTGGCCGGTGAAAAGCTGGCCCAGGATCAAAACGTGGCCAGCAAGTTGGCCAAATTGAACGAAGCCACCATCGAGGCCAAGCGCTACGACCAGCTTTTCAGCGCCGGGGGGTCTTCGGAGCTGGAAAGGGACCGCTATCGAACAAGGGCCACCACCAGTCGCGCCGAATATCAACAAGCGCTGGAAACCCGCGAAGGCACCCTCAGCACCCTCAAATCCCAGATCGCCAGCGAACAACAGACCCTGGCCAAAATCAGCGAGGTACGCAGCGTTGATGTTGTGGCCGCCGACAGCGAACTCAAGAAGGCCATGGCCTCCCGTGACCGGGCCAAGCAGGAGCTCTCCTACGCCACAGTCGTTGCACCCCAGGATGGCCAGATCCTGAAAATCAACGCACGCCCCGGAGACAAAGTCGGCGATGATGGCCTCCTAGAAATGGCCGACACCAGCCGCATGGTGGTCGTGGCGGAGGTCTATCAAACAGACATGCGTGATATTCGCATAGGCCAAAAGGCAACCATCACCGCCGACGGCTTCAAGGGAAGTGTCCAGGCCAACGTTTACCAAATTAATTCCCAGGTGCAGCGCCAAAGTGTCTTCAATGGCGAACCCGGCGAAAACCAGGACCAACGTGTGTTCGAAGTTAAATTGCGCGTCGAATCGACCCCAGCCGTTGCCAATCGGCTACAACACGCCTCCAACCTTCAGGTCAACGTGATCTTTGATCCACCGGATCAGGAAGCCCCTAAACCATGATCAACGCTCTGAAAAAACTTCTGAAGCGAACACCGGTGGCCTGGTTACAGACCACCAACAACCCGACGAAATTACTGATCGGCGTTGCCGGAGTCAGCTTTTCCAACCTATTGATGTTCTTCCAGTTGGGGTTGATGGACAGCCTCTATAACAGCCAGCGCAAACCGATCGACCACTTTCAGGCCGATCTAGTGATGGTCAGCAGCAAATACAGCAATCTTGGCTCCCTCCAGGAATTTCAACGTAGTCAGCTATATCAGGTTCTAGGCGTCTCTGGCGTGGAATCCGTTGCCCCCCTGCGCATCAACCGCGCCAACTGGATTACACCAGAAACACGCCAATCCTATGACATATCAGTTTTCGGAATAGACCTCTCCCAGCCATCTCTTGACTTCCCAGAGATTGAAGAAAACCGCAGCCAACTAACCATCCTAACCAACGCACTATTCGACCGTAATTCCAAAAAACAATACGGCGATATCAAGAAAATCGTAACCAAAAACGGCAAAGCTTTGGTTGAAATCAGTGGCAAAAAAATCCGCATCATTGATACATTTAACATGGGAGCCACCTTCGCCGCCGAAGCCAATCTGATCACTTCCGACAACACCTATCTCTATCTATTTCCCAAGGCTGATGCCCGCAAAATCCAAGTGGGCCTGATTAAGCTCAAACCCGGTACCAACCCGAAGCTCGTCCAAAATACAATTAATTCATTTATCAGCAAGGACGTGCGTGTTGAAACCCGAGAGGGGCTCTCCAAGCTAGAGGTGGCCTACTGGAGGCGTAATTCATCCGTGGGTTTCATCTTCTCCTTGGGCGTTCTAGTGGGCTTCATTGTTGGCAGCATCATTGTCTATCAGATTCTCTTTAGCGATGTCATGAATTCCCTGCCCCAGTACGCCACCCTCAAGGCGATGGGCTATCGAGACAGCTATGTCATCAGCATCGTTATTCAACAATCGGCTATTTTAGCCTTGGTGGGTTTTGTCCCCGGGCTCCTATTATCCATGGGACTTTATTCCCTGCTGGCCAGTGTCACCAAACTCACCGTCTTGATGACAACCACCCGGGCCCTGCAGGTGCTGGCCCTCACCTTCGTCATGTGCGTGGGCTCCGGTACCCTGGCCACCCGTAAACTGGTCCAATTGGATCCCGCCGATGTCTTCTGATTCCGCTGCCCCGAATCCGGTGGCTGGGGAATCCAGCAGCGAAGCGATTATCTCCCTGAAGCACGTCAATCACTGGTTCGGCAGCGGCGAAGAACGCAAACATGCCCTTAAGGACATCAGCCTCGACATCTATCCGGGCCAGATCATCATTTGCACGGGCCCTTCCGGCTCCGGCAAAACCACCCTGCTGACCATGCTCGGCGGCTTGCGTTCCTGCCAGGACGGCAGCCTACGCATCCTTGGCCAGGAACTGCTGGGGGCCAGCAAGGAACAACTGGCCCAACTGCGCCTGAACGTCGGTTTCATCTTCCAGGCCCACAACCTGATGATGTTTCTCAATGCCCGCCGCAATGTGCGCCTGTCCCTCGAACTCCACGACAAATACTACGAGCAGGATATGGACAAAATCGCCACATCCATGCTGGAAAAAGTCGGTCTGGGCGAAAGAGTCGATTATTTTCCCGCCAATCTCTCCGGTGGTCAGCGCCAACGCGTCGCCATTGCCCGCGCCTTGGTGAGCCGGCCCAAAATCCTTTTAGGGGACGAACCCACCGCCGCCCTTGATAAGGAATCGGGTCGCACCGTAGTCAATCTCATGAAAGAAATGGCCGAAAAAGAAAAGACCACCATCATCATGGTCACCCACGACAACAAGATTCTCGACGTCGCCGATCGCATCATCCTGGTCGATGAGGGCGAACTGGCTTCCAGTGAGAAAGAAGCCGCTTTTGTCGAACGTATGCGCGCCACCTGAGTTCATTCCATGTCCCAGGAACAGCTCGACGCCGGTGTCGAAATCAACGGCCCACGAGTTTCTGGCGCAGATTCTTGATGCGGTCCCGCAGGTTGGCGGCTTCTTCGTATTCCAGATTTTTGGCCGCCGCCTTCATACGGTCCTCAAGCTGGGTGATCAGTTCAGGTAGGGAATCAAGGGGAACTTCGTTATGGGCCGCCTGCTCGACGGCCTCATCAAGCTGCTCATCATTAAGCCGCCGCGACACCGCCAGAAAGGACAGAATCGCATTGCCGGCCCGCTTGCCGGCCGGGCTTGGAGTAATGCCATGGTTCTCGTTATAGGTGTGCTGAATGGCCCGACGCCGCTCGGTCTCCGAGATCGCCTTGGCCATGGAAGCGGTGAGATTATCGGCATACAGCAGCGCCACCCCTTCGATATGGCGGGCCGCCCGACCAATGGTCTGGATCAGAGAACGCTCCGCCCGCAGAAAACCCTCCTTGTCCGCATCTAAAATGGCAACCAGGGAAACCTCCGGCAAATCGAGGCCCTCCCGCAGCAGGTTCACCCCAACCAGCACGTCGTATTCACCATTGCGCAGATCCTGGAGAATCTCGATCCTTTCGATTGAATGGATCTCGGAGTGCAGGTAGCGCACCCGCACCCCGTGTTCAGCCAGATAGTCGCTGAGATCCTCCGCCATGCGCTTGGTGAGGGTGGTCACCAGCACCCGCTGATCCTTACCCGCCCGGAGGCGAATCTCACCGAGTAGGTCGTCCACCTGCCCCTCGGTGGGTCGAACCTCAACGATGGGATCCAACACACCGGTGGGGCGGATCACCTGTTCAACCACCTGATCCTTGCTCTGGGCCAACTCCCAGGCGCCAGGGGTGGCACTCACAAAGATGGTTTGGGTGGCCTTCTCCCAGAACTCCTCAGCCTTGAGGGGCCGGTTGTCGGCGGCACTGGGGAGACGGAAACCATGCTCAATCAACACCTGCTTTCGACTCTGGTCGCCGTTGTACATGGCCTGCAACTGGGAACAGGTGACATGGCTTTCATCCACCACCAGCAGCCAGTCCTTGGGGAAATAATCAATCAGACATTCAGGAGGGGTTCCAGCAGGTCGACCGGCCAGATGGCGGGCGTAATTCTCCACACCGTTGCAATAGCCCACCTGTTCCAACATCTCTAGGTCATAGGTGGCGCGCTGTTCGAGGCGCTGGGCCTCCAACAGGCGACCCTGTTCGTTGAGGAGATCCAGGCGCTGACGTAGTTCGGCGCGGATGGCCTTAATGGCCTCGTCCAGGCGATCTTTGGGGGTAACAAAGTGTTTGGCAGGGTAGATATTAATGCTTTCCAGACTCTGAAGGATTTCACCACTGGTGGGATCGACATAGCGAATCGCCTCGACGTCATCGCCAAACAGCTCAATACGAACCAGACGATCCTCATAGGCGGGACCAATCTCCAGCACATCACCGCGGACCCGAAAACGACCTCGGCCGATCTCCACATCATTACGACTATATTGATTATTGACTAATTCCCGTAAAGACGAGCGCAGGTCCAGCCGATCTCCCACCTGGAAACGCACGGCCGCCTTGAGATACTCCGAGGGAATGCCGAGGCCATAAATGCAACTGATTGAAGCCACAACAATGACATCACGGCGCTCAAACAGCGAGCGGGTGGCGGAGTGGCGCAGCATGTCGATCTCCTCGTTGATCGACGCAGTTTTGGCGATATAAGTATCCGAGACCGGTACATAAGCCTCAGGCTGGTAGTAATCGTAATAGGAGATAAAATATTCAACCGCATTATTGGGGAAAAACTCCCTTAATTCATTGCACAACTGAGCCGCCAGTGTCTTGTTGTGGGCCAGCACAAGGGTGGGACGCCCCGTGCGGGCAATCACATTGGCGATCGAAAAGGTCTTGCCCGTGCCCGTGGCACCGAGCAGGGTCTGATAGCGCTCTCCTGATTCGACGCCATGGACCATGGCCTCGATGGCGGTGGGCTGGTCCCCCTTGGGCTCGTAGGGGGCATGCAGCTGGAACGGATTCATCGCTCCATTCTCGCCGCCAGAAGCCCCCGACGGCTAGGACGGTTATCGGTCCACGACCCACCAGGACGGTGGAAAGACCCTGGGACTGGTTCTAGGCGGTGAAGCCCGTGCCCAAGGTCATGGCCGCAGCAGAGGAACCTCCAGGCCAAGCATCTTGAGGGCAATGAAACTGATGATGCTGTACACCAGAGCTCCAAGGAAGGCACTGCCCAGGCCGTAGCGCAATTTGAATCCCTGGATCAACCAGGCGGTGGCCGCAAACAGGATCGCCGAAATTACCCACTCGAACAGGAAACCCACCGGCAGCAACCCACCCAGGGTGGTCACCATCTTCAGGGGGGCCAGCAGTAACCGCAGCGGCCAGACCAAAAGGGTGCCTAAAAAGGCGATCACCAGGGAGCAGACCAGGGCGATCCGGAAGCTGATCATGTCCACCCCGAGCGGCATCCGGCTCACCAGGATCAGGATCAGGGCCCTGACAGGCCACTGCAGCATCCAGGCCAGGGAATGGGACATGGAAAAGGCTCAATCTGTTGGCAACCTAGACAAAGCCGAGGGGAACCGACAATGGCCCCCTTCACACCCCGGTAGGACTCAGTGCAGGGACGACTTAGCCAGGCCTCTGGCCAGGGGCATGGCCTGCCGCAGTCCACGCACGGCCGCCACCATCGCCAGATCGTCCTGAAGCCGATTCACGGCGGACCCCACACCGACACCACTGGCACCGGCAGCTAACGCCATCGGAATCGTCACCTCTGAGAGGCCTGAGGCACAGAGCACGGGCAGGTCAACGGCCCGGCTGATGGCATGGGCGGCGGCCAGGGTGGGGGCCGCCTTCTCAATCAGCCCCAGAACCCCGGGAGCCACAGGATGGGCACTCGTTCCCCCTTCGGTCTGGATCAAGTCGGCTCCAGCGGCGGCCAAGTCCACCGCCAGCTGGGCCTGCTGATCGAGGGCCAGCCCATGGGGCACCGTCACCGACAACACGATCTCCGGCAGCAGGGCGCGGGTGGCACGGGTGATCTCCAGGACCTCCTCGGCGCCGAACACCCGACCTTGGGCATAGAAGCTGTCGAAGTTACCGATTTCGACCATGGCTGCCCCGGCCGCCACCGCTGCCGGGAAGAGGGCAGGATCGACTGCTGACACACAGAGATGCAGGCCAGGGGTGTCCTGGGCCACCTGGCGCACTAGATCGGCATCGCAGGCCAGGTCAAGCAGATCAGCGCCACCGGCAGCGGCGGCGGCGGCAATGCGGCCCACGGCAACCCCATCAAAGTTGGCCAATCCAGCGATCACCTTGAGCAGGCGTTTCTGGCGGAGCGCCTCCTGCAGGGCGATCGGCAGGCTGGAGAGACGCGACATGCTCGAATCCATGACTATTCAACTCTGATTCTCCCATCCAAGGCCATGTCCGCCGCCGGCCCCGCCGATCAGGCCCCTCCCTGGAGCGCTGATCACCTGCGGCTGCACCGCCAATTGCGCCGCCAGCCGGGCCTGTTGCCGGCCGGAGCCCCCCTGCTGCTGAGTGTTTCCGGTGGGCAGGATTCGATGGCGATGACAGGGTTGCTGGCGGACCTGCGCCGTCTGCATGGCTGGTCCCTAACCCTTTGGCATGGGGACCATGGCTGGCGCCCTGAATCAGGCCACCAGGCCAGGGAACTGGCGGCCTGGGCCGCTGGCGAAGGGCTGCCCCTGGTGCTCGAACGGGCCCATCCGCCGCCCCCTTCCGAAGACCAGGCACGCCAATGGCGCTACCAACGCCTGGCCAAGCTGGCTGCGCTGCGGGGCATGGGCCATGTCGTGACTGGACACACCGCCACGGATCGGGCCGAAACAGTGCTAATCAACCTGGCCCGTGGCAGTCACCGCCGCGGCCTGGCCAGCCTGCGACCCAGCCGTCCCCTCCATAACGACCCAGGCGGCAGCCCCCAACTGGTCCGCCCCCTGCTGCCCTTCTGCCGCGATGACACGGCCCGCATCTGCCATAGCCGGGGCCTGCCGGTCTGGCTGGATTCCAGCAACGACGATCGCCGCTACGGGCGCAACCGCCTCCGTGCCGAGGTGTTGCCCGTCCTCGAAGCCCTCTATCCCGGTGCCCAGCGGCGCATGAGCCTGCAGGCCGAACGGCTGGCCCAGGAAGACGAGCAGCACCAGCAACTGGTGGCCCTGGCCCTCGGGACCCTGGAGCAACGGGGGCCCATGGGACCCGGCCTCGATCGCCACCGCCTGGGCCGACTTGCTGAAGCCAACCAAAGGGCCCTGATCCAGCACTGGCTACGGCAACAAGGCCCTGGAGAGTTGGCGGCAACAACGCTCGAGACCCTGCTGGGTTCCCTGGCCCCCGAGCAGGGTCCAGGCCAGATGAATATGGCGTCAGGATGGCGGTTGGGCTGGGATCGTTCCACACTGCATCTCATTCCCCCAGCGATCGCCTCTCCTTAACCGCCTATGGACTCCACCACCTTTCCCCAACGCTACGGGCAGATCGAGGAGGCCTACCGCCAGCAGGAATGGTCCACCGTCATGGAGCAGGGCAAGAAACTGCTACACGACCTTGAGACGCAACCCGAGGCGGGAGCAGGCGTGAAGCCACGGCTCCAGCTGCTGATGGCCCATACGTTGCTCTATGGGTACAACGACACTCTGATGGCCGAAGACCTCTACACCAAGGTCTCAGCCGACGGCAGCGAGAGCACCCTGCAGCCCATGGCCGAGGAGGGAATTAATCACTGCCGGGCCATCCGGGCCCAGCGGCGGGACAATGAAGTCCGGGCCGAGGCTGAGGCCGCCCAGCAGCGCAAAGCCGAACAGGAGGCGCTGATCAGCTCAAAACCCAACAACAATGAAAGCTGGCTATCCACCCCATCCTCGGGGGAGGGGAGCCCAGGCCCTGTAATGCCCTGGCTGGCGAACGCGAATGGCGCTGGCGTGTCAGCAACCGCCCCGGCCCCGACGGCCGCAAACTCAGCGTTGGTCAGTCAGGACCGCTCACCCGTGGGCGAAACCTTGATTCCGGAGATCGTCGATGAACCCGAGCTGATGGAACTCCACCAGGCCGAGAGTTCCTTGGCGGAGGAAGTCGAGCTGATGGTGAGGGATCGCCTCGGCGTGGGATTGGCCGAACTGGGCGATCGAAACCGCCATTCGATCGAGTCCGTGGCCCTTACCGAACAGGCCGAAGCAGCGGCCAAGGTCCCCGCCCAACCTGAGGACGGGGACCTGATGGCCGGACTGCTGAGGGTGGTTCTTTCCTGAAGCGGGCTCAGCCCGCGACGGCGGCGGAGCGGCGGCGGCGGGCACGGCCTTCGGGTTCGGCCTCGACCGGCGCTTCCTGGATGGCCACCACCGCTGGGGCCTGGACGGCGGCGACGGCAGCGACAGGAGTGGCCACGGGCCGTGGAGCACTGCTGGCCGCTGGGGTCAGGCGCTGAATCCCAGCCGGGGCCTCCCGGCCCACCTCCCGGCGGCCGCCCCGGGGCGCCGGCCTGGTGTCGGGTTCCTGCTCAACCTGACCTTTGTAGGCCGGCGTGCCGGCGGGAGCCGGTTGCACCAGGCAGAGGATCAGGGGATCAACCTGGAGTTCGCGGCGCAGGCGCCGCTGCAGACCAAGTTCCACCTCCCTTTGCACCCCAACCCAATCGACATCGGGTGTCGTGCCACCGGTATGGCGGGCCAGCTGGTTCCAGCGGTTCTCCAGGACCCAACCGATCTCCCTTTCGGCCCAGACCGAGAGCTTGCGGGGGTCGGCGGTGGTGACGACACCGCGCAGGTTCACCCGCGGCGGAGCGACCATCAAACCATCGGTACTAATGGCGGCCAGCAAGGTGATCACGCCATCTTCGGCGAGCTGCTGGCGTTCCTTGAGGACCCGGGCGTCGACGATGCCATTGCGGGAAGCATCGAGCAATTCGATCCCTGCCTTGACCGGATCACCCTTGCGAATGCCATCGGGGGTGAGTTCGACCACGTCTCCGTTGTCGATGATCAGACAATGGTCGGCCGGCACACCCATCGACTGGGCCGTGCGGCTATGGGCGACCAACATGCGGTGTTCTCCATGCACCGGCACGAAGAAGCGGGGCCGGGTCAAGGCCAGCATCAGCTTCTCATCTTCTTGGGATCCGTGGCCGGATACATGGATGCCTTCGCCCTTGCCATAGACCACCTTGGCGCCCAGCATCATCAGGCTATCGATGGTATTGACCACCGAGATCGTGTTTCCAGGAATTGGGCTGGCCGAAAAGATGATGGTGTCGCTGCTTTTCACCTGAACCTGGGGATGGTCCCCGCGGGAAATACGACTCAGGGCCGCCAAAGGTTCGCCCTGACTACCGGTCATGAGCAGCAGGGTTTCCCGATCGGGGAGATCACGGATTTGCTTGATCGGCACGAACAGATCATCGGGACAGCGGATGTAGCCCAATTCACGCGCCTTGGCAATCACGTTGAGCATGGAGCGGCCCAACAGGCCCACCTTGCGTCCGTGCTTGAGCGCCAGCTCAAGAATCATCGAAACCCGATGCACCGAACTGGCAAAGGTGGTGATGATTACTCGCCCATCTGCGTTGGCGATGTGCCGATCCAGATTCGGGAAAACGGCCCGCTCCGGGGGCGTAAAGCCGGGCAGCTCAGCATTGGTCGAATCACTGAACAAACAAAGAACACCCTGTTCGCCGTATTGGGCCATGCGTTGGATATCGAAATATTCGCCATCCACGGGGGTGTGATCAAACTTGTAGTCACCGGTGAAAACAACCACACCGACAGGGGTGGTAATCGCCAGGGAAAAGCTATCGGCAATTGAGTGGGTATTGCGGATAAATTCGACCTTAAAGTGCTGACCAATTGAAACCACTTCGCGGGGGCTGACCGTCTGAAGCTTGGTGCGATCCATGACGCCAGCCTCCTCCATCTTGCCCGTCAGCATTGACAGGGCCAAGCGAGGGCCATAAATAATGGGGATATTGAAGTTCTTGAGGTGGTGGGGAATACCGCCGATATGGTCTTCATGGCCGTGGGTAACGATCATGCCGCGGATTCGCTTCTGATTCTCCCGCAGATAACTGGTATCAGGCAGCACCACATTGACCCCATGCATGCCATCGCTTGGGAAAGCAAGGCCCGCATCCACAAGCATCAGCTCATCGCCATATTCAAAAACACAGGTGTTTTTGCCGATTTCATGCAATCCGCCCAGGGGAATAACCCGCAAGGCAGGAGTTTTTGTGGCGGCCGAATGGCTATTTCCGTTGGAATTGGTCATGAATGATCTCTTTGCAAAAATGTTGACTTAAACGTGAAACGGGCCTTGGCGTCATGTGGGACGCAGGGCGGCCAGGATGGAGCTGAGTAATTCACGCACGGTGGTGTCGGCGGGTAACAGGGGCAAGCGGGGGGCACCTACGGGCCATCCAGCCAGCTCAAGGGCGGCTTTCAGGGGAATGGGATTGGATGTGCAGAAAAGAGCACGAAACAGGGGCAGAAGTTGCTCATGGCGACGGAGGGCTTCCCGTCCATCTCCGGCTAGATAGGCCCGGATCAGGGCCTGGATCTCATCGCCCACGAGGTGACTGGCGACGCTCACCACCCCAACGGCACCCACGGCCAGCATGGGCAAAGTGAGGGCATCGTCGCCGCTGTAGATCGCCAGCCGATCCCCGCAGAGGGCCCGCAGCTGACTGACTTCTTCCGTGGTGCCGCTGGCGGCCTTGTAACTCAGAACGTTGGGCTGATCCAGCAGTCGGGCCGTTGTCTCCGGCGCCAGGCTGCAACCGGTCCGGCCGGGAATGTTGTAAAGCATCAGCGGCAACTCTGGGGCCGCCGCTGCCACGGCCCGAAAATGGGCTTCCAGTCCATCTTGGGGGGGCTTGTTGTAATACGGCACCACCACCAAGGCCCCGTCGGCCCCATGGGCAGCCGCGGCGCGGGTGGCAGCCACCGCCTCCACCGTGCAGTTACTGCCGGTGCCCGCCAGCACCGAAGCCCGTCCTGCCACGGCCGAGCGCACGGCCTGGAGCATGGCCAGCTGCTCCTCCCAACTGAGGGTTGGGGATTCACCGGTGGTGCCACAGACCACCAGGCCATCGGAGCCATGGCGAACGAGATGGTCGGCCAGTCGCTCTGCGGTGGCCAGGTCGACGTTTCCTTCGGTATCAAAAGGGGTCACCATGGCCGTGATCACCCTTCCAAAGGGGGCAGATCCCGCCGGGGAGGGAATGGGAACGGAGGTGTTCATGGGGTGTCTCCTGGGGGAGGGGCCATCAGGTGCTCGGCGATCTGAATGGCATTGAGGGCGGCACCCTTGCGGATCTGGTCGCCGCAAAGCCAGAGCTCGAGGGCATGGGGATCGCTGAGGTCTTGGCGGATCCGGCCGATGGCGACGGGATCGCGTCCCGTCACATCCGTGGGCATCGGGAAGCGGTTGGCGGCAAAATCCTCGATCAGCTCCACTCCTGGGGCCACTGCCAGCAGCTCCCGGGCCTCCTGTACGGGAAACGGCTCGTCGAACTCGATGTTGACCGCCTCGGAATGGGCCCGCAGCACCGGCACCCGCACACAGGTCGCCGTGAGGCGCAGGTGCGGCAGGCCAAGGATTTTGCGGGTCTCATGCACCATTTTCAATTCTTCTTCGCAATAACCGTTGGCCTGCAGGGGCGAGTTATGCAGAAACAGGTTGAAGGCCAGGGAATGGGGCAGCACCTCACTGACGGGGGTCCCGCCTTCCAGCACGGTGCGACTGAGCCGTTGGAGTTCCTCCATGGCACGGGCCCCGGCGCCACTGGCGGACTGATAAGTGCTGACCACGACGCGACGCAGGGGGCGCCTGGCCGCCAGGGGCGCCAGGGCCAGGGTGAGCAGAATCGTGGTGCAGTTGGGGTTGGCAATGATGCCCCGATGGTGAAAGGCTTCAGCGCCGTTCACCTCAGGCACCACCAAGGGAACATCAGGGTCGAGGCGAAAGGCACTGGAGTTGTCGATGACCACTGTGCCCGCCGCCGCCGCCTGGGGAGCCCACTGGCGGGACACGGAACCGCCAGCGGACGCCAGCAAGAGATCAAGACCGTCCAAGGCGGAGGCCTCAACCGCCTGCACCTCAAGGGTTTCTCCTTGCCAGGTGAGGGTCTGGCCAGCGGAACGGGGGGAGGCCAGAGGGCGCAGTTCGCTGACAGGAAAACGACGTTCCGCCAACAGAGCCAGCAATTCCACGCCCACGGCACCGGTAGCGCCCAAGATTCCGACCCTCAGGGGACGGTCAGGCAAAGCACGTTCTGTGGCGAGGGAGGCGTTCAGGGCGGGAGAGGGAGAGGGAGACGGCACAGCGCTGGCGTGAACCGAAAACAGGAATCAAAACAATTCGAAACAGAAAGAACCAACCAAAAAAGTTGATCTAACGAGCCGAATTGGCGGTGGGCATGGACTGTGAAAGGGCGTTGGTGGCGAAAAGGAGGGTGTGGAAAGACTGGAAGGCTCTTGCCACCCGTGGAAACGACGTCCTCTGGACGAATCGGCGGTTTGCGGGATTGGCAGATGAGCGGGGATCAGGATCCGGAGATCGGTGGATCTGACCCCAGGGAACCTTGCGGGGAACCCATGGGCGGGTGGGGATATCGACATTTCTGTGCGTCCTTCCAACAGTAGGGCGCCAGCCCCCCCCTGCGCCAGTTTCTAAGATTGAAAATCACCCTGATAATCGGCCCGTTTCATGAGTCCTGCCGCCAGCACCGCTTCCGCCACCCCAGGGGCCGAGCTGAAAATCTCCACCTCACCCCGCCCCGGCAGTCGCCTGGCGGTTGAGGTGGCCGTGCCGGCGGTCCGCAGCCAGGCCAGCTACGAAGGTGCCGTCACCAAACTCAGCCGCAGCGTCAAATTGCCGGGCTTTCGCCAGGGCAAGGTGCCCAAGGCGGTGCTGCTGCAACAAATCGGTCCGGTGCGGCTGCGCGCCACCGCCCTCGAGGACCTGATCGAGAGTGTGGTGAAGGAAGCCTTGGAACAGGAAACAATTGCGGCGATCGGGCGTCCGGAACTCGAGGAGAGTTTTGAGACCCTGCTGGCGCGCTTCAACCCGGGGGAAGAGCTGGTGATCACCCTGGCCCTCGACGTGGAGCCCACCCCTAGCCTCAAGGCCACCAGAGGCCTCCAGGCGGAGGCCGAGCCCGTGGTCTTCGATCCCGCCCGAGTGGATGAGCTGCTGGAACAGTCAAGGCGGCAGCTGGCGACCCTGCTGCCGGTGGAGGATCGGCCCGCCGCCAGTGGCGATGTGGCACGGATCAGCTTCAGCGGCAGCTTCACGGATACCGACGAAGCCATTCCCAATGGCAACAGCGATGGCATGGAGGTTGAACTGGAGGAGGACCGCATGATCCCCGGCTTTGTCGAGGGGATCATGGGCATGGCGATCGGCGAAAGCCGCACCGTGACCTGCCAGTTCCCCGAGTCCTACCCCCAGGAGGAGGCCGCAGGCCGCGGGGCCCGCTTCGCGATCACCCTGCTGGATCTCAAGACCCATGAACTCCCAGCCCTGGACGATGCCTTCGCCCAACAGGCCAGTGACAAGAGCTCCCTGGCCGAATTGCGGGCCGATCTCGAAGCCCGTCTCAAGGAGGACAGCGAACGGCGGCACCGCAGCAATCGCCAGGAAGCCCTGCTGACGGCCTTGGTGGAGCAATTGGAGGTGGAATTGCCGGAAACCCTGATCCAGCAAGAAATCCGCCAGCTGATCGAACAAACCGCTGGCCAGATCGCCCAGCAGGGGATGGATGTGAAGAAGCTCTTCACCCAGGATCTGGTTCGCAGCCTGGTGGAAACCTCCCGACCTGAGGCGGAACAGCGCCTGCGCCGCAACATGGCCCTACGGGCCTTGGCCCTGGCGGAGACCATCGAGGTGGCTGCGGCCGACCTGGAAACCCGCTTGCAGGAGGTGCGCCGCGACCTCAGTGAAGGCGCCGCCATCGACCAGCAACGCCTGAGGATCGCCGTGGAAGACGATCTGCTGCGCGATCGCCTGCTGGAGTGGCTGGAGATCCACAACACCGTCACCGAAAAAACCGTATCGGCCGAATCGGCAGAGCAGGCCGAGGCTGCTGAAGCGGAAGAGGAAGCGCCAACGCCCCCCCACGACGCCAAAAAGGCGTCCAAGGACAAGGGCAAAGGCAAGGACAAGGACAAAGCCGGCAAGGGCAAGCACTGAGGCCGTTGCCGGGGGCCGCTGCTCCAACGACGGTTGGAGCGCAGCGGCCCATAGATTGCTGAATACAAATAACCGCCAAGCCAGCGCCTGCGTGAACGCCCCCCTCTTCCCTTCCCACCCCAGCGCCACCCGACCGCACCCGGTCCAAAGCCTCTGGGATGCCCCGCTCGTCAGCAGT
The DNA here is from genome assembly GCA_945877115.1 of Synechococcus sp. UW140. Lineage (GTDB taxonomy): Bacteria > Cyanobacteriota > Cyanobacteriia > PCC-6307 > Cyanobiaceae > Cyanobium. Next base: position 16,006 of record CAMCQR010000020.1, on the reverse strand, counting down.
GCAGCCGTCCTAACTCCCCTAGCCAGTCCCGGGGTGCTGCCGACGGTGGTCGAACAATCGGGCCGGGGCGATCGGGCCTTCGACATTTATTCGCGCCTATTGCGCGAGCGCATCATCTTTCTGGGCACGGGCATCGATGACCAGGTCGCCGATTCGCTGGTGGCGCAATTGCTCTTCCTGGAGGCCGAAGACCCGGAAAAAGATATACAAATTTACATCAATTCCCCCGGCGGCTCCGTCACTTCGGGCCTGGCCATCTACGACACGATGCAGCAGGTTAGTCCCGACATTGTCACCATTTGCTATGGACTGGCGGCCAGCATGGGAGCCTTCCTGCTCACGGGTGGCACCAAAGGCAAGCGCCTGGCCCTGCCCAATGCCCGCATCATGATTCACCAACCCCTCGGTGGAGCCCAGGGGCAGGCCATCGACATTGAGATCCAGGCCCGCGAAATCCTCTTCCTCAAGGACACCCTCAACGGGCTGATGGCCGAACACACCGGCCAACCCCTAGCGAAGATTGCCGAAGATACCGACCGCGACTATTTCCTTTCTCCCCCAGAGGCGGTTGAATACGGCTTGATCGATCGGGTCGTTACCGACAGTGTCCCGGTTTGATCCTTAAGGAAGGCTGACGAACCCTGGGTCAGGGGCGATCCTTGACCCAGGGTCCTTCCACCGTCCCCACCGACCGCCCGGATGCTCCGCCGCCTGCCGCCCCTCTGCCGATGGCCCAGTTCGACGCCCACCTGAAGTGTTCCTTCTGCGGTAAGTCCCAGGAGCAGGTGAGGAAGCTCATCGCCGGACCGGGTGTCTACATCTGCGACGAATGCATCGATCTCTGCAACGAGATCCTCGATGAGGAGCTGGTCGATGGTCAGGGCCATGGCGGCCGCGCCTCGGCCGAGGCGGGCCGGCGGGTGGCCAACCCGAAAAAATCGGCCAAGCCCTTGCCGACCCTGGCCACGATCCCCAAACCCCAGCAGATCAAAAGTTTCCTCGACCTGCAGGTCGTCGGCCAAGAAGACGCCAAAAAGGTGCTGGCGGTGGCGGTGTACAACCATTACAAACGCCTGGCCTGGCAGGGGGATGGCAAGGGCGAAACCGACGCGACAGCCCCCCGGCTGCACAAATCCAACATTCTTCTGATCGGGCCCACGGGCTGCGGCAAGACCCTGCTGGCCCAATCCCTAGCGGAGCTGTTGGATGTTCCCTTCGCCGTCGCTGACGCCACCACCCTCACCGAAGCGGGTTATGTGGGCGAAGACGTGGAGAACATCCTGCTAAGGCTGCTGCAGAAGGCCGATCTGGATGTGGAACAGGCCCAGCGCGGCATCATTTACATCGATGAAATTGACAAGATCGCACGCAAGAGCGAAAACCCTTCGATCACCCGCGATGTCTCCGGAGAGGGGGTGCAGCAGGCCCTGCTGAAGATGTTGGAGGGCACGGTTGCCAACGTTCCACCCCAGGGTGGACGCAAGCACCCCTACCAGGACTGCATCCAGATCGATACCAGCCAGATCCTGTTCATTTGCGGCGGCGCCTTCGTGGGCCTCGAAGATGTCATTCAGAAACGCATGGGCCGCAACGCCATCGGCTTCCTGCCCACCGACGGCCAGGTACGGCTGCGACCTAACAAAGAACGCCATGCCACCGAGGCCCTGCGCCATCTCGAGCCCAGTGATCTGGTGCGCTACGGCCTGATCCCGGAATTCATCGGCCGCCTGCCGGTAACCGCCGTGCTGGAGCCCCTGGATGCCCAGGCCCTCGAAGCCATCCTCACGGAACCCCGCGATGCCCTGGTCAAGCAGTTCCAGACCCTGATGAGCATGGACAACGTGCGCCTGAACTTCGAAGCCGGTGCTGTCGAAGCGATCGCGATGGAAGCCCATCGCCGCAAAACCGGGGCCCGGGCCCTGCGGGGCATTGTCGAAGAGCTGATGCTGGAGGCCATGTACGACCTGCCTTCGAGGCGGGACGTGAAGACCTTCACAATCACCCGGGAGCTGGTGGAGCAGCGCAGCAAGGCCAAGGTTTTGCCCCTGGCGCCAACGGACCGGGACGAACAGGCGAGCGCCTGAGTCTCAACCCTTCCCCACCAGGAGCCTATTGAGGGGCGGGCAATCCCACCATCGCCACGCCTGGAAGCAAGGGGTCCCTGGGGCGAAACTGGAAACAGCAATCCAACGACAACGCCCTTGGCCGCCGCCGACCATCTCCAGGCCCCCCGCCAACACGGCCTGTTCAACCACCACGGCATCGACCTGGGCGACGGCACCGTGGCCCACTACCTGGAGGGAAGGGAAATTCTGCGGAGTCCCCGCCAGGATTTTTGCCGGGATCAGGAGATCACGGTGGTGAGCTATCCAGATGACAGCTGTTCACCGGCCGGGGTGACCCTGCGCCGCGCCATGGGCCGGCTGGGAGAACAGAATTACAACCTGCTCTTTAACAATTGCGAGCACTTCGCCCACTGGTGCAAGACGGGCCGGCATCGCAGCAGCCAGGTCGAAGATTGGCTGCATACCGGCAGCCTGGGGGCCCTGGCCTTCGGCCAATTCATGCCCGCCGCCGTGCTCACGGGCGTCCGCATGCTGTTGAAGCAGGGGATCACGGTCGAACCCGAACACATTGAGAAAGGCAAGGATCTGGCCTTGAAAACCCTGGAGCAGGTCGATGGCCTGCGGTCCAAGCTGCAGGGGCGGCTGGAGGAGGAGTTGGCCAAGGCGGAGTTGCGCTGGGGTAGCACCGAGCAGCCCAGCGATCAGTTTTTGCAGCTGCGCCAGGCGGCCCAAAAAATCGCCGACCAGCTCAGCCAGGTGGAGGAGATGGAGGCCAGGCTGGAGAGGTTGCTGGAGGGCAAGGAGAAGAAACAAATCAATCCTCAAGCTGAATAAGCAACCTTCATGGCATCAACTCTTTACGGATACCCCTGCCTCTGGAAAGACCCGTACGATCAAGATTTTTACGGAGAATGAGCACAGGTCATTGGCCCTGATTTAAAACGAATAGGATTCAAGAGTGCGACTGAAGCCCTCTTCAAGACCAATCAGAGGCTTCCAACCCAAGGCCCCGATCTTGGCGATGCTGGGCAGGGCGCGAAGAACAGGACTTGGCATGTAATCAGGCTTGGCATGCTCAGGATCAACGAATTCAACCTTGGGCTTGGTTTTTGAAAGCCCACTGATTAGGTGAGCCAGATCAAGAATAGAGATTTCAGCATCAGGATTAGCTAAATTATAGGATTCACCTGGAAAACCATCGACCAACAAGCGCAAGAAGCCCATCGTAGCATCTGTCAAATAGCAAAAGCACCGCATTGCAGTCCCTGCGCTAGCAAGGCGAATCGTGTCTCCCTGCAAAGCATCCCTGACGAAGTCAGCAAAGACTCGCCCATCATCCAACGCCATTTGGGGACCATAGGTATGGAAAATGCGCACGCAGGTAGTGTTCAGGGAATACTGATGGGCGTAGGCCTTGCAGATCGTTTCGCCGATACGCTTGCTTTCGGCATAGCAACTACGCAAGGCCATAGGGTCTAAGTAACCATAGTCAAGTTCGCCTATGTCGGTTTTACTATTCACACCATAGATTTCGGCTGTGCTGAAAAAAAGTAACTTTTTCGCCTGCCAGCCCAGGGCCTGCTCACAAAGACGAACCGTGCCTAAACTATTTGGCAGAATGGTTCCAACCGGGTCCTTATTATATACATTGGGACTGGCTTGGCTGGCCGCATGCACTACAATCGAATGCGGCATAAGCAGACTATAATCATAATCCTCCGCAGAACCAAAAACAAGATTCAAGCTCGGGTGATTCAGCCAGGGATTAAGCCTTGATGTCAAGCCCGGCATCTGGCGCAAAAGGCAGGTTACGCGTAGATTCAAATCCAGGCAATCGTTGGCCCGCAACAACGTTCTCACCAAATAGGATCCGAGCAAGCCAGCGCCACCGGTGAGAAACACAGATTGGGATCGGAAAAATTCCCACGGGGAAAATGTCGACACAATTTGATCGAGATCAGCCAAAATGATTGGGTGTTCGGATGGCATCGGGAGGGAAACTTAATGAGGTAGTAGTCCAAGACTTATTGAAGTCTATCCCAGTAGAACTGGATAGATTTTATTTGCTGCCATGGTGGGGCGACATCACGGCACCCTAAAAGCAGTCCATTCTCGAGACAGCGTGTTCATTTAGCCAAAAATGACTAGTTGCCCCCTCCTAACACGGGTTTACCGCTAGGATTATTTGCCCTGTTAAGGATTTCGGTTCCTACGAAGCCCACGCCCATACCAAGCCCATGCTGGTGCCAGAATTTTATGAGTTTCAGGATGCGTATTAGTCTTCAATGAACCAATTTGAAGTACCCGCCGGCTTCAATGATCTGGGGATTCTTATTCCTACATGGGATAGGCCAGAAGAGGTTCGTCTTCGGCTAGATGAGATCGCTGGTCAGTTCGGTAAAGGTCAGCGGGTACATGTACAAGTGAATCCAGGCCAATATGGCCTGGATGATCTTTGCTTGAGTCAAATGACGCCAGAGATCACCGGAGCTGAAAACGATGCAAATGTTGGCTTTATTGCAAATATCATGTACGGAATCACCCATCTATCAGAAGAATGGGTTTGGATATTAGGCGATGATGATTCATTGAGCCCAGAGTGTGCTGTGGCAATATCCAAGGCGATTCCACTGGCTTCGGAATCAACAATTGCGATTGTATTTAATCAATGGTCCCGAAAGCTAATTCCACATTATCGCTGCACGGATGGCGTCGAGCTGCTGGAGAATTCGCTCTTTGGCGATCTTTTATTTATATCTGCGACCGTTTGGCGGCGCTCTTATTTCATGGAAAACATGATTCAATTCGTTGATTTAAGTCACTCATGTGCTTCTCAAGTCGCGTTGCTCTTGCAGGGGCTTGAGGCTGAAAACAAAGAAGTACTCAGGTTTAGTTCCCCCTTGATTGACTATCGTCAAGTTCATCGATGGAGCCGTCTCGCCTTAGTTCAACGCATGGCCAAGATTTTAATACTTGATGTCTCAAAGCCTTGCAAAGCCAGCTTGGCCTACTCTTTGTTTCCCCAATGGTTGTGGGCTACTCAATCTAGTTATCAAGAGGTGTGTGAAGGAAGCGTAAAGTGGTCAGTCTGGTTTTCATCATCCATAACAACATTAATTCAAATTCATTACCATAATCCCTGGATCTTGGCGAGGCAGTTAAGAGAAACTACTCATTTGCATGCTTTCCGAGAGAGGAGTAAATTAAGAACCCAAGTGGCCCAATCGAAGCTGTTAATCAGGAATGCTTTGGCGGGATTCCGAAGAGGTGACTGATTCGTTCACTAAAGATCAACTTATTAATTTTGTTAAACTGAGTATTTATATATAGTCGCACATGATAGATTTGTGTTAAAAGGCGAGTGTTGATTCGGCATTAGACTTGCCTGCTGAGTAGGCTTGTTGCTTCCAAAGACCCGCATAAATACCTTTCTTATCTAATAGATCTTGGTGGCTGCCCTTCTCCACAATCTGCCCCTTGTCCAGCACGCAAATCAGATCCGCCTTCACGATTGTGCTGAGACGGTGGGCAATCACCAGCACGGTGTGCTGGCGTTCGAATTGGTCGATGGCCTGCTGCACCAGCCTTTCGCTTTGGGTATCGAGGGCGCTGGTGGCTTCATCCAAAATCAGCAGTTCTGGATCGCGCAGGATGGCGCGGGCCAGGGAAAGCCGCTGGCGCTGACCACCACTGAGGCGATAGCCCCGTTCGCCGATCAAGGTGTCGAAGCCATCAGGTAGATCGGAAATGAAGCCAGCGGCCTGGGCCTTTTCGGCCGCCTCCACGATCTGGGCCCTGGTGGCGTTGGGGCTGCCGTGGCTGATGTTCTCGGCAATCGTGGCGTTGAACAGGAAGGTGTCCTGGCTCACCACGCCAAGGTGCTGCTGCCAGCTGATCAGATCCAAATCCGTGAGTGGCGCACCATCGATCAGAATCTGGCCTTCGGTTGCGTCGTAGAGGCCGACAAGGAGATCGGCAATCGAGCTTTTGCCGGCACCGCTACTCCCCACCAGGGCCACGGTGCTACCCCTGGGTATGTCCAGGTTGAGGTTGCGGAGGGCTGGCTGGAGTTCCGGGCTGTACTGGAGCGTGAGGTTACGCAGGCTGATGCCTTGCTGAAGCGCTTTGAACGTAAGACCACCGCGGCGACGAAACTGTTTGTCGGCGGGTTCGAGCAGTTTGTTGAGCAGATCCAGGGGAGCGGCATTGGTGTTGAGGCTGCCCAGGGATGCTGCTACCGAGCCGAAGGTGTTGTTGAGGCGTTGCAGGGCCACCACGAAGGTCACCAGGCTGGGCAGCACACCGGAATTGCGGGAACCGAAGAGCATCAGGCTGAGGCCGGCGATTCCGGCGATCATCAGGATGGGCAGAAAGGTGTTGATGGGACCAGTGATGGAGTTCAGTCGGGTGGCGGCACGTTGGTTGACCTCGATGTCGCCAGTACGGCCGTACACCCCTTGATCTGCCACATCCAATTCTCCGCTGGAATGGAGCAACCGCAGGCCCTGGATGTTTTCGGTGATGCGGCTGGAGAGATCCCTGCCGAGTTCTGTTGTGACGAACCCGCGCTCCCGGATGCGGGGCAGCAACTGCTGCTGCACCAGGCTTAGCAATCCGCCCATCACCAGGGCCGCCACCAGCAGCCAGGGCGAGAGACTGAGCAGCACCACCAAATAGGTGAGCATCATCAATATTGTGAGCGTGATGGTGCTGACAATGTTGATTTCGTTCATCACGGCACCGGGGCCGGAACCAGCCACATAAAGCAGGTCGCCCACCCGGTATCGACTGGCGCAGGCGAAGCTGAAGCCCAGGATATGGGAGTGAATCATCGCCATCAGGCGGGATGAAGTGCGGGCGCTGTAGTAGCCCATGGCCAGCGAGCCCAGGTACATCGCCACGCTCTGCAGCAGCTTGAGCAGCACCGCCAGCCCCAGAATCAATAAAAAGAGCTCGTTGCGCGGCATGGCATTCAGACCGGCCGTGAGCTGGGGCAGCGATCCCAGCAACCCCTTGCTGCTCCAGTCGATCGCCTGGCCCGCCGGTTTGGAGAGCAGGTCCACGGCCAGGAACACCACCCCGAGGGTGGCGCCTTCGGCGGCAGCCTGGAGCAGGTTGCAGAGCATGCTGAGGCTCAGCACCTTCCATTCCTTGCGGGCGGTCTGGCGAATCAGCCGCGAGGCGGGCCGTGGATCGCGGAGCGGCGCCAGGCCATGGCGAACAAGACGGCGAAAAAGGTGGATCGGGTTGGCCAAGCAGTACGAGGGAGAGGTTGGGAGTTCAATCACCCTGGGCTGTTATACAACGGGTTCCTGGCACCCTTGACCCGCCGCTGCCGGCCCAAAGGCCGCACCGAGTCGGCCCTTGGGCGGAACTTTGGTTGCTTGCCCAAGTGGAGTGCATCCTTGACCGCTTCTGCAAGGCCCTACGCCCTAGGGCGCACGCTCAGCTGGAACAGGCGCCGGCAGGCTTCGCTGGCAACTGCCCTTAAATGCAAGGGGCTTGATCCGGACGCCTACCTCAGCCCCGACCCGCGTGACCTCGCTTCCCGATCTCAAGGCCCATATCCTCAGCCTCACCCGCGATTACGCACGGCAGGCCCATGCGTCCCATCGCCCCGCCGCAGACCCAGCCCGCACCCCCTGGCCTGAGGGCAGCCCGATCCCCTACGCCGGCCGGGTCTTCACAGAAGACGAGGTGGAAGCCGCCGTATCGAGCACCCTGGATTTCTGGCTCACCCTGGGGGCCGAAGGCGAGGCCTTCCAGAAGGAACTGGCCGCCTTCCTGGGCGTGCGGGCCTGCCTGGCGGTGAACTCCGGCTCCTCGGCCAACCTGCTTGCCCTCTCGGCCCTCACCTCGCCCTTGCTGTCCTCCGAACGGCGGCTCCGACCCGGTGATGAGGTGATCACGTGCGCGGCAGGTTTTCCCACCACCGTCACGCCGATCCTGCAGAACGGCTGCATCCCCGTCTTCCTCGACAACGACCCCGTCACCGGCAACCTGCGGGTCGACCAGCTGGAGCAGGCCTATGTGCCTGGGCGCACCAAGGCGGTGATGGCCGCCCATGCCCTCGGCAATCCCTTCGATCTGGCAGCGGTGCTGGCCTTTTGCCGCCGCCATCAGCTCTGGCTGATCGAGGACAACTGCGATGCCCTCGGCTGCTCCTACACGATGCCGCGCAGCGTGGCCGAAAGCCTCGGCTTCAAGGACAACAGCCCAGGCCTCGACGCCGGCCCCGACCACGTGATCCGCTGGACCGGCACCTGGGGAGATCTGAGCACCCAGAGCTTCTACCCGCCCCATCACCTCACCATGGGCGAGGGTGGCGCGGTGAACATCGTCAACAGCGCCCTGCTCCGGCGGATCGTCGAGAGCTTCCGCGACTGGGGCCGCGACTGCTGGTGCCCCAGCGGCAAAGACGACACCTGCGGCAAGCGCTATGACTGGCAGCTAGGCGAACTGCCTAAGGGCTACGACCACAAGTACATCTATTCCCACTTCGGCTACAACCTCAAACCGCTCGATCCCCAGGCCGCTATCGGCCGCGTGCAGCTGAGGCGCCTGCCCGAGTTCATCGAGGCCCGCAAGCGCAACTGGCTGCGGCTGCGCCGGGGCCTCGAACCCCTCAGCCACCTGCTGGAGTTCTGCCTGCCCACCCATGCCACCGGCTTTGATCCAGCCACTGGTGCCTTCGAGTGGGATGACAGCGGTTGCAGCACCGACTGCAGCTGGTTCGGGTTCCTGTTACTGGTGAAACCGGAAGCTCCCTTCACCAGCTCCGATCTAGGTCGGCATCTGGCCAGCGTCGGCGTGGGCACCCGCATGCTGTTCGGCGGCAACCTGTTGAAGCAGCCAGCCTTTGTGCAGTTGCGTAGCGAGCGGCCCGAGGCGCTGCGGCTGGTGGAAGCGGAGATGCCGGGCGCGGATCTAGTGATGGAGCGAGCCATCTTCTTGGGCACCTTTCCAGGTCTCACCGAGGCGATGATCGATCAGGAGGTCAGCCTGATCAGGCAATTCGTTGCCAATCTCGTTTGAGGTTTTGCTGTGAACGATCTCACTGACCACCTCACGATGCTGTGTACGCAAGATGTACTTGCGGCAGTAGAGCGAATGGAGTCAAGCCGGTTTCAGATCGTCTTCATTGTTGATGAAGACGATCATTTGCTTGGTTTGATTACCAATGGCGATTTGCGTAGGCATTTGCTGCATGGTGGCAGCACGGCTGATCTTGTTACCGCCTGCATGAATACGCAGTATCGCAGTGTCAACCTAGAAGCGAGTAAAGAGCACTTGCTCAAGCTGCTTGATCTTGGTTTTCACGTCATCCCTCGGGTTGACAAGAAAGGCAAATTAGTTGATCTGGTCACCGCAGACTACGACCTCGCTTCCCCCGAAGCCCCGATCCTGACCCGGGCACGGGCACCCGTGAGGATCAGCTTCAGCGGCGGCGGCTCGGATTTGACCTATTACTTTGTTGATCGACCCGGGGCGGCCTTAAGTACCACTGTGGCTCTTTACAGCCACGCCACACTGATTCCGCGGGCAGACCAGGAAATTAACATCTACTCCGAGGACTTAGACACCCATGAGCACTTTGCATCGATCATGGATCTGCTCAAGTCTTCCGATCGCAGCTTGCTTACATCTGTTGTTTCAGTGATCAAGCCTGATTTCGGTTTCGATCTGTACGTACGATCCGACTTCCCGGTTGGATCCGGTCTGGGCGGTTCCTCAGCGGTTGCAACGGCGGTGGTTGCAAGCTTCAATGAAATGCGACTGGACCACTGGAGCACCTATGAAATGGCGGAGCTGGCCTTCCATGCCGAACGGGTGTGCTTTGGGATCGCTGGTGGTTGGCAAGATCAGTATGCGTCTGCCTTTGGAGGATTCAACCTGATCGAGCTGGATGGCAAAAAAAACCTGGTCCACGCGATCCGCATGGAACCAAACATCCTGAACGAGCTTGAAGAATGCCTGATTCTGTGTGATTCGCACATTAAGCACGATTCTGGTAAACTGCACGAGCAACAGCGCGTCACGATAAGCCAAGATGACAATGCTCACCAAGTGACTCAAATGGTGAGCCTCTGCAGGCAGATGCACAAACATCTGATCCGTGGCGAATTGATGGACTTTGGCCGCAATCTGGATGAGGCCTGGCGGCTCAAGCGAAGCTTTTCTGCCTCGATCAGCACACCCAAAATTGATGCGATCTACGAAGCGGCGCGCGAAGCGGGTGCCCTGGGAGGAAAGTTGCTCGGCGCAGGTGCGGGGGGTTTTTTCTTGTTTTTTGTCCAGCCTCAATATCGCCAGCAGGTTGCCCGCTGCTTGCGAGACCTGAATTGCACATTGTCCAGCTTCCGCTTTGAAACGGGCGGAGTAGTCTCTTGGCGCACCAAAGTTTTATGAGCTCTACGACGTTCACCATCGATGACCACCTGATTGGCGGCTCCCGTGTGTTTGTGATAGCCGAGATCGGCAACAATCACCAGGGCTCTGTGGCCATGGCGCGCCAATTGATCGATGTCGCAATCGCGGCAGGTGCTGACTGCGTGAAGTTTCAGTTGCGCAATCGAGAGGCGCTTTATCGCAGTCGCGACGATGGTTCAGTGGCCGAAGATCTCGGTGCAGAGTACATCCAAGACCTGCTCAACAAGGTGGAACTCTCCCTGCAGGAACACCGTGAACTGCGCGCCTACTGCAAGGAGAGGGGCGTGACCTACATGTGCACGCCGTGGGATGAACCGAGCGTTGATGCTCTGGCCACGATGGATGTGCCGGCCTTAAAGATGGCCTCGGCAGATCTCTGCAACCCTTACCTGATTGCCAAAGCCGCCTCACTGGGCATTCCACTGATCTTATCGACCGGAATGTCGTTTGAGCAGGAGATCATTCGAGCGATTGACCAACTCAATGCACTCAATGCAGAGTTTGCACTTTTGCATTGCAACAGCACATACCCGGCCCCGGAAAGCGACATTCAACTGCCTTACATTACCCGCCTCAAACAACTCCACCCTTTGATTGGCTACTCCGGCCATGAACGGGGCACCGCAATCACCACTGCAGCAGTTGCATTAGGTGCTTGTATTGTTGAGCGGCACATCACCTTAGACCGCAGCATGGAAGGACCGGACCACCTGGCAAGTCTTGAACCAGCTGAATTCAAGCAATTGGTCGATGGCATCCGCTCTGTGGAACAAGCGTTGCACTGGGATGGCCCGGCGCGGCACGTGAGCCAGGGCGAATTGCTGAACCGTGAAAACCTGGCCAAAAGCGTTATCGCTACCCGTGCCATCATGCCGGGTGAAGTGTTCAGCAACGACTGCTTCCGTGTGGCCAGCCCTGGACAGGGTCTTGCCCCTTATCGGCTCCAAGAGCTGATCGGTAAAACAGCGCAACGCAACATAGCCCAAGGCGACTTTCTCTTTGATAGCGACATCACTGGCCTGGATACGAATAAACGCCAATATAGTTTCCCGGTGAAGTGGGGCATTCCAGTGCGCTATCACGACTTCGCCGACTTTTCAAACCGCATTGATCCCGATCTGTTTGAGTTTCATCTCTCCTATCGCGATTTGGCTGTTGATCCCAAGCCTTATTTGCACACGGTGGATTGCAGCCGATTGGTTGTGCACGCACCAGAGCTGTTTGAAAACAGCGAATTGCTGGATCTGGCCTCCGATGACATCGCCTATCGCCAGCGTTCGATTCACAATCTGCAACGGGTCGTTGATGCCACATTGCAACTGGCCCCCTTCTTCCCAAAGGCTGATTCGATGCTGATTGTGGCCAATGTGGGGGGTTTCTCAGCAGATGCACCTTTTGCGGTGGAGCACCGCACAGAGCTCTATGATCGCTTCCACAGCGCTTGCCAGCAGATTAATTTTGCTGGCACTGAGCTCATCCCTCAAAATATGGCGCCATTTCCCTGGCACTTCGGAGGCCAGCGCCACCAGAACATTTTCATGATGCCGGAGGAGCTGGCAGAACAAGCCAAGACCCATGGATTGCGGTTGTGTCTGGACTTGGCCCATCTGCAGATGACCTGCAATCATTTCGCGCTAGATTTTCAGCGTTCCCTGGAACTGCTTTTGCCCGTGACAGCCCACCTGCATGTCGCCGATGCCTCTGGCACCAATGGCGAGGGTGTGGTGATGGGCACTGGGGATGTAAACTGGGACCAATCGTGGAAAACCATTGTAGGCAGCCAAAATGTCAGTTTCATCCCTGAGGTATGGCAAGGCCACAAAGACCATGGGGCTGGTTTTTGGCATGCACTTGACTTGCTGCAACCGTTAACATGAAAGCCATACACTCCGAGGAGTATCAGCATACAGCAACCTCATGCGTATGTTGTGGGAGTGAACAATTGAGCCGGTCCCCTGCAATATTGATGCCATTCATGGCTCAGCGGATATACAGTTGGGAACCAGCTCTAATTGATGAGAGTTGGGGATTGAAAACAATACCTCAAGGAATTGCCTATTCGCTTTGCAATTCGCTCCTTTGCGAGCAATGTGGGTTACTGTTTATGGACATAAGGTTTTCAGACAGTGAAATGATGAGATTATACGACAACTATCGTGATAGCGAATACACACTGCTAAGAGAGAAATATGAGCCAGGTTACACCGAGCGCAATAAAGCATTGCTAGAAGGTATGTCTTATATTGGAGATGTAGAGAGTTTCCTGCAGCCATACCTGCCAAAAACGATGCGTGTGCTCGACTGGGGTGGTGACACAGGAGTAAACACCCCATTTAAAGAAAGCGCTTCTAATACAATACATATCTATGACATCAGTGGGGTGGAAACTTTTGGTCTATTCCCAAAAGTTTCCAAACAAACAGCTGCCAAGAATGACTATGATTTAATTGTTTGCAGTAATGTACTTGAGCATGTACCGTTTCCCCGCAAAGTTTTGCGGGAGATAAAGGCCATCATGAGGCCAACAACTGTTCTATATATAGAGGTACCACTTGAAAATCTTGTCAAAGAATATCTAGATGGGGTAAAATTACTTAGGAAAAAGCGTCATTGGCACGAACATATCAACTTTTTCAACCAAAGTGCACTAGAGGCTTTGATGGTTAGCGTTGGTTTGTCGTTGCTCTCAATAGTTTCTCACGATATCCAGATAGAAAGCAAATCGTATACTGTTTTTATGCTAGCTTGTGTGCACAGTGAGTCTTAAAGTCATTCATGTCCCAACAATGTCCCATTTGTCAAGGAACCGCTAAACACCTCCATTCTCTTACATTTTCGCGAACGAAATTCTTGCCACAGACTATTGGTATCCAAATTTGCACATCTTGTGATTTTGGATATACCTCTCCACGCGATAATGCAAGCTATAAAGCGCACTACGCGGCCATTACAAATGATATCTATGGTGTAGATGCAAATCTAACTGCAGAGTCGAAGAAAAGATATACACAGCAAATGGAACTTTTGCGTTCCTTGTTGAGCCAACCTCAAACGACTCGAGTATTAGATTTTGGTTGCGGACAGGCTGGCTTGTTGCGCACAATACTCCAAGAGTTTCCCGACAAATCTTATTTCGCAGTTGATCCTAATATAAGTCCAGAACAACAAGCCGATAGTCAAATCTTCTTTTCAGAAGACTGGGTTAATCTCGACGGAACCTTCGATCTGATCATTCTGTCCCACGTCATTGAACATCTGGTTAGTTTTGATGATATTGCTAACCTTTTGAGACGCCTATCTCCCCAGGGCCAGGTCTATATCGAAGTACCTGATGCTGCAAGTTATCGCCAATATCAACGCATGGAGTATCTTTACTATTTTGACAGGCTGCATGTTAATCACTTCTCTTATTATTCTTTGCATCATCTTGTGGAGCAGTGGGGACTTTCTGTGATCGATTCTGGCCGGAATGACTTTGATTACAAGGATGGACATTTATACCCTGCCATATATGTGCTGGCAACTCCACATATCAAGCCGCATATCAATGAAGGGATAGTCAATAAGGAATTAATGCAAGAACTTCAAGGTTATATTGATGACGAGATGATTCGCGCGCAATCGACACGTGAAAGATTAAAATCCAGCCCTCAAATCGTCGCATACGGATTTGGGGATAACTTCTTCAGATCCATCTCACCTGGTGGCCCTTTATCAGGGTTGCCTATAGCCGCAATTGTTGACAGACGCTATGCTGAGTTGAATCAGTCTGAATACGCAAAAATGTATAAATTTATGGATATTGATACATGTTGCAGCGAATTCCCAGATTCTACTTTTGTCGTCAGTGTATCATGGGGAAAGTCAGAAATAGAGACAGCTCTGCATGAAAGAGGCATTCGTAAAATTGAGTTTATCTAGAACTCCATGTAAGATAGTAAATCTATGCATTGCATGTCGCAACTAAACTATTGTCAAGGACTCTTCAGCAATGGATGGCTTATTAAGTTTAATTGGCCCTGTTAAAGCGTGTGGATCAAGTTTTATAGTATCTATTTATTCAGGCTTGCATCTCTAGCCTTTCGAATCTTATTTTAGTATTTAGTTCAGCATTTAATAACATCTGTGCCCTCCGACTTGCCTACGCTTAGTGGTATAGTCTTAAAAGCTATTGTTTGCTGACGTCACTCTTATGCTCTTAGCATGACTCCCATATACTTGTCAACCAAGCTTGTCTGCCAAGTGGCGTACATGGTTATGTGCTAAATTTTATTTGTACTGAATTCTTCACGGACGCAATGCCGGGTTCAAGGCCGGATAACATCAGAGACGCTTACCAAACGATCAGAGATCAAGAGCCTTGGACTCATCCAAATTCATCGATCAGTCACCACCGAATTCTTCCATTTTCTACTCTGGCCCCTTGGCTTGATGACAAAGAGTTTATTAAGATCTATGAAAAAGTAAAGCTTAATACGCTTGTCGACATCTATCGCTGCTATGAACTTTGGTATCTTGCTAAACAGTTGACCAATGTACAAGGCTCTATTCTTGAAGTTGGTGTATGGCGAGGTGGTACAGGCGCTATCCTGGCTAAGGCTGCCAAGGCCAACGGGAAAAAGGTATTCCTAGCAGATACATTTGAGGGAGTCGTCAAAGCTGGTTCAATGGATACATCTTACATAGGAGGAGAGCATGCTGATACATCTGAAACAATGGTAAAAGATCTCATGGAATCTCTACTGATCCCTAATTACAGTGTTCTAACTGGAATATTTCCCGAAGAAACCTCGCACTTAGTGGAGACACCAATTGCAATGTTACATTGTGACGTTGATGTTTATTCTTCTGCTAAGGATGTAGTGGAATGGTGTCTTCCACACTTAACAGTAGGTGGTATAATTGTTTTCGATGACTATGGTTTTCTCGGTTGCGAAGGAATAACTGTATTTTGCCAAGAGCTTCAGAAGCGACAAGATCTTGTCTTTATACACAATATTAATGGCCACGCGATATTTATCAAGGTAGCCGTAATTTGATTTGTGGCTTTTAAGCTACTACCCTAGTCGGCTATCTACGCTTAACTACCGGCCACCACAAGCGAGACTAATAGCGCTGAGCATTATGGATAAGATCATCGCGCCGCAGTAACTGGATAATCACACATTAGCTACTGCTGGTGAACCTTTTTGGCTTCAGCAATGCTTAGTAGGCTGAAATCGATTTGGGCCGCATTATGTCGAGGTACTATCTCACAAAGCGTTTCTGCTCCCTGATAAATAGGCCTCTCCAAATAGTCTAGACTCGGTCAAAGTCCCTGATCTTTGCACTCGAAATTAGTGATGCTGGCAATTCAGGATATTTAGGGACTACTGAGAAAGCCAAATCGACTGCAGCGCAACTTGTCTCAGCGATCGAGAGGCGTTAAACTGGCGACGAACAGGGCAATTGTCGGTTGCTGTAACTGCTGATCGCTGCATATGTATCGCAAACACCACAACGGGCAGCTC